>CAKZRW010000053.1 GCA_937148845.1 uncultured Actinomycetes bacterium | reverse complement strand
AAAACGCCGATGGCCCAGTCTGCCATCTCCACCGCACCCGTCTGCACAGCCTGGAAGCTCTCGCCCATCGAGACCAGGGACCCGGCAGGATGGACCTCGATTACGTACTTGCCTGCCGCTCGCTCGTTGAATCTTTCGACGAAGCCCTGCTGGAGGGCCACGGTGACCGGATCATCTGCCGGATTAGGTATTGCCAACCTGAGGACGGTTGCTTTGCCTCCTGCCCCTTGTCCTTGAGTGGACACTGTAGATTCGGGCGTAGTTGTTGCTGTCTCTGATCCTTGGGTAGAGGCACTTGTCACTCCGCTGGTTGCGGTTCCGCTTTCCTTGGGGCCCTCTCCACAAGCTGCGAGGAGTAAACCAGCCACTCCCAACACTAGGGCCAGCAGAATCAAGACGAACGACCAGTGTTTCACGACTCCCCCCTTTCCAGCGGCCCTGGGCACCTGGGGAGGAAAAAATGCTTCGTCCACACCACGTACTGGCTCGGAGTCACGACCCTGCAACCTCTCCCCAGGGCCCCGGCCCATGGTTATAGCATCTTTACGATTTAGCTAGCTAAAGATATCTTGTCAAGCTGTCGACAGCGCTGCTTTACAGGGCTTAACGGCGGTTCGGCCTACCGACCTATCTGGCCTGTATAAGCTGGCTGGGCGGTGACTCACCTCAGGAGGCTGCAATGACTTCTTCGGCTACTCGAGGCTGGTACGACATCACACTGGTGATGAAGCAAGGCATGCACAACTTGGTTCTCGACCCGGTAAAGCCAAAGATCTACCGGCTTCATGAGCATGAACTCGGCTCACCCGTGACCATCACCATGCTCGAGATCCTCACCCACACCGGCACCCACGTCGACTGCCCGCTGCACTTCATAGCCCGTGGCTCGACGGTGACCGATATGCCTTTGGATGCGACCGTGGGCTTAACCCGGGTGATCGAGATCAGAAACCCCGAGATCATCACTCCGGAAGAGCTCGAGCCATACGACATCAAGAGAGGCGAGCGCATCCTTTGCAAGACGCGAAACTCCCCGACCGTGTACGAGGCGAAAGAATGGGTCGAGGATTACGTGTATCTCAGTGAGTCCGCCGCCCACTATTTGGCCCAAAAGCACATCCGGCTGTTTGGTCTCGATGCCATCACAGTGGGAAACTACAGAGACGAGGGGAGCATCCACGCCACCCACCGGGCTCTGTTGGAGGCAGGTATATACATACTGGAGGGGTGCGCTCTTGCCGATGTCCCCCCGGGGAATTACGAGTTGATCTGTCTACCGCTGCGGATACTCAATGCTGATGCAAGCCCGGTCCGCGCCATTCTTCGCCCAGTGAGCTGAGGTTCACCTGGGGACTTGTTTATGGCCGCCCCACAAGTGGACGCTTACTGCTCCGGTCAGGAGGAGGACGCCGCCTAGGATGAAGGCTAAGTCGTAATTGGCAGTGAGGTCGTAGATGAGCCCGGCCAGAAACGGCCCGAGGAGGGCGCCAGCCGACCAGGCCAGATAGGCCAGACCCAAGATCGAGCCCACAGCCTTGAGCCCAAACAGGGGTGGCGCCATAGCCTGGCGCACGGGGGTGGAGGCCGCGAAGCAGAACCCCAAGAGCGCAGCTACCAAGTAGAAGGCCCACAGTTGGCTGACCAGGGCGAACAAGAAGAGCGCCACGGCCTGCCCCACGCATAGGACAAGTAGCGCCAGGCGATGACCCAGCCTCTTGGTCAACCACCAGGTTCCTACTACCGTGCCCGGGATGCCGACGATGCTGCTGACGGTGAGGATAAGAGCCGCAGAGGTAGAGGTGATTCCGGCGTCGGTGGCGGCCGGTACGATGTGGGCGGCGGTGATGTAGAAGCCGGCCGCGATGGCGACTCCGGTGATCATGATCATCCAGAACGGGGCGGTCCTAGCCGCCTGGCGGGTATTCAAACCGTCGGCTGGGTTCTCGCTTAGGTTGGCCTCTGAGGTGGGCTTGTAGCCCGAGGACTGTAAGCCCGGCGTGACCGGAACCGGTGGGGTTGTCGTCGGAGGCTTTCGACCGAGCAGGAACAGGGCTGGGAGTGCGCATACCACGATGACCACCGCCAGCACCACGTAGGCAGGACGCCAGCCTGCAGTGTCAATAAGACGGGCGGACACCGGGGTAAGCACCATCTGACCCACGCTGATGCCCATGAGCGCGAGACCCAGAGCGAGAGCGCGTCGCTCCTTGAACCACTTGGACACGATGGCGCTCACGGGCGCGTACGTGCTTCCGATGCAGATACCACCACCCAGGCCGAAGTAGAGATAGAACTGCCAAAGCGAGTGCAACCTAGCGAGCAGGAGATAGCAGGCCGCCCCCAGAGCAGCGCCAACCCCGATGGCCAAGCGGACATCGAACCTGTCGGTAAGCCGGCCCATCACGACCCCGATCACACCTGAGAGCCCCATAGCGAGCGACATCGCTCCCGAGGTGGCGGCGCGCGTCCACCCGAATTCCAGGCTCAGGGGTTTGAGAAAGACGCCGAACGTCAGTTGGGTGCCGAAGGAGCCTGCAAGGAGCACAAGCGAAGCGACGATGACCAGCCAGCCGAAAGATTGTCCGCCCAGGTACTTGGACTCTGCGGCGACCACGGGGGGCACTGAGGGGCCAGGGTGTCGAAAGGACAGGGTCATGGGCGTCATTATTGCAGGAGAGGTCGGCCGGCGATACTGGGCGGGGATACCAGACTCTCTGCCCCAGTCTCCGTCCAAGTTCTTCTACCACTTTCGCCACCGATTACCTAGTGTTCTGGGCACCGCGCTTTCTGTGGCCTGGATGGGTCAGTGTTTGTTTCCCGCTGCTGGAGGGGTCGTGTCTCTTGTGATCCTGCCGAGAGGTCTGCGTCGTCAGTCGCTTCCTGAGAGCTAAGATTCAGGTCGACACTGCCGCCTTGCTTGTACATAAGTATATCCCGGCTGCTTTGGCTTACGTTACTTTCCTGCGATAAGTCTAATCACACTCTGACGATGTTAGCCATTTGTCCATAGCGCGGGTCTACACCTACCGATACACTGCAGGCGAAGTCAAAAAGTCATCTATTGGATATCGCGGAAAGGAGCGTGAAGGGATGGAGCCACAAGGCCTGAGCGAAGCGGTCACGCTCGTGCAGACCAATCTCGACATCGTGTGGACCTGTGTGGCAGCTTTCTTGGTGTTCTTCATGCAGGCGGGTTTCGCTATGGTGGAGGCCGGCTTCACCAGGGCGAAGAACGCTGTCAACATCATCATGAAAAACCTGATGGACTTCTCGGTGGGGAGTCTTGCGTTCTTCCTGGTTGGCTTCGGGCTTATGTTCGGAGTCACCAACGGGTTCTTGGGCACCTCCGGCTTTGTGCTCTGGGGGGAGGACTGGGCCGGAGGGGCCTGGAGTTTCACCTTCTTGATCTTTCAGACAGTGTTCGCCGCCACAGCCGCCACCATCGTCTCGGGCGCCATGGCCGAGCGTACCAAGTTCGTGGGGTACCTGATCTACAGCGTAATTATCTCGGCCTTCATCTACCCGGTGTTCGGGTCGTGGGCCTGGGGCAGTCTGGGAAGCGGGTCAGGCTGGTTGGAAAACCTGGGCTTTGTTGACTTCGCGGGATCGACGGTCGTTCATTCGATCGGTGGTTGGCTCGCTCTGGCGGGTGCTCTCGTGGTCGGGCCCCGACTCGGCAAGTACGGAAAGGATGGCAAGCCTAAGGCCATCCTGGGTCACAATCTGACCCTGGCCGCACTGGGCGTGTTCATCTTGTGGTTCGGTTGGTTCGGATTCAACGCTGGTAGCACGACTGCTGCCAGTGGTGATATCGGGCGCATCGCTGTGACCACGAACCTGGCGGCCGCAGCTGGGGCGCTTTTCGCCATGGTGACTTCCTGGATCTTTGGGAAGAAGCCCGACGGCTCCATGACCTTGAACGGGGCTTTGGCCGGCCTGGTGGCTATAACCGCTGGCTGCGCCTCGGTTTCGGGCTTGGGTGCTATCGCTGTCGGCGCGGTTGCAGGAGTGCTGGTCCACGGGAGTGTCCGCTTCTTCGATGCCATCGCGAAAGTCGATGATCCGGTCGGGGCCATCAGTGTCCACGGTGTCTGCGGGGCTTGGGGAACGGCTGCTGTCGGGCTCTTCGCTTTGGACGGCGGTCTCTTTTACGGCGGCGGGTTGCATCAGCTCGGCGTTCAGCTCCTGGGGGTGGTGACTGCCTTCGGATGGGCTTTCGGTCTGGGTCTCGTGGTGTTCTTGGCCATTCGCCATACCATCGGTCTGAGGGTCTCGCGTGACGAGGAGCTACGTGGGCTTGACGTGGGCGAACACGGCATGGAGGCTTATGCGGGCTTCCAGATATTCACGACCCATTGACAGTGAGGCGGAGGGAATCCGCCGCGAGAGCCATTGGTTCTCAAAGGGCCGGTCACCCGTCCAAGAGTCATAGAAAGGGAGAGGAGTCTAGACGATGAAGCTCATCATCGCGTACATACAGCCGGAGAAACTGGAGGATGTGAAGGAATCCCTGGTCGCCCACGGCATCACGAAGATGTCGGTCACCAACTCTCTGGGATGCGGCCAGCAGATGGGTTACCAGGAAACGTACCGCGGCGTCCGTCTGGAGGTCAATCTGCTGAAGAAGACCCGACTCGAGATCGCCGTCAACGAGGAGTTCGTCGAGCCGACAATCGAGGCCATCATTGCCGGGGCGCGTACTGGCGAGATCGGCGACGGCAAGATCTTCGTGGTGGATCTCGTGGATTGCATCCGCATCCGCACGGGGGAACGGGGGAAAGTAGCTATCGGTTGAGCGCGGACTCCAACGCGGCCATCAACTCCTCACGGGTGAGCGCGACCGGGTTGGCCTTCATGCTGCTTGCAGCGAGAGCTTTCTCCGCTACGTCCTCAACCTGGGCCGTGGTCAGGCCCCAGCTGCTAAGTGGCGGGATTGCGAGATCGATCACGAGCCGCTCGATCCAGCCGACCAGATCCTCGGCTTGGGCGGTAGCACGGCCGGTCAGGCGGCGCGCGGCCTCCTGGTAGCGGCCGAGCGCTTCGCTCCCTGGCTCTCGCATCCGCAGGGCACGTAGATTCACGGCCACTGTGGCGGAAAGCAAGGCGGCGCAGAGGGCGCCGTGTGGCGCTCCCAGAAGTCCCCCCAGTGGCGCCGCCAGCCCGTGCACTGCGCCCAGCCCGGCGTTAGCCAAGGCCAGTCCGCCGCACAGGCTGGCGAACGCCATGTCCTCGCGCGCGGCGACGTCACGGCCGTGACTCGCCGCGCGCCGGAGAGAACGGGCCAGGCGAGGCAGGGCTTCTCGACATAGACCGTCGGTGACCGGGTTGGCCCGCGTGCTCACAAAAGGTTCGAGGAGTTGGGCCAGCGCGTCGAGGCCGGTAGTGGCTGTCAGTTGGGGAGGCAGGTCGTAGGTGAGCTCAGGGTCGATCACCGCAACTCGGGGGAGGAGTAGAGGGCTGCGCAGACTCACTTTCACCCGGTGGACAGGCGAAGTGATGACCGCGTTACGGGTGACCTCGGAACCGGTTCCGGCCGTGGTGGGGACGGCGACCACGGGAAGCGGCGGGGTGGTCAGTGGTCTGCCCTGCCCGATGACTTCCAGGTAATCGAGCACCTCACCGGCATTGGTCGCGAGGGCGGCCACGGCTTTGGCCGCGTCGATGACCGCGCCGCCTCCGATCCCGACCACCACGTCGCAGCCTTCTTCACGAGCCAGGGCGGCCCCTCTGCGCACGAGCTCCAAGTCGGGTTCGTGGGTCACCGCCAGGATGGCGGGAGATCTCAGCCCCCGCTTGCGCAAGAGGTCAAGGAGAGGTTCAGCTCGGGCAGTGTTGCTGCCAGTGACGCAGAGCAGCCGCCTTCCGCAGGCGACCACGGCTTCAGCGGCCTCCGGCAGCGTGCCAGGCCCGAAGACTATCCTACCGGCTGTCGCAAACTCGAATCTCACCGGTCTAGTCAGGGTGTTGCCGAGTCGCTCAGGAGTCCTTCTACCAGCCGGCCGCCGGCGGAAAAACGTTGGTGTATTTGACGCTGGAGCGCGGTTCGGCCATCATGGGGGCCACCGTATCCCGCCAGGTCTGGTAGTGGGCGGTCTCTTTGTGCGCGTCGGCCGCTTCCGGGTTCCGGTATACCTCGACTAACACGAAGCGCGTGGGGTCGTCGAGCTGCTGGACCACATCGAAGCGGGCCACTCCCGGCTCCTCCAGGCTATGGTGGGCGTTGATGCTGGTAGCTTCCTTGAAGGCCTCGACGTGTTCCGGCAACACGTGTACGTGCACATGGACGATAAACAGAGCAGACTCGGTCATCAGTCCTCCTTCCCGCTTTCCAGTTCGGCAAAGGCTTCGCGAAGGAGCCGGTAAGACTCTTCCAGTGACTGGGGGATCACTCGCACGTCGCCGATGACTGGCATGAAATTCGTGTCTCCCACCCAGCGGGGCACGAGGTGTAGATGCAGGTGGTCTTTTATCCCTGCGCCGGCGGCTGCTCCCAGATTGAGCCCGAGATTGAGACCATCCGGCCTGAACTTGGCTTTGAGAGCTCTTATGGCTAGCTGGGCGAGGTCCATCATGTCGTGCAAGGTCTCGGCTGGCAAGACCTCCAAGTCGGCAAGGTGCGCATACGGCGCCACCATGAGGTGGCCGTTGTTGTATGGGAAAGTGTTGAGCATCACGAAGGCCCATTGACCGCGATGGACGATGAGATTGGCTTGGTCGTCGCCTGCCTTAGGTTTCTCGCAGAATATGCACCCGGAGGGCTTCTCCTGCGTGACGTACTGCAACCGCCAAGGTGCCCAGAGACGCTCCATCAGCCCTCCTTGCGTGGTGTCCGCATCTGTTCGAGTAGATTGATTGTAGCGCTCAGGGCCGGGTGCGGGACTCTCCATGCCCGGAGTGCGCGGGTGGTCACCCGTAGGCGCGACCCTGCCTGCCAGACCCCGCGCGCTCACCGGCGCCGCAGGACCTCATCGAAGCAGCCGACGCTGGTCACCGTTCCTGCCGTGGCTGCCGTGGGGGCGGCAGGATGCGATATCATCGGGAGCGTCGGCGTACCTGTTCAAGGGAGGCATCGGTGGGAACGCCCCAAGCTGCAGATGCGACCAGTGACCGGACCCTTGCGGTTCTCAGCGATCGCTATCAAGGTCCTAGCGCGGAGGAAGTACTAGCTCGTCTTGCCCAGCCAGACATGCAAGTCATCAAGGGAGTGGTCTCCTGGCGGGGAGTGGTGCTGCGGGAGGGAACCTGTCCGGTGGAGGTGGCCCGGGCTTACCTATGCCTGATCCAGCAGGAGTCATGCGGGCGTTGTGGACCCTGCCGTATCGGAGTGGATGTGATGCGGGAGCTGCTGGAGGCGCTGGCTGCGGGGACGGCGGAGCCGAGTCGGACGGGCGAGGACCCGGTGACTCGCATCCGGCGACTGGCGGAGTCCATCGAGGACTCGGCCTGGTGCGGCATCGCCAACACCATAAGGGACCCCATTCTGGCTCTGCTCGACGTAGGGGCCGACCATTTCGCCGAGCATGCTGCGGGCCGGGTCTGTCCCGTACCGGCCACCTATGGCTGGATAGCGGCGCCTTGCCGTTCCACCTGTCCTTCCAACGTCGACTGCGCCGCCTACATCTTCCAGGCCTTGGAGGAACATCCTCATTTGGCCACTGCTATCGTCAAGCGTGACAATCCTTTGCCGGCCATCATCGGACGTACCTGCCCGCATCCCTGCGAATCGAACTGCACCCTGGCTCCCACCGGGCATCCCGTGGCTATCAACAACATCAAGCGGTGGTGCGCCGACCGGGCGGAAGGGCTGGCGGACGACAGGGGAGTCTCGGGCCGGCTGGTCGAACCTCTGCAGGCGACCCTCGCGGAAATGACTGCGGGTGCGCTCGGGGGAGGGCTGGATGCAAGCGGGCCGCACGAGGTCACCGAACTGGTGACTGCGGCAAGCATTCGTTCCCAGGGCAATGGGTCGGGCCAGCGCAAGAAGGTGGCCGTCATCGGGGCGGGTCCCGCCGGTCTCAGCGCTGCGTACTACCTGGCCCTGCGGGGGTACGCCCCGGTCATTTTTGAGGCGCTGGGGGTGCCGGGCGGCATGGTGCACGTGGGCATCCCCGAATACCGCCTGCCCAGGCATGTCATCCAGCGGGAGACCGAACTCATCCAACAGCTGGGAGTCGAGATCCGCTATAACACACGGCTAGGCAAGGACGTCCAGTTTTCGGACCTGGAGAAGATGGGTTTCGAGGCCGTGTTCATCGCCATCGGTGCGCACCTGGGCCGACCCTTGGGCATTCCCGGCGAAGACCTGCCCGGCACCATGGACGCCATCGAGCTCCTCCGGAAGGTGGCCCTGCGGGAGCCGGTCGACATAGGCGAGACGGTGCTAGTACTAGGCGGGGGCAACTCGGCGATGGACGCCGCGCGGACCTGTATCCGGCTGGGCGCAAAGAAAGTGCAGGTCGTCTACCGGCGCACCCGTAACGAGATGCCGGCCAACCCTTGGGAGATCGAGGAGGCCGAGGAAGAAGGAGTCGAGTTCCTATACCTGGCCGCGCCGGTCGAGTGTAAAGGCGTGGACGGCGTGGAAGGCCTGGTCTGCCAGCAGATGGAGCTGGGTGAGCCGGACGAGAGCGGACGGCGACGGCCGGTGCCGGCCGATGTGGCCCCGTTCGTGCTCACAGCCGACACCATCATAGCTGCGGTCGGGCAACGGCCAGATTTCGAGCCCTTCCAAGCGGACGGGGAGCTCAAGTTCAACCGGTACGGCTACCTGGAGGCAGACCCTCATACCTTGATGACGAGCAAACCGGGGGTTTTCGTGGGCGGAGATGCGGTGAGCGGCGGCGGGACCATCATCGAGGCCATCAACGCCGGCAAGATGGCAGCCAAGTACATCGACAAGTACCTGCGGGGCGAGCCAGTGGAGGAAGACATCGAGGATAAGACGAAGCGCCTCGCCGTGTATCTGGGAGCCCAGACCAGCAGAGAACCGCTTGCGGAATCCGTTGACTATGGCACCCGCCAGAAGATGCCCATGCTGGAACCGGAGGTGCGCAAGCACACGTTCGATCCTCCTGAGCTGGGCTACACGCTGGAGCAGGTTCTTGCCGAGGCTGACCGCTGCCTGCGCTGTCACCGGCCCATCTTGGTCGCGTATTGAGACCGGCGGGGCGAGAGGGACGGTCTAGCGCAGGGTCGAGGGTGGGAGTCGGTGCGAAACGACGCAAGCGGAGGTCAGGGCTCCGAGCCAGTCGACGGTCTGCGTTTTCCTTTTGAGAATGTGCCCGGCCCCGGGGTGGTGAAGCAAGTCGCGCAGGGGATCTACTGGGCGCGATTGCCGCTGCCTCTCCGGCTCAACCACGTGAACGTCTGGCTGTTGGTGGAGCCGGCGGTCGGGGCCGGCGAGGGTGGCGTTGCCGAGGGCGGCGCCGGCGAAGGTTCGGCTTCGGACGTCCTGCGGCTCACCGTGGTCGATGTCGGGCTTGGCGATCAGACTACCCGTGAACTGTGGAACAGGCTCCTAGCTAGGTTAGGAGAGACGGCCATGCCAGTGAGGGTGGCCCCTTCGGGCGGGGGGAAGCGCGTCGACAGCTGGCAAGCCGAAGCGGAATGGCTCGGGGCTGAACAGGGCGCGGCCCGGGGGGTCAAGGTCGAACAGGGCGCGGCTCCGGGGGTCAAGGTCGAGCGCATCGTGCTCACTCACTTCCATCCTGACCATAGCGGCGCGGCAAGGTGGATGGCCGAGGAGCAAGGCGCTCAGGTCCTGATGAGTCGGGGCGAGCACGAGCAGGCCTTAGCGGCCAAGCGGGAGGATAGAGCAGCCGGCGCCTGGTCGGCGGTGGATAGACTCACTCCGCACGGACTGCCCGGGCCTACCCGCGAGCTCCTGCTTTCATCTCCTCGACCCTTTGGCCATTTGGTTCCCGATGTACCGGCCGCGGTGGTGCCCCTGGCCGCGGGGGACCGGGTGAGCTTGGGCGGCCGCGAGTGGCGGGTCTTGATAGGTCATGGTCACTCACCTGAGCATGTGTCTTTGTACTCAGAGGAGGCTCGCCTACTCATCTCGGGCGACATGCTCCTGCCGCACATCTCGTCGCACGTGGGCTCTCCGGTCACCTATCGTTTGGGGAATCCGGTGGCTTTGTTCGAGCAGTCCCTGAAGCAGTTGGAAGAACTACCAACGGACACGCTGGTGCTGCCCTCGCATGGGGTCCCCTTCCTGGGCGTGAAGGCACGCGTCGCCGCTCTGCTTGCACATCATAGGGAGCGCTGCGCTCGCCTGTTGGACGCCGTGACGGAGCCACATACGGCGGGGGAGCTTCTAGAGGTTCTCTTCCCGCGGGGTCTCGACCCTTTGCAGGTGATTCTGGCCATGAATGAGACTATCGCTCACCTCGCCTACCTGGAGGAGCGTGGACAGGTCCGACAACGGCGAGGACCCGACGGGAAGATCCGCTGGGTGCGGGCGTCAGCACGCGTCTGGTGAGGCGTAGGGCCGATGGTCGACCTGTTCGCACCGGTCTCGCTCGGGGCCTTGACCTTGCCGAACCGCTTCGTGCGCTCGGCCACCTGGGAAGGTATGGCAGAGGCGGACGGTTCTCCGAGTGCAGCGCTGATCGAGCTCATGGCTGCCTTGGCGCGCGGTGGGGTGGGCTTGGTGATCACCGGACACGCCTTTGTGGCTGCGGAGGGTCGACTCGGTGTGCGCCAACTCGGAGCTCATGACGACCACGTGGTGCCGCGGCTTGCGTGTTTGGCAGAAGCCGTGCAAGAGAGCGGCGCCAAGGTCGCTCTGCAGATCACCCATGGCGGGCTGTGGTCGGGGGACGCTCCTGGCGCTGAGCTGCCGCTCGGTCCCAGCCCGCGGTCCACGTCTGCGGGCTTGGTCGGCCGGGCCATGTCGGTGTCCGAGGTCAAGGTAGTGCCGGGGTTGTTTGCTCGCGCTGCTCGCCGTGCCTTAAGGTCGGGGTTCGATGCGGTGCAGATCCATGGCGCCCACGGCTACCTGCTCAGCTCGTTCATGTCCCCGTTCTTCAACAAGCGGAGTGACGACTACGGAGGCGACCTCGAACGTCGGCACCGCCTCGCGGTGGAGGTGATCCAAGCGGTGCGAGAGGCCGTGGGTCCGAACTACCCGGTGCTCATCAAGATCAACGCGGCCGACTTCCTGGCTGGCGGTCTTACCGAGGAAGAAGCCCTGGAGGGCGCTGTCCTTCTGGAGCGAGCAGGGGTGGATGCCATAGAGCTGAGCGGTGGGACTGCGCTCTCGGGGGACTACCGACCCCTCCGGACCGGGGTGGCGCTGGGTGCCGAGACGGAAGCCTACTACGAAACCACCGCCCTGAAGTTAAAGCAGAGGGTTAGAGTTCCGGTAATGCTGGTGGGTGGGATACGGACCCTTCAGAGCGCGGAGCGGCTGGTTGAGGTCGGGGCCGCTGATCTTATCTCTCTTTCGCGGCCGCTCATCTGCGAGCCTGAACTCGTTGGTCGCTGGCAAAGGGGTGACCCGCGCCCCGCTGTCTGCAAGTCCTGCAACCGCTGCTTCCTGCGGGGATTCCCCGGCGAACCGGTGCGCTGCGTGAACAGGAAAGCCTTGGCGGATAGGGATTCGCTCGACGCGAGGCAGGAGGGCGCGGGCGGGGCCGAATAAGGCCGATCAGCTTCGTCCCAGGTCGTTTGTGTTCTCTTGGGGACTTCTGGAGGCCGCTCGGCTGCTCTTGGAGCGGGTCTTGGTCGGAAGGGGTTTACCACCACAAGTTGGGTGGTAGAAGCGGAGAAAAGACTGTCACGGTCACCGGGGATCAGTGTGGCCGGATGCGACCAAGACGGAGGAGAACAAAATGGCCAAAGTAGCAAGAGAAATGGTGGAGCGCGCGGGGGTGAACGTCGACCAGCTCCTGGAACTGCTCGTGTGTAACGCAGCAGCCGAACTTACCACTTATTACTACTACACGATCTTGAGGGCTAACCTCATTGGTCTGGACGGCGAGACCATCAAGGAGATCGCCGAAGTTGCCCGCATCGAGGACCGCAACCACTTCGAGGCTCTGGTGCCGCGCATCTACGAGCTGGGCGGGAAGTTGCCCGAAGACATGAAGGAGTTCCACGACATGTCGGCTTGTTCGCCGGCGTATCTCCCGGACGATCCCAGCGACATCAAGGCGATGCTGACCGTCTTGGTGGAAGCAGAGCGCTGCGCTGTCCGCGGGTACACCAACATTTGCAACCTGACCGCCGGCAAAGACCACCGTACCTACGACCTCTCGCTTTCCATCTTGCACGAGGAAGTCGAGCACGAGTCCTGGTTCTCGGAGTTCCTGGGCGAAGGCCCTTCTGGCCACTTCATGCGACGCGGAGAGACCTCTCCCTTTGTGTCCAAGTTCCTGCGCTAGGCTCGTGATGGCAACGCGGCGGAGGCACCGAAGGGCGACTCGACGCCGATCACGGACGCCAAGCTCAGGCCGCCAGGCCAAGCTGGAGTGAGAACAAGGTGAAGCTTTCCCTGGCCGAACTGGCCAAGTTCGATGGTCGGGAGGGGCGTCCCGCGTATGTGGCCTTTAGGGGGAAGATCCACGATGTCTCCGGGAGCTTCGTCTGGCGGAACGGTCGCCACCAGGCCATGCACGAGGCGGGAGCCGACCTGACCGAGGCTCTGGCCCAGGCTCCTCATGGGGAGGATCTGCTGCAGAGATTCCCTATCGTGGGAACGCTGGCAGAGTGACGTTACTTGAGAGGGAGACCCTGCAGACTGAGGCCCTGTACACTGAGGCGGGCCTCTCTCTCGGCGGGCTCCCATCCATCCTGCCGACCAGATCCGGCCCTCAGCTGAATCGCTGGTGGGTTGAGCAGCGGGTCGGAATCCGCTCCAGCGAGACGTCCAAAGGCTGGCCAACTAGCGCTTCTACTTTGGCGGCGACCCGCCGGGCGGCAGCCATCCGCTCATGCACTCTCCTCTCCGCCTCGGGTCCGTCTCTCGGTGAGCTTTCCATCTTGAGCAGAGCCCGTCTTTCCCGCTCGTCAAGCCCGACAATGGTTGCCTCGAAGACCACCTTGTCGGCCAGGTAGACGAGCTCGGTCTCGGTGAGACCGGGCTCCAGCGACAGATCAGGGTCGAGGACCATGTGCCCGGCGACCAGGGCGGCGAGTGACTTGAGGCCCAGGTTGTCCAGCAAGCGCTCCGCTAGGAGAGCGTGCGAGAGCTGCGAGCGCACCATGTCGTGGAGGAGACAGGCCGCGGCCACCCTATCCGGGTCGATGCCCCCCACTTTCGAAGCTACGCCCTGAGCCAGGCCGCGGCCCACCTGTGCGACAACGAGGCAGTGTTGGATGACACTGGGCGGAGTGCCCAGGGCCTTGAGCAGGGTAAGGCAGTCCTCTTGGTCGAGTGAAGTGGCCGGGCCGCCCGCGAGGGTCGCATCGTCGGCCCGCTTGACCGGAGGTCCGAGATCGGCCGCTCTTGCCCCGGCCGTGTCTGGCTGAGCCAGCGCGGGCGACCCCACAGCGGACTTGGCAGGCGCGAGTCCCACTCGCGCCCAAGCGCTCGCCGCCAAGCTTGCCAGATGACTGACTAGGTGGAAGTCCTTGGGCGTGTCCATGTCGAGAAGGATGGAGAGGTCTTCTACCTGGACCTCGCTCTCCGCTTCCGCGTGCTGCGCGAAGAAATCGCGCAGAGTGCCCGTGGGGGGAGCGCTGAGCAAAGCCGAGAAATAGTCTGCGCCCACCAGGGGAGGATGGCCGCGTCGCCCACAGCAAGTCGGATGCAAGATGACGTCCGTCCTGGACCGCTCGACCAGAGAGCGGAGGGTCTCCGGTCGTACCAGGGGGGAGTCGACGGGTAGCAACACTGCACCTTCCAGACCTGGAGAGAGGGCGGCAACGCCGGTCTGCACGGATGAGAACATGCCCAGGTCGTAGTGGGGGTTGTGCGCGCCGCGGAGACACAGACCCTCAAGAAGGGGAACCAGAAGAGCTCGTTCGTAGCCCGTCACCACCACCAGGTCACAAATCCCGGCCAGCCGCAAGCTCCGGACGGCCCAGCCAAGAGCGGTACAAGCGGGTGAGGAGGCTAGTGCTCTGTGTGGGGTGCGATCCTGCGGATTCTCCGGGTTCTCGCAAGCACCCGGATCGTCCACCTGCTCCAGAGCCTCTGTCGCGTTCCGACCGCCCCGGCCATTAAGCTCGAGTGATTCGCCGCCCAAGGGGAGCAGCGCCTTGCAGCGGCCCATGCGCGACGAGCGGCCCGCCGCCAGGATGACCGCGCCTATGCGACCCGGATCCTTCACGTATGGCTGCCTGTGGCCTCTCCGGCTTCCTGGTCGCCGCCTCTTCGCACCTTGACGATTTCAGCGGCGATGCTGAGGGCGATTTCCTCAGGGGTCTCCGCCCCTATCTCGATTCCTATCGGGGCATGAACCCGGCGGAGTGCTTCCTCGCTGAACCCCTGCCCGCGAAGCGCCGCGAAGATAGCAGTTACTTTGCGCTGGCTGCCGATCATGCCCATATAGCGAGCTTCGGTCTTGAGAGCTTGGGCCAGCACCGCCTGGTCGAGGGCGTGGGAGCGGGTCATGATGATGACGTAGCTGCGGCCATCGATCGGCAGGTCTTCGCAGGCGAAGGCCAAAGCCGCTGGTACCACCAAACGGTCGGCGGTAGGGAATCGTTCCTTGCTCGCGAATTCCTCGCGGTCGTCTATGACGACCACTCGTAGGCCAATGGTGGTAAGGAGGGGAGCCAAAGCCTGACCGCAGTGGCCGCCGCCGAAGATGTAGGCGGTCTCAGGTGACGCCAGTCTCTCGACGTACAGGTCAGAAGCTCCCTCTTCTGCGTCAGCGGGGACCGCTCCGGTGGCCGCCAAGTGCGCGGAAGCCTCGGGCGAGAGGAGGGGTTCACCGATCAGCGCGCCTGTGGCGTCCACCAGAGCTCGCCGCACCAGGACGAGCGTGTGCCCAGGAGGCAGAGCGGCAGGCAGGTCTGGGGGACTTGGTCCGGGGCTCTGCAGATGGCTCAGCGTGGGGCTCTCCACAGTCCTCACCTGAGTTACCAACCAACCGGAACGGCCTTCCTCAAGCAGGGCGACTACGGCTTCCAAGACGGGCTCAAGGGTTTCCCGATGCTGCGCTCGCACCGGCTCGACAAGCAGCCTGGCTTCCCCGCCGCAGGTCATGCCGAGCCCGGTGTTGTCAGCCTCGGTCAGAACAAACTCAAGCAACCGGCTCTGGTCCTGCTGCAGGGCTTGGCAGGCCGCGGCCAGGGCCCTTGCTTCCAAGGGGCCGCCGCCGACCGTGCCCAGGAAGGTCCCATCGGCGCGTACCACCATCCAAGCTCCCACGTGTCGGGGTGCGGAGCCGCGGGTCGCCAATGTGTGCACCAAGACGAAGTCACGACCCGCTGTGAGCAGCGTGTGGATTTCACGAGCTACTCGAGGGTCCATCTCATTGACCTCGCCGTGTTCTACACCGCCTCGATGGTGGAAGGGGGCTTGGTCGCGATATTGTACGTCACGCTCACCACGCCTGGCACCGTCTCCACTATCTCTCGTGCGAGGTCTTCCAGAAGCTCGAAGGGAAGACGGGTGGGCCTAGCGGTGCCGGCGTCCACACTGTCCCAGCAACGCACCTCTATCTGCTGGCCGAACTCACGCCGTCCCTCTCTCATACCGGTCACGCGGTCCTCATGCAGGATGGCTAAGTACTGGAAGGCTCCAAACCCGGCCAGACGGCGTTCCACCACCGCTGTGGCCAGGCGCACCGTCTGTATGCGTTCGGGCGTTACTTCCCCGATCACCCTAGCCGCCAGAGCTGGGCCGGGGAAGGGGATGCGCGTGAACAGCTCGGGAGGTAGACCGAGGGCTTCGCCCACCTTGCGCATTCCATCTTTGCGCAGTTCGACAAGGGGTTCGAGGATGCGGTAGCCGAAGGCCTCCTCTGGGTCTATCCCCAGTTGCGCAAACACGTTGTGTTGGCGTTTGATGCCGGCTACGGTTTCATCGATGTCCGTGAGGATGGTGCCCTGCAAAAGGAAACGCGCGCCGCTTTCGCGGACCAATCTGCCGAAGACCTGGCGATAGAAGGTCTGGGTAATGGCTTCCCGCTTAGCCTCAGGATCGGTGACGCCCTTGAGGGCAGCGAAGAATTCTTCGCGGGCGTCGACTACCTCCACGTTCACCCCCAGTGAGCGGAAGAGGTCCACTACCTGCTCGGCCTCGTCTTCGCGCATCAAGCCGTTTTCGACGAAGATGGTGCGTAGACGGTCGCCCAGGGCTCGGTGGCCAAGGACAGTAACCGTGGAGGAATCGACCCCGCCCGACAGAGCATTGATGGCTCGTTCCTCTCCTACCGCCGCCCGGATAGCCTGGATCTTCTCAGCTATGAAGGCCTGGGGATCCAGTTCTTGGGAGGTGATCGCCTTGACCATGTCGTGCCTCTCCTTCCGTGTTTACCTGTGGGCTCGATGATAGTGCCCGTGCTGGTTTGGTGCGACTGCAAGGGCCCGGTCTTCACTGCTCAGACCAGCGCCAAGGAGCTGGTGGCGAATTGGGGATCGCTGGTGATGTTAAGGCCGAGTTTTCGTAGCCCGGCCTCATCGCCGGAGGTAGGAAGATGGGTGGTGTGGAACTCGCAGCCTCCCAGGTCCCTAAGTCGCTCGATCGCAATCTGGGCCGCCGGATTGGTAGTGGCGCTGATGCCCAGTGCGATGAGGGTCTCCTCCAGGCTGAGACTTACGGCCTTCATGTTCAACACATTCTTCTTGAGGCTGGCTATCGACTCGATGACGTTCGGCGAGAGCAAGGGGATCTCGTCGGGAAGGCCTGACAGGTACTTTACAGCGTTGAGAACGGCCGCGGAAGCGGCGTGCATCAGAGGAGAGTTCTTTCCGGTGATGATGGAACCGTTGGAAAGGGCGATGGCTGCACCACAATAGGCGCCGTTGTTACCCTTGCCCTTAGCCTCAGCTTCCGCTGCCGCTCGGCGTGCCGGGAGAACCACCGGCCGTTTGGTCTCGTCAAGTCCCAGCTCGTTCATGAGGAGCTGCGCCCGCTCGGCATCTTCTCTTTCCACCAGACCGAGGGCGTATTCGCAGGCGTAGCGGAAGTAGCGTCGGATAACTTCCTGCTCTGCTGCAGCTCGAACCACCTCGTCATCAACGATGGCAAAGCCGGCGCGGTTGACTCCCATATCGGTGGGTGATTGGTAGAAACTGGCGCTGCCGAGGCGTTGAAGGATACGAGCGAGGAGCGGAAAAGCTTCGATGTCGCGGTTGTAGTTGACCGCCTGCACACCGTAGGCGGCGAGATGATACGGGTCGATCTGGTTGACGTCCTTCAGCTCGACCGTGGCTGCCTCGTAGGCTACGTTCACCGGGTGCTTGAGAGGGAGGTTCCAGATGGGGAAGGTCTCGAACTTGGCATACCCGGCTTCGGCTCCGCGCAAGTGTTCGTGATAGAGCTGCGACAAGCAGGTGGCCAGCTTCCCGCTGCCTGGTCCCGGACCTGCCACCACGACGATAGGCCGTTCGGTGGGGATGTACTCGTTTGCGCCGTAACCGAGTTTACTTACGATGCGGTCGACGTCGGTCGGATAACCGCTCGTAAAACGATGGGTGAACACTCTGACCCCCCGGCGTTCTAGCCTGGCCTTGAACTTGCACGCTGCAGGCTGATGCTCGAAGCGGGTGATCACCAGACCACGCACCTCCAGATTCCACTCTCTGAGATCGTCGATGAGGCGCAACACGTCGGCGTCATAGGGGACGCCGAAGTCGGCCCGGACTTTGCGTTGTTCGATCGCTCCGGCGTAGATACAAATGAGGATCTCAACCTGGTCACGAAGGGTCTGCAAGAGCCTGATCTTGACATTGGGGTCGTAACCGGGTAGAACGCGGGCGGCATGGAAGTCGTAAGCGATCTTGCCGCCGAACTCGAGATAGAGTTTGCCCCCGATTCTTCCCGCCCGCTCCTTGATGGCGCGGCTTTGCTCCTCCAAGTACTTCTCGTTGTCAAAACCGAGCCGGTGTGGCATATCGCTCCTTCTGTCCGTGAAGAGTCACATCACGTCGTTGACCAGCATAGCCAATCGGGCGGCCCGGGCAAAGCCGAGAGAAAGCGTCTCTCGGGCGTCTCTCAGCTGAGGTTGGGTTAAGGATGTCGGTAACCTCACGGTTGGCGAGTTCCCCGGCTTGCCGTAGCGGGTATGTTTACACATAACGGGCGGGAGTCCTCGGACCGGGAACTCAAGGACGCGGGTCTCGGGGGCGCCGTCCTCGGGGGCGGGGGTCTTCGGACGCCGTCCCTTGAAAGGCAGAATCCGGAGTGGGAGGAGCGGGATCTGTGAGCGGGTCCGAAACCAAGCTTGTGAATGAAACCCTAATATGTATCAAGCGGCGTCACAGCGTCCGACTCTTCAAGGATCAACCCGTGCCCGCGGCCGCCCTGGAGGCCATCCTGGAGGCGGCCAACCAGGCGCCTTCCGCTCACAACCAGCAGTCGTGGCGGTTCATCGTTCTCCGGGGAGCTCGCAAGAACTCTTTGGCCGAACTGGTGAGTTCGCGCGCTCCCCAGTTTCCGCGGCCCTCCTCGACACTCCTCCGCATGGCTGCTCGGAGTATCTTGAGCGCGCCGGTAGTAGTCGCGGTGGCCAACACCGGCGAGCTTATCCGCCGGGGCCCCGAGCTGTTCGAAGTCGACCAGGAGCGAGCCCGGGACTTCTTTCGGACTATGGAGATACAGAGCTCCGCTGCTGCGGTGGAGAACCTTCTCCTGGCTGCTACCTCACTCGGTCTGGGCTCGGTGTGGCTGGGGATCCTCTTTCTGCTGAAGGAAGAGGTACTCGGGTTCTTGGGCGAGCCGGATGGCGAGTTCATGGCGGTGGTTGCGCTAGGCTATGCTGCCCGGGAGACCCTTGGGCCCCGCAAGCGGCCCCTCCGGGCTGTGATCAAGTACTTGGAGTGAGCCACACGCGGACGCCGGTATGTCCGCGCGGCAGGCTGTTTCACTCTCTGGGAAGTTGGCCGGACGGAGGACTGCCGCGCCCGCCGCGCCCAGACACGCCCATCTTGATGTGCTGCATGAGCAGACGCGCGGCTGAGGAAAGAGGCCGGTCGCGCGGGTAGACGAGTACCAAGTCCCGGCTCAGCCGCTCCTGGAAGGGGACGGCAACCAGACCCTCTTGGCTGGCGTTGGCCGCCAACATCTGGGGGACCGGAGCCACTCCCAATCCCCGGCGTACAAGGGCTTTGGTGAGCTCGGGATAGTTGGCACGATAGGAGAGCCGCGGCTTGAGCCCGGCTCGCCTCAGGGTATCGGCCACGATGTTCCCCGCGTTCATAGTAGCCCTGGGAAGGAGGATGGACTCGCCGGCCAGGGACGACAAAGGAACCGCCTTCTCTTTGGCCAGTCGGTGGTCAGGAGGTACCAGCAAAACAATCTCTTCGGTCAAAAGATAGTGGGTAGCGGCCCGGTTGGAGCCCCAGGGAGTCATCACGGCGCAGTCCAACTCACCACTGACGACCGCTTCCTCTAGCTGGGTGTCATCCTTCTCCACCAGTTCGACCTTGGCCTCCGGATGGTCGGCCAGGAAAGCTACGAGGATGGGGGTGAGCAGCATGGCGAAGACATTCCCCACCGCTCCGAAGCGAACAGTGCTGGTGCCGGCGCCGGCCATCTCTTTCACCAGTCCGATGGCTTCTTCCGTGCGGGCCACAATAGCCTGGGCGAGCGGCAACAACACTTGCCCCGCCATTGTGCACTCTACATGGCGACCATAGCGCTCGAAGAGCTTGGTTCCCAACTCGGCCTCGAGACGGGCGATCTGGCGGCTGAGAGTCGGCTGGGTCCAATGCAGGATCTCGGCTGCCCGACTGAAACTGTGGGCCTCAGCTACGGCTACGAAGGTTTTCAAGAGGTCGAGGTCCATCCTGAGAGCATCGTAGTATATGCCGGCCGCTAAGAGAAGGTCCGGCAGGCAGCCTCCGCTCCCAGAGGCCAAGGACGGGCAGAGCAACCGCCCCCCTTCGAGAGGCCAGCCGCTCTAACGGGAATTCGGCCGCGGTCGGTAGCCTAGTAGAGCAGACAGTTCGGCCGCGGCCTTCTTAGCAGCTTCGGCATAGCGGTCCATCTGCTCCGGGCTGCCCCGTTCAAGGGGGGCGACCACTGAGATCGAGGCTCTCACGTCGCCGCTTGCATCGAAGACCGGTGCAGCTACGGCAAGAGCGCCGGGGTTCCACTCCCCGGATTCGAAAGCGATGCCCTTCTCTCGCGTCTCCCGGAGTCGCTCGCGGATAGTGTCGGGGTCCGTTGTAGTTTGGGGAGTGCGCTTGGCCTGAGGCCGGGCTAGCGCCGCTTCCTGGATGTGAGGGGGACTGAAGGCCAGCAAGACCCTCGCGTCGGCGCTCGCCGTACCGTCCAGTGGCATGCCGGGAAAGGTGAGGGGTTTGAAGGCTCGGGCAGTGGGGACCGTGTCGATGATAAGGGCCCCACGGTCCGCCCATATGCTCAGGCTGGTGGATTCTGTTGTCTCCTCAGTCAGTCGCACCAGGATGGGATGGGCCAAGCGGACCAGCTCGGCGTGAGACATGGCCACATAAGAGGCCCGGAGAGCGCTCGAGCCCAGGTGGTACTTGCGAGACTCAGGATCGTACGCGAGCCAATGGGCGGCTTCCAGGGTCTTGATCAGTCGTCTTACCGTAGGTTTGGGCAGACCGGTGTGTTCGCAAAGCTCGCGGATGGACCATTCCGGATGCTCGATGTCGAAAAGGCCCAGCAGCAAGAGGCCCTTTTCAAGAGTCCGCGTGGGCGCAGGGCTGGAAGTCTTAGCCTTACTACTGTTGGACACGTGAGAACCCGCTTGGCGCACTTGACGATGCCCGATCTCTGTTCTCTCCTCGGCGGCTGCCTCGTGGCTGCCATGCTAACACTTCAGGCCACTTGTGGGCTTGACAGGCGTTGAGTGCTTCCCGCCACGATCTGCGCTAAGCCTGTTGACATGACACCACTCGGATGCTAGCGTTGGTTCATATTGTGATATTTAAAGGTTCATAAAATGAATCACACGGGAAGCTTGCCGGCTAGGCCCTAGCTGATTCCCGGGGGAGCCTAGAATGGGTCGGGAAACATGAGCTGCGTCGCTATCTGCGAAGGACAGCCGGTGGTCAGTGGACGGGCAAGCTACAGAGAGGTCAAGAAACCGATGTACACGAACTACCCACGCCTTTTCGAGCCAGGCTGCATAGGCAATCTGGAACTCAAGAACCGCATCATCAAAGCGCCGCAACACACCGGCCTCGCCAATCCTGACGGCTCTGTCACCGACCGGATGTTGCGCTACTACCGCGAGGTGGCCCGAGGGGGAGTGGCCATGGTCATCGTGGAGTATGCCTGGGTGGACGAGGATGCGAGTCGGGCCTCGCCTTGCCAGCTTGGCATCGCTCGCATGGACCATGTCCCCGGCTTGTCACTTCTGGCCGACACCATCAAAGCGAACGGAGCCAGGGCGGCCATCCAGATTTCGCACGCCGGTAGGCAACGTTTCCTGCTCGAGCAACCCAAGGCGGCCTCGGATGTCCCCTGGCCGGAGATTACAGCGGCCGGGTGTCCCGTGCCTGTACCCCTCACTGTTGAGGAGATCCGCGAGATAGTCAAAGCTTTCGGGCGGGCCGCCAAGAGGGCGCAGACCGCCGGCTTCGACCTGGTGGAGATCCACGCCTGCCATGGCTACCTGATCTCCAACTTCTTCTCCCCGCACACCAACAAGCGGACCGACTGGTATGGCGGACCGCTGGAGAACCGGATGCGGCTGCTCCTCGACATCATCAAAGAGATCAAGAATCAGGTGGGCCCCGACTATCCCATCTGCGTGCGCCTGAGTGGCACCGACTACGAGCCCGATGGGCACACCATCGAGGAGACCATGGAGCTGGCCAAACGATTGGAGACACGGGGAGTGGCGGCCATCCACATGTCGGGAGGTAATCACCACACCACCATCCATGAGGTGGCACCCATGGGCATGCCCCTGGCCAACAATGTGTGGGCGGCCGAGGCGGTCAAGAAGGTGGTGAACATCCCGGTGATAGCCTCCGGCTCCATCAATCTGCCCGACCTGGCGGAGAGCATCTTGGCCGATGGCAAGGGCGACTTCATCGGACTAGGAAGGCCCCTGTGGGCAGATCCCGAGTGGCCGCTCAAAGCCAAGGAGGGGCGACCGGAGGACATCCGTCCCTGCATCCGCTGCAACGACGGCTGTCTAGCCCGGGGCGACCATATCGCCAACACGGTCCGCTGCACGGTTAACGTAGCGCTCTGCCGCGAAGAGGAGTTCGCCCCTACGCTGGCGAAGCGGCCTCTCAAGGTGGCCGTGGTCGGTGGTGGCCCGGCCGGCATGGAAGCGGCCCGGGTGGCCGCGCTCAAGGGCCATCAGGTGACCCTGTTCGAAAGGCGGGAGCTGGGGGGCGCGCTCCTGGAAGCCTCTCTGCCCGCTTTCAAGGGGCCAGACCTCAAGCCGCTCATCGCCTATTTCCGCACGCAGATGGAGAAGCTGCCTGTTCAGGTGATCTTGCGCGAAGCGACAGTGGAGGAACTGGGCAGCGGCACCTACGACGCGGTCGTCGTCGCCACGGGGGCCACGGCTGTGGGCTTGGAGGATGTCCCCGGCATCAACGATCCCAAGGTGGTGTCGGCTCTCGCGGTCTTGCGGAGCGAGGTGGTCGTGGGAGACAGAGTGGCAGTGATCGGCGGCGGGATCGTGGGGACCGAAGTCGGCCTGATGGTGGCGGAGACGGGGCGCCGCGTGATCTTCGTAGAGATGCTCGACGAGTTCATGTGTGGGATCACCTTTGACGAACGCCAGGTCTACCAGCAGCGCATGCGCGGCCTGGATGTGACAGTGTACACGGAGCGTCGACTGGTGGAGGTGACCAGTACCGGCATTGTCGTGGCCGATGGCTCCGGCGCGCGGACCGAGCTCGAGATCGACTCGGTGGTGCTCGCTGCCGGCTTCCGCCCGGCGCGGGGGTTGGTCGAGAGTCTGCGCAGAATCCCCGGGCTCAAAGTGGTGGAAGCTGGAGACTGCATCGCGCCAGGCAAGATCTTCGACGCCATCCATTCGGGGCACATGGCGGCGAGGGTGTTGGATGCGGAGATCTGAGCGTCAGGCTGCCAGAGCAGAACACAGGGGGAAGGTGATGATTGCGAAACGAGGGATCGAGACATGACTGACTGGAGCCTCGTCGGGAGACCAGCCCTTCTCATCATCCACATGCAGAACGCCATCATCAAGACGCCCAGTCCCCTGGAGGAAATGGGTCACGGTCGGGCAGCCTACGCCGAGGGGGTCGTCAGCAACATCCAGAAGCTGGTGGCAGCCTTCCGCGAGAGGAGATACCCCGTGGTGTACACCGTGGCTTACACACCCTCCGGGGTCAGGTGGCCTGCCTATGGTGGCTTCTGGGAGGGGTCGCGGCAGATCGATGTGAACCGCATGGGTACCTGGGACGTGGGGGTCATCGAGGAGCTGGCTCCGGTGCCAGGCGAGCGCGTGTTCTACAACTGGCCCTTCAACGTGTTCGAAGGGACCGGGTTGCATGAGTACCTCCAGCAGCAAGGAGCAGAAACCATCGTGCTTGTGGGGGTGGCGACGGGCATGTCGGTAGGGGTGGCTGCCTGGGCCGCCGCGGAACGCTTCTACAACCTCATAGTGCCCAGGGACGCTACCACTGATGGGAACGGGGAGATACACAAGGCGGTGGTCGAACTCATCCTGCCCGCCGTCGGCCTGGTGACTGACACTGATGATGTGATTGCGCATCTGTCATCAGGGCGGCTCCGGTCTCCACTCCCATCCGGCATGAGGAAGGTAGTTACCCCCTGATATCCACCTCGGACCCCGGTGAGACCGCCGACTTCCTCCGGGGCATGGTGCTCCCGCCGGAGTACGCCCGGTACCCGGACACGGCGGTGTGGATCGAGGGTAAGAAGACGTGTGAGTCCGAGTGGAAGTGCTACGTCCAGGAGGTCGTGACACTGCTCTAGGCACGGCGAGGTCGTTCCCGAGGACACGGCGTGCCGCCGCTTGTTAGATGGTGGGACTGGGGGCGCCGAGGCCGGTTCTGCGGCCTCGGCGCCTCTCTGCTTCTCCTATTTCTGCCAGATGGTGAGCCCGGTCTGGGGGTCCATCTTGCGGGTGACCGCCGGACCCGACAATGTGGTCAGCAGTATCTCCAGGTTGAAGACAAGAGTGTCGGCTCCCACGTGGCCGCCGTAACAGTGACCTTGTTCGTCGGCCAAGGTCGCGTGAGCGTGCACGATCGGCTCGCCATTGAGTAGCGACACATTGCCTAGCATACCGGCGACCTCTAGTCTGCGGTCAAGTTCTAGGTCCACCCAGTCTTTCTTGACTTGGTCGTAGTAGCGCAAGGTGGCCCGGGAGACTGCTCCCAGCGCCGAGAACCAGGCCAGGTTGATCCCCTTGGCCCGGACGAAGTCCCCTAGCTCCTTGAGCAGGTCGCTTCCGAACTCCGGTCTAAGAATGTAGACGGTTCCGGCTGTCGCCTGGACTTCATACATCTCTCATCACCTTCTCAGTCGTCCCACTTGAACTCGGGCGCAGTCCGTTGGTCCCAAATCTCCTCCGTTGCATCCTCCAAGGCCTGTTCTTCCTCGGGTGTCATCTCGGTCAGCAGCACCGTGGGGTCACTGAGCAGCCTGACCTCGAGTTCAGAGGCGTCGAGTCGACCTTCATCGTCGATGAGGCAGTTCCTCTCTTTGAAAAGGCTGGAAAGCTCGTCGAGATCGAATCCCTCCCGATGGAGTGCGACTCGCTCAGCGCTCGGCACGTCGCGCCTTAAGTCGATGAGGTACTGATACCAGATGATGTCCCAAGCCAAGGTCAGCAAGGCCCGGGGAATGGCCCCCGGCAACTTGGTCAGGTTGGCCCTAGGTCTACCCAGACTGCGGCGCACATCACGGACGCGCTGCGTGAAAGGACTCTCGTTGTAGTACCGCTGGGCAATCTGGACCTCGGCGAGGTCAAAGACACGATACTCGAGGGAAGGGCGACTCTGCGTGGCTCCGGGGGGCGCGACCAGCGGCGCGACAGGTGCGGCGGGTCCCACCGCGATCTCCTCAGTCAGACCTGCCGCGGCTGCCTCCGGCGCGCTTGTTGCTTCGGCCTCCGCAGGCTCCACGGCGGTGGCCGGGAAAGTCTCGGCTACCGGCAACTCTTCCGTGTCTTCGGTGGCTGCCGGTGGAGCGCTGGCAGGCCGGGCCTCGTCAGCCGCGGGCATAGCAGAGGTCGGACGGGCGGGCATGATGAACTCGGGCACGGCTTCGATCTTGTCCGCGAGCTCTGTTTCCGGCTTGTTCCCGACCCCAGCCGCCGTGGCGGCGGCGAGCAACGCCTCAGTCTCCCGAAGCTTGGCCCGGGTGGCCTCTAGCTCGCGTTCGAGGCTTTCGATCCGATCTTCCAAGGTCGAGGCCCGCTCCAGCTTATCGGCGATCACATCGCTGGCGAAGATTTCGAGAGAGGCGGCCAGGCGGTGCAGGGCGGCCTGCATCTCTCTCTGCAGAGTGAGCAAGTCCGCTACCGGAGTGAGCAACTCGCGGGTCTTGTCGAGCGGATCAGCCAAGTTCTGCGGAGCCTGCGGCGCTGTTGGGGCAGTGTCGTCAGCGAGAGGACGGGCTCCAGGAACAGGTGGCAAGGGCGTAGCTGATTCGTCGCCCGAAACGCCCGCGAAAGTTGCCAGCGAGGCCACAGGCGAAGGCTCGCGTTGCTCTGCTCCGGAGCCGGCCTCGTCTTCCAGCAGCCAGCCGTCTTCGGGGGGTTCAGGGAATACGAAGGGAGTTTCAGCGGTGTCAAGGACAGCTCCAGCTGCGCACTCCGAGCACAAACGGGCGAGACTGCCGTCTGCAAACTCCTGGATGACTATCTCGTCCCCGAGCTCTGCGCCGCAAATCTCGCACCGATCCTCCGGCAGGAGGGTATCGTCAGGAAAAGACATGGTCGGCGCCTCCCTCCCGGACCTGTTCCCCCGGCCCGGGAATGCGGATAATGGTCGTTCGGAAGTATAGCAGCCGGTCACAGGGATAGGACTCTCAATGCCTGCACAGCTGGTGGAATCATTGGAACTGGACGTCGAGGCATTCCTCGAAGCCGAAGGGGACGCCTTTAGTCGTCCACGCCTGCGCTCGCTCGCTGTCTGGGCGATCGAGGAAGCTCGACCACTTATCCGTCCTGCCCTCATCTATGACTGGTTTCCTGTGAACGGGAAGACTGGTAGCCAGCTCACTGTAGGCGGGGTGCCTCTCCATCTCGGTGGCCATGCCGAGTTGCTCGACCGTGCCGTGGAAGCCCTGGTGGGTGTAGCCACCATCGGACCATTGCTGGAGGAGAGGGCTCGCAGTCTGGCGCAGCAGGATCGCACTCTGGAGGCCTATGTCCTGGGAGAGGTCGGGGTGTTCGCTGTCGGTCTCCTGGCAAAGCGGCTGCATACCATAGCCGAAGAAGAGGCGGGTCGCCGAGGGTGGGGGGTGGGTGCAGAACTCGCGCCGGGACAGCTCGCCGGCTGGGATGTTCGGGAGCAGGTCCTTCTCTGCGGACTGCTCGATCTGGCCGTCATCGGGGTGGCGGTGACCGAGACCGGGTTGCTTCTACCTGAGAAATCAGTCTCACTCTTGGTGGGGATCGGACCGGATTATGAAGCCACCAAGGTGGAGTCCCCGTGTCAGTACTGCGCGCGAGCCGGAGAGTGCAGGTGGAAGCACTGACCGAGCTGGAGCGGCGCACGAGAAAGTCGGCAGCGGCAATCGGCATGGTAGACTCGGCGCTATGATCGAGGTCCGTTTCTACGCCAATCTTGCTTTCAGCGCGGCCGGCAAGGTGAAGTCTAGCCAGGGTAGCGCCTCGGCTGCCTTCCAGGTGGAGCCGCGTCCCGGCCTTACCGTGCGGGAGGTCCTGAGCGAGGCCGGAGTGCGACCGGAGGACGTCTTTGTGATCCTGATCAACGGCACCAACGCCGGCTTGGACACGGAGCTCAGAGAGGGAGACCGGGTCGGCGTGTTCCCGCCTATCTCCGGTGGTTGAAGAGTAGTCAAATAGTGGTTGCAAACGCTTGGATTGTAGTCAGACCACTTAGTGGAGGCCCTGCATGCCGGTAGCGAAGAAGATCGCCGAGTTCTCACAGCGCTCATCTTGGATAAGGCAGATGTTCGAGGAGGGGGGACGTCTCTGCGAACTGCATGGACGCGAGAACGTGTTTGACTTCAGCCTCGGCAACCCCAATCTTGAGCCGCCCCCAGATTTCCAGAGAGTGCTTGAAGAATTGGTTCATGACCATACCCCGGGCCGCCACGGATACATGTCGAACGCCGGCTTTCCTGAAGTAAGAGAGGCGGTGGCCGATTACCTTTCGCAAGACCAAGGGGTCGAGATCCCGGCGTGTAACGTGGTGATGACTTGCGGGGCTGGCGGGGCTCTGAACGTGATCTTCAAAGCGATCCTAGACCCAGGCGACGAGGTCATCGTCCCGCGGCCTTATTTTGTCGAGTATGGGTTCTATGTAGACAATCATGGAGGCTTGCTCAGACCGGTCGACGCCACGGAAGATTTCGATCTAGATCTGGCAGCTCTCGAAGGTGCCATCGGGGAGCGGACCCGAGCGGTCCTCATCAACTCACCACACAATCCCACTGGCCGTGTCTATTCGGAGGCGACCCTGGCCCGCCTGGGCGAGCTGCTGGATAGCAAGTGCCGGGAGCTAGGCCGGCTCATATATCTTGTCTCGGATGAGCCCTATCGACGGATCGTATATGACGGCAACCGGGTGGCGCCTGTCATGCAGGCCTATGCCAACACCATCATCGCCTCTAGCTACTCGAAAGAGCTGTCGTTGGCGGGTGAGCGCATAGGTTACTTGGCAGCTCATCCAGCCATCCCGCAAGTAGAGAAGCTCATGGAAGGGCTGATCTTGGCGAACCGCATCCTGGGTTTCGTGAACGCGCCAGCGCTTATGCAGAGAGCGGTGGCCCGTCTACAGGGGGTCGCGGTCGACATTACTCCCTACCAACGAAACCGGGATGTGCTTTGCTCCGCTTTGGCCGCGGCGGGCTTCAGCTTCTTCCGTCCCCAAGGGGCGTTCTACCTTTTTCCCAAGACTCCTATTGCCGACGATGTCGCTTTCTGTCGCGAGCTCCAGGAACACCTGGTGCTAGCGGTGCCCGGGAGCGGGTTCGGGCTCGCCGGTCATTTCCGGCTGGCCTACTGCGTGCCTCCCCAAGTGGTGGACGGCGCGATACCCGCTTTCCAGCGGTTGGGAGCGAAGTACTTCGGAGCGCCGTGATTGTTGGAGAGTGATTGTCTGGGACCCAAGGATGAGAGCAGGGTGAAGGCGGGGAAGGCAGGCTTGGACAAAGCGGTGGTTCTCATCATCGACGGGGCTTCCGGCTGGCCGGCCGCCGCTTTGGGAGGGAAGACCGCCTTGGAGGCAGCCCACACCCCTCATCTGGACGAACTGGCCCGTGAAGGCTCGGTGGGGATGGTCTCGCATGTCCCGGAAGGGATGGAGGCGTCTAGTGCCGTGGCCTGCATGAGCGTGATGGGCTTTGACCCCCGCCAGTATTACGCCGGGCGTGGACCGATCGAAGCAGCTGCGATGGGGGTGGAACTGGAACCCGGTCAGGTAGCTCTCCGCTGCAATCTAGTGACTGTGCGTGACGGTCGCATGGTGAGCTACTCCGCTGGCAACATCTCCTCTGCTGAGTCAGCTGAGCTGGTGGCGGCTTTGCAGCGGGAGCTAGGCGATGAGCGGGTAGCTTTTAAAGCCGGGGTGGGTTTCAGGCATATCCTGACCGTGCGTGACGGCGAGGCGTTGGCCCTTACACGGTTTACGCCAGCCCATGATCTGACTGACCGCTGCGTCGAAGAGGGCCTTCCGGAGGGGCCAGGGGCGGATTTCGTGCTCGAGCTGATGGAGCAGTCGAAAGCGGTGCTGGCCGATCACCCGGTTAACCGGCGCCGCCAGGCGCAGGGCAAGCTGCCTGCCACCCAGATCTGGCTTTTCTGGCCGGGCATGAAGGTCGCAGGTATGCCGGATTTCGCCGCTCACCATGGCGGAAGGCGCGCCGCTCTCACCTCCCCCGTCGACCTGCTTCGCGGGCTGGCTGTGCTGAGCGGGGTCGATGTGCTAACCATCCCTGGGGTCACCGATGGGGATGACAACGACTACGCTGGACAGATGGTAGGCGCTTTGGCGGCTCTCGCTGACCACGACGTGGTCTTCGTACATGTAGAGGCCCCTGATGAAGCCGGGCACCGGGGCGATGCTATTGGCAAAGTGCGAGCCATCGAAGAGGTCGATCGGCTGATGTTGCCGCAGGTGATCGAGCGAGCTCGCTCTTACCAACGGGAGCACGTCACAGGGGGCGACATAGTTGCTCAGGGGCTGCGTCTCCTGGTCCTACCCGACCACCCTACCCCGCTTGAGATCAAGACCCACGTCGGCGAGCCGGTGCCTTTCTTGATGTGGGGCCCTGGGTTCGTGGGGAACGGTGCGGCCGCCTATACAGAAGCGGAGGCCCGGGCCACGGGTCTCACCGTGGCGCCGGGCCACCGGCTCCTCTCTCTGTTTCTGGGCCTCTAGGTCCCTCGGTGCCCAGCTCAGTCCGCCATTTTCTCGAATTCGTCCTTGCTGGCCCCGCAATCAGGGCATTCCCAGTCGTCAGGCAGGTCTTCAAAGGCGGTCCCTGGTTCTATCCCCTGGGTAGGGTCGCCCACTTCGGGGTCGTAGATGTATCCGCACAACAGGCACTGCCACTTCTCCATCAGTCTATCCTTTCTGATCGGGGCCTTCAGGGCGCTGATTGGGGTCGTGCCCACGCCCGAAGCCTACACCCGCGGTTTATTACCATTTTTCCACAACTTCAATCCTGGCGGGGTTTCTTGACGGGCTAGGCCCGGGTTCTGTAGCATGAAGAGTCAGGTCTAGACTCGAGGTGTATGGGCGTAGGGACGGGGGTGAGCGCCGCAGCCGGGGGGCAGGTCTGGCCTGTCTCGCGGGTCACGCCTCGGGAGCGCCCGCGTGGGTCAACTACCGTCACGGCCAAGAAGGAGGCAGTGCTTGATGGAAAATGAACCGCACGGGACTTGTGCGCGCCGCGTGAGGAGATGGCTCCTCTTCGCTGCTGCGTTCGCGGTCTCACTATTCGCCTTGGCGCCTGCCGCGCTAGCCGCCGAGGGGGGAGGCGAGGCGAGTCTGGTGCTACCCGACCTGGATCAGGTCAGTTTCCATGGCTTGGGCGGGGGCACATTGCTGGCCTTGGGTCTTATTATCTGTGTGCTGGGCTTGGTTTTCGGTCTCGTGACGTTCTTCAGCCTGCGCAGGCTGCCGGTGCACAGGTCGATGCGGGAGATCTCTGAACTCATCTGGCAGACCTGTAAGACCTACTTGCTCCAGCAGGGCAGGTTCCTGATCATTCTGTGGGTTTTCATTGCTATCGTCATCGGGGTCTATTTCGGCGTCCTCAGCGACTTTACCGCTGACCGGGTATTGATCATCCTCATCTTCAGCATCATCGGTATCCTGGGCAGTTACGGCGTGGCCTGGTTCGGCATCCGGGTGAACAATTACGCCAATTCACGTACCGCGTTCGCCAGCCTGAGAGGCAAGCCTTACGACATCCACGCGATCCCCACCCGTTCCGGTATGAGTGTGGGCATGATGCTGATCAGTGTCGAGCTGATCATCATGCTCATTATCCTCATTTGGATCCCGCGTGACTACGCCGGTCCCTGCTTCATCGGTTTCGCCATCGGGGAGTCGCTCGGTGCGGCGGCGCTCCGTATCGCGGGCGGCATCTTCACCAAGATCGCCGACATCGGCTCCGACCTCATGAAGATCGTCTTCAACATCAAGGAAGACGACGCCCGCAACCCGGGTGTGATCGCGGACTGCACTGGTGACAACGCGGGTGACTCGGTCGGACCCACTGCCGACGGTTTCGAAACCTATGGGGTCACGGGTGTGGCTCTCATCACCTTCATCATACTGGCAGTGCAGGAGCCGCTCGCCCAGGTGTCGCTCTTGGTGTGGATCTTCGCCATGCGCGTGATGATGATCATTTCCAGTGGCGGGGCCTATTTCATCAACGCCGCTATAACCAAGGCCCGCTACGGCAAGGCCACCAAGCTCAACTTCGAGACGCCGCTCACTTCCCTGGTCTGGATCACCTCGCTGATCTCTATCGCCCTCACCTTCGTGGTCTCCTACGCGCTCATCGGGGGCAACAGCGAGATCGGACGGGCGCATCCTGATTATTGGTGGTTGCTGTCCATCATCATCAGCATGGGGACCATCGCAGGTGCTCTGATCCCGGAGCTGGTCAAGGTGTTCACGTCCACCAAGTCTGCACACGTGCGCGAGGTGACCTCTTCGGCTAAAGAAGGAGGGGCGTCCCTCGATATCTTGTCGGGCTTTGTGGCCGGGAACTACAGCGGCTACTACCTTGGTTTCACCATCATGGTGCTGATGGGCATCGGCTATGCAGTGAGCACCCAGGGCTTCGATGTCTCTGAAGGCGGTATTATGCTGGCTCCGGCCGTGTTCGCCTTCGGCCTTATCGCCTTCGGATTCTTGGGCATGGGACCGGTGACCATCGCCGTGGATTCCTACGGGCCGGTCACCGACAACGCTCAGTCGGTCTACGAGCTGTCCACCATCGAGCAGATCCCGGATGTAGCCGCTGACATCAAGGGTGAGTTCGGCTTCGAGCCTCAATTCGAGGTGGCCAAGGACTACTTGGAAGAGAACGACGGGGCAGGCAATACTTTCAAGGCCACGGCCAAACCGGTACTCATCGGTACTGCTGTGGTGGGCGCCACCACCATGATCTTCTCCATCATCATGGCTCTCACCGACGGTCTCGAGATCAACCTCGACAAGATGTCCTTGCTCCATCCGCCCTTCCTTCTTGGCATCGTCATGGGTGGTGCCATGATCTACTGGTTCACCGGGGCGGCCACGCAGGCGGTCACCACGGGAGCCTACCGGGCCGTGGAGTTCATCAAACGCCACATCAGGCTCGACGTGGAGACGGGGAAGGCCAACGTAGAAGACAGCAAGCGCGTCGTCGCTATCTGCACTCAGTACGCGCAGAAGGGCATGATCAACATCTTCTTGGCGGTGTTCTTCGGGACTCTCGCCTTCGCGTTCCTGGAGCCCTTCTTCTTCATCGGCTACCTGATCTCCATCGCCGTGTTCGGACTGTTCCAAGCCGTCTTCATGGCCAATGCCGGAGGCGCCTGGGACAACGCTAAGAAGATCGTGGAGACCGAGCTCAAGGAGAAAGGCACGGAACTCCATGCGGCCACGGTGGTCGGCGACACGGTAGGGGACCCCTTCAAGGACACTTCTTCGGTGGCCATGAACCCCATCATCAAGTTCACCACCCTCTTCGGTCTCTTGGCGGTGGAGCTCGCGGTGAGCATCGTCAACAGGCAGGACAGCCACCTGCTGACTTGGATACTCGCTGCCGTGTTCTTCATCATCTCGCTCGTCTTCGTGATCCGCTCCTTCTATGGCATGCGGATCGAAAGGCAGAAGGCCTAGTCGGCGAGCGAGATGAGGCCGCGGTTGTCAACCTAGCCGCGGTCTTAGTGGGAGGCAGGCCGCCCGCCGCACAGCCGTGCGGCGGGCGGCTCTTATCGAGGGCCCCTCGCCGCTCGAGGCGGCCGGGGCCGTGAGCGAGCGCCTGCGAGGTCGGCGAGTGGGCGCGAGCCTGCAAAGCAGAGGCGAGCTTCGACAGTGCACGAGAGCCTCGGAAGGCATATCATCTGACATGACGGGGAACGGGCCTCGAGTTGCGGCCAGCATGGCCTCACGCAAAGGGTCTCGTACCGCTATGGGCCCCCACGGGTAACACGGAGAACGAAGTGGAGTCTGCCACGAAAGCGAACCAGACCTGGGTCGAAGCCGACCTCATCATCACGGGCGCGTCAGAACTGCTCACCTGCGCGGCGCGGAGTCGGCAGGCTGGGCGCCGCCCTGATGCGGGGACGATCCGCCAAGGGGCGGTGGCAGCTCGCGAAGGACGTATCGTCTGGGTGGGCCCCGGAGCCAACCTCAGAGAAGAAGTACGTCTGGTCCGCGGGGGGGTGACCGTGGACGCCGACGGGCGGGTAGTCATGCCCGGGCTAGTGGAGTGCCACAGTCACTTGGCCTGGGCAGGGGATCGGGCGGACGAGTTCCAGTTACGCGCCGGGGGAGCCACCTATCAAGAGATCGCGGAAGCGGGCGGAGGCATTCTCAGCACCGTCTACGCCACGCGGGAAGCCAGCGACGAGGTCTTGCGCGCCCTGGTGCGCAAGAGGTTGGACCGCTTTCTCCGCTATGGCGTGACCACAGTCGAGGCCAAGAGCGGCTATGGTCTGTCGGTCGATCAGGAAGTGCGGCTGCTGGAGATCTATCGGGATGTCTCCCAGAGCCATCCGGTAGACGTGGTCCCCACCCTGCTTGCCGCTCACGTCGTGCCGGTGGAGTACAGCGACCGACCAGACGACTACGTCAAACACATCGTGAAGAAGATGATCCCGGCTGTAGCCAAGAAGAAACTGGCTCGCTTCTGTGACGCTTTCTGTGAGCAAGGCGCCTTCGATGCTGAACAGTGTCGTCGGGTGCTCTCGGCTGGGCTTGAGCATGGACTCCTTCCCAAACTGCATGCCGACCAGCTGACCTATATGGGCGGAACCGAGATGGCCGCCGAGCTCGGCGCCGTATCGGTCGACCATCTGGACCATATCTCTGAGGCAGGCATAAGAGCACTGGCGGAGTCGATGGATGGCCACCGGGTCCCGGTGGCGGTGCTGCTGCCGGGTGCCACCTTCTTCCTAGGCGAAGGCGGGTATGCGCCGGCTCGGCGAATGCTGGACGCCGGGGTGCGGGTAGCTCTGAGCACCGACTTCAACCCTGGGTCGAGTCCGACTCAGAACTTATGGCTGATGGCCACGATGGGCTGCTCTCAACTCCATATGACCTTGGACGAGGTGCTACGGGCTATCACCATCGAGGCAGCAAGGGCGCTCGCGCTCGAGGACGAGGTGGGCAGCCTGGAGGTGGGCAAGAAAGCCGACATCCTGATCCTCGATCACTCTCGTCAGGTGGAAGTGCCCTACCGTTATGGCATGAATCCTATCTGGCGGGTGTTCAAAGCCGGCAAGCTGGTGGTCAAGCGCGACCTCGTTGCGGACGAATGAGCGAGGACCGGCAGACCGGCGTCCGTCCCGATGATCTCTCTGGGCAACAACGGCGCCTTGGTAAGAAGGGGCTGATCGCCTTTCTGACTATACTGAGCGCCTTCATCCCCCTTTCCACCGACCTCTATCTGCCTGCTCTTCCCCACATGACCCAGTACTTCGGGGTCCCGGAGTACCAGACCAATCTGACCCTCATCCTCTTTTTCGTCTTCTACGCCGTGTCGCTGCTCATCTGGGGGCCGCTAAGCGACCGCTATGGACGTCGGCCGATACTGCTGGTGGGGCTCTGTGCCTACACGTTGGCCGGGGGTCTCTGTGCTCTCTCGCCGAACGTCTATTTCCTGATGCTCTTCCGGGTGCTCCAAGCCGTGGGGGCTGGAGCAGGGACAGCGGTGGCTACCGCCATTGTCAAGGATGTGTACCGGGGTAGGCGGCGGGAGGCGATCCTGGCTATGGTCCAGTCCATGGTCGTGATCTCGCCGGCAGTGGCGCCCATGGTGGGGGCAGCGATATTGAATCTGAGTTCCTGGCGAGGGACCTTCTGGGCCCAGGCCTTTCTGGGGTTGGTAGCGGTCCTAATGACCGTGGCCTACGCCGAGACCTTGGCCCTCAAGAACACCGGTTCGCCGTTGGCTTCGCTACGGCGGTTGGGTGTGGTTCTGGCCCATCCCACCTTTGCCCGTCTGCTCCTGATATTTGCGCCCGTAAGTCTCTCGGGGATGGCTTTCATCTCTTCGTCTTCCTACATCTACCAGGATGATTTCGGGGTGAGCAGTCAGGGGTTCAGCTTGTTCTTCGCGCTTTTCGCTGTGGGGCTGGCGGTGGGGCCCCTGCTTTACATCCGGCTGTCGCGCACTTGGCAGCGGAACTCCATCGTCACCGGCTGTCTCGCGATGATCGCCTTGAGCGGGCTCCTGGTGCTGGTGGTAGGGGGGAGAGGGCCTTGGGCTTTCATCCTGACCGTACTGCCCAGTGGCCTGGCCCTGAGCTGCATGCGACCGCCGACCACCTCCCTGCTCCTCGATCAGCATGAATCCGACGCCGGTTCCATGTCAGCCCTCATGGGGGCCACCCACATGGTCATGGGCAGCATCGGGATGGTCATCGTGTCGCTCGAGTTGGGGAGTAGAGTGGTGGTGCTGGGAGCCCTCACTCTGGCAGTGGGCCTGGTGAGTGCTGGACTGTGGCTGCGGGTGGGGATACGCTTGGCTCGTCGTCAGCGAGGCACGTAGTCTCAGATCAGGGCGTGCTCGCGGCCACGCTTGGGACTGGTAACAAGAGCTGACCAATTGCACTCGGCCTGGTGCCCGGTTACTATTCCTAGACCAGGAGAGACACGTTACCAGGCGACCGTTGTGTGGGCAGGGAGCGGACAGTGATCAAGACCATCATTCTGCATCATCTTCTCGACATGAATGACCTGCCGGCTGCTGAGCGGTGGTTCTACCGCTACCACGTGCCGGAAGTACTGCGGAACCATCCGGTAAGCTACCTGAGTTTCCGAGCGGTGCCGCCGCCACCGGGAGCGGAAGCCTTCGGCTACTTCAATTACAAGGTGCATGAGAACCTCAACCGAGGTGAGGGCGAGCAGCCTCTGGGCTATCTCTCCATGACCAAGGAAGTGGTCCCGCTCAAGGTCATCATGGTGAACGTACCTGCTGCTCCTACTGAAGATTTCCTAGGTCGGGAGGCCTCCTTCGCAGAACGGACCATCTTCCGTTGGCTGACCGTTTTCCGATATCCGGAGGGTGTGAGTGTAGAAGAGGGCGAGGACTGGTATCTGAACGTGCACGCGCCTGAGGTGATGAAGCAGCCCGGGCTCACCCGTTTTTTCAGCTACAAGGTCATCGCCCCGCCAGTAGCAGTGGAGAAAGTCCTGCCCGCCTTCATGCACCCGCAATCCACGGTATCTGCGAATTGGCACCGTGTATCGGAACTCTGGTATGAGAACGCGAGAGGGTGGGTGGACTCGGTGATCGAGCGGCCGCCCCAGTACACCAAGCCCGAGTGGGCCAAGTATGACCGCTATCCCTTCTTGGAACCCGGGGTGGATTTCGCGAGCACTTTCGTCCTGGAGAGGCCCACGGACGACTGGCTACGAGTGGTCCCGCCAGCGTACGTCTAGCCTACGCCGGGGCCACCAGGCCCAGCGCCCGAGGAGCACGGTGAGCGCGGGTACCAGGGTGGTGCGCACCACGAAGGTGTCGAGCAGCACGCCGAAGGTCACGGCAAAGCCGATCTGAAGAAGCCCCAGCAGGCTGGAGCTCATCATGCTCGCGAAGGTGCCGGCCATGATGATGCCAGCAGAAGTGATGATGCCGCCCGTCCGCGCCAAAGCGCGACGAGTGCCCTGCTTGATGTCCCCGCCGGCCACTTCTTCCTTCACGCGTCCGATGAGGAAGATGTTGTAGTCCATGCCCAAGGCCACCAACATCACGAACATGAAGAGGGGCACCCACCAGGTGATGCCCTCCTGTCCCAACAGATCTACGAAAAGGAGGCGGGTAACGCCCAGAGTGGCCGAGTAGGAAAGAAGGATGGTGAGTATCAGGTAGAGCGGGGCCACCAAAGCGCGGAGCAGTAGTACGAGGACGACCAGTATGCCAGCCAGAACGAACACGTACGCCCGGGTCAAGTCCCGACTGGAGGCTTCCCGCAGATCGAGGAGCACGGCGGAGTTCCCTTCCACGCCCCCGTGCAGGCCGCTCTGGGCCATCACCTGGCGGATGCGATCCACAGTGCCTAGGGCTTCCGGGGTGTAAGGACCGGTGTCAAGTACTACTAGCAGGCGAGCGGCCGCGCCGTCTGTGGAGAAGTAGGCGTCACGGAGAGCGCGGAGTCCTTCGTTCCGCTCGAGGTAGAGGCGGGGAAGAAGTCTAGCCTCCGGTCTAGGGGCAAAGTAGGTCTCCAGGGAGTCCAGACCGCTGATCAAGTCCTGCAGGTAGAGGCGGACCTGAGCGAACGAAGCCTGTTGAGCGGATGGTGGTTCGTTCGGTGCAGGGTCCGTCAGCGCCGCCTGGACCGCAGCCAGGCCCAGTAGCGCTCTGACCGCCTGCTGATAACCGGGTTGCGAACTCGTCTCCGGATAGCCGGCCGCAAGCTGCGTGAGGTAACCATAGACGTCCTTAAGTGCGGCCGCGGCTTCTTCCAGCAAGGCTCGCGAGGCGGGCGAGGTCTGACCGGAAGCAAGAGCCGCTTCCAGGGAGGCCAGGCCCTGACTGACGGCCTGGCTCTGGGTGCGAAGTTGGGAGGCTACGCTCAAAGTGGCGGGGTCGGGCAGAGAGCCGGTAAAGCTCCTGACCAGCTTCACGTGAGGCAGGGCCTCCAGCTGTTCGGCCAGGGCGTCCACCCGGGCAAGCCCGTCAGGAGTATCGAGGCCGGCCTGGTCTACTGCTACCACGTTAAGGGGCTGCATCTGTCCCGGACCGAAGTGGGTAGCCAGGACATTGAAACCGCGCCTAGCTTCTGCCTCTGCAGGCAGGTCGCCTAAGAGGTCGAAGTCGCGGGACAGGCCGCTACCGTAGACAGCCAGTGGCACCAACACCACGACTGGCACCAGCAAAGCCAGCAGGGGTCGCCGGACCACCCCATCCGCCCACCGGTACCAATAGCCGGACTCGCGGAGGTGGCGAGCTTTACGCGGCCAGAAGGCCAGCTCGCCCAGCACAGTAAGTAGGGCCGGGGTCAGGGTCAGACCGGCCAGGAGAGCTATGACCACCCCGATGGCTATGGCGGGCCCTGTGGTGTTGTACAGACCCAGTTCGGCAAAGATCATCATGGCGAGGCCCACGATGACAGTGCCTGCGGAGGAAGCGATGGTCTCGCCCACCGAGCGCACGGTGGTCTTTACCGCCGGTTCCGGGGTGGTCACGTCGGCCATCTCTTCCCGGAAGCGACTGATTAGGAAGAGACAGTAGTCGGTGCCGGCTCCGAAAAGCACCACTATCAAGAACACATTGGTATACATGGAGATGGTGAGCGGACCGGAACCCAGGGAAGCGATGACGGCTCGGGAGATGGCGTAGGCCAACGAGATGGTAAGAAGCGGGATGAAGGGGCTCACCGGCGAGCGGTAGATGAGAAGAAGGATCACCACCACCAGGGTGATGGTTATCCAGGTGGTTGAGTCGACGCTCCCTCGGGAGCTGCTTGCGTATGCGGCAAGGATAGGGCCGTCGCCGGTCATGTAGGCAGTGACCCCGGCTGGAGCCTGCCGAAGCCGTTCGCGTAGGGCGGCCATGGCCTCTTTGGTAGTGGGCTCGGTTCCGACCTTGGCAAAGCGCACCAGAAGCAGGGCCACCTGTCCATCCGGGCTCACCAGACTCGCGCGCGTCTGCTCATCACCGAGCGTGGGGGAGAACACTTGGTCGACCGCTTCTGGTGCTTCGGCTGCGCTCAGCCAATCGGTGAGTCCGGCGATGAAGCCGGCGGCCGGAGACGTCGAGCTGGCAGGGGAGGGCACGGGGGAGGCTGAGCCTGGGTTTGAGGCGCCACCGTGGCGGGGGGTGGTGCTCGGGTTCGAGGTGGAGGGGCTGCCGCTCTCCGCGTAGATACGATTACCTTGACCCGCATCGACCACGACGACAGCGCTAGAGGGAGCGTAGCGGTCAGGGAAATACTTCCTCAGCAGCTGACTGGCCTCGAGGCTGGGCGCGTGCGAGGGGAGGAAGGCTCGCTGGTCGCTGACGGCGACATCGTCTATGTTGGGTGCAGTCAGCGTAAGCACCACAGCCAGCAGGATCCAGGCGCCCAGTATGGGCCAGCGAAAGCGGACCGCGACCGAGCCGAGGCGCGCGAACATCTCCTACCTACTTCGGCGAGGGGATGACGGGTGCACTCCGCTAAGTGGTCGGGCTATAGCCCGGACGCGCCTCCTGCTCCGGGGTCCGGGAGATCTTTCCGGCTGACCACTTTCCCCGCCCGGGGATCTTCTTGCGTCGCTTGTAGGTCCTGGCCAGCTCCAAGAAGATGCCGACGTCCCTATCCAGGTCGCGGTTGGTGCCGTCGAAGTAGAACACTCGGATGGGGATGTTTTCGTGGTCCTTGCTCACCCGAGGATAGATGGCCTCGGTAACTATGCCGTTCATGCAAGTGAACGGACTGATATCCACGATGCCGTCGGCGCCCTGATGATAGAGATAGATGGCTCCACCAGTGGAGAGCACCATCTCGCCCATGGCGCCCTCTTGGGGCAGGTAGGGCCGCGCATACTCGAGCAGCTCATGGATATGGGGCTCCGGCCTCGAGGCGAAGACTTCCCGGAAATCCTCAAGAAGGGCCTTCTCATCCTTATGCATGATCCGAGCCGTAAGGAAAGTCTTCAACCACTCTTTGCGGAAACGGCGTTTTTCCTCGCGATGGCGGCGGAATGCCTCGGCATTTGTATACCAGACCCATTCTCCCACTCCGGCCAACCAGCACTCCCCCCCTTGAGCTTCGATGTGCCGGATGAGTTCATTGTTGGCAAAGGTGTTGAGTCGGCAGAAGATCTCCCCCACCACTCCTATCAGGGGACGGTCCTCCTTCTTGACAGGAATGACAGAGAACTTCTCTTTGCAGCGGCGGAGCCCGGCCTTGAGGGCCACCATGCGTTCCTTATGCGGGATCTTCTGTCGGGCGATGATCTCGCCCATGAGGTCCAAGCACTCCAGGTACACGCGGTCGGTGCTTCCCGGCTCCACCTCGTAGGGCCGGGTCATCAGCAGTAACTTGAGGAGGATGTCCTGCACGAGCACAGCTCGCCAAGCAGTGCGGATGAGCTCGCCGGCCTGTTCGCCGATGCCCGCATAACCGTCGGCGGAGGTGAACGAGAGGATCTCGACGTCGTGGTAGCCCAATTCGTCAAGGACGCGACGGAGCAGGCCCACGTATTGTCCGAACCGGCACGGTCCGTTGGCAGTGGGGAGGAGGAAGGCGGTCTTGCGAGGCTCCAGCCCTTGATCTTCCAGCAACTTGAGGTAGTCGCCCAACACTATGCGTTGGGGATAGCACTCATCGCCAGAAGTGTACTTGGCGCCCAGCTCCAAGGTGCGGGCGTCTTCATCGGGAGTCACGTGGGTGTCGAGACCGATGGAGCAGAAGGCAGCGGCCAGCATGCGCGACCCCCCATAGGGCATGCGGCAGAGCCAAAGGGTGCGGTCCTTGAGGTTGACGTCGGCTCTCACCGGGCTGGTGTCGGGGGTGTAGGCGGCTATGGGTTGCGGCAGAGCCGCCAAAGCCTGCTCTACCGCCTGTTTACTGCCTTTGCCGTTACCGCTCTTGAGGATGGTCTCGGTTGTCACTCTTAGCCCTCCCTGACCGGCAGGCGGACCTTATCCTCGCGCGCCCACCAGCGCAGGAAGCCCTTGCTGTCGAGGTAGGCTTCGCAGCGGGTCATAGCCCCAGCGTCATTGGTGTGCTCGTCGAATTGGAGCACGAGGAACGGCTCCGGCGAAGCTCCCCGCATGAAGTGCTTGACGTAGGAGTCGGGTCCGCACTTGAAGTTGGTCATATAGATGATGTGCAGATTGGGATGTTCGGCCACGATCTTGCCCGCCTGCAAGATCTTGCGGCCGTAGTTCCAGAACATGTTGGGAGTCACCGCCCGGGTGTCCTTGCCCCACAGGGGGAGGAAGTCGATAGGGATGACGTTCACGCCATAGTAGCGGCGCAACTTGGCCGGGATGTCCATGTTGACGCCCGGGTCGTAGATGTTGTACGGACGGCCCACCAGCACGATGCCGAGCTCGTCGTTTTCTTCGAGCTGGGCCAGCGCCTCCGCCCCGGCCACGAGCAGCCTGGCCCGGAAATCGGCCTGGGCCTCGTAGGCGTCCTTCAGAGCTTGATCGACCGTCTTGCCCGGGATGCCCAACGGTCTAAGGGCCTTGCGCAGTGTCTGCCGTACGTAGTCGGGACCCCGGCGGAAATGAATAGTGGGAGTGAGGAAACGGTCATAAGCCGGCTCGAAACGGGGGGCTAGACGAAGCACGTGCGGCAGAGTCTGCCCCCAAGGACAAGCGTGCGATTCGATGTCGGGGTGGTCGGTCTCCTCGTTTATCACATTGGGCACGAACACCCAATCCACCCCCAACTCGAGCAGCTCTGCCACGTGGCCATGAGCTACTCGGATGGGGAAGCAGGGCTCAGCCACCGAAGCGTCGATGCCCAAGCTGCGGATCTTCTTGTCGGTCTGCCGCGAAACCACCACGTCGAAGCCGCAACTCTTGAAAAAGGTGGCCCAGAACGGCAGGCGATCGTAGGTGTACATCGCCCGGGGGATGCCCACGGTGCCCCTCGGGGCCTCGGTCTCGCCGCGAAGTACCCCCGTGAAGTCTTCGGACTGGGTCACATACGAGAAGAAAAGAGCGTTGCGGAACTGAAGGAGGTCGCGGATGACAGGCTCCTTATCGACCTTGGCCCGCTTGCGGTAGCGGTCGGAGCACTTGTCGCCCCAGTAAGTCTTCTCTTCACCGATGGTGAATTGACGGATGTCGCATTCGTTGCTGCAGCCCTTGCAGGTGAACTCCCTCACCGTGTACTCGACCTTCTCCAGATCCCAGCCACGGAAGCGGGAGGCTGCCTCCGTGACCGCCATCTTCTCGCGAGCGAGCAGAGCCGCCCCTATGGCGCCCATCACCCCGTTATGGGGTGGGACGATGATCTCCTTGCCGAGGATCATGCTGAAAGCTGCGGCCACGCTGTCGTTGTAGGCAGTGCCGCCCTGGAAATAGATGGTGTCACCGATATGTCGCTGGCCTACCAGCCGGTTGAGGTAGTTGTAAGCGATGGAGTAAGCCAGCCCAGCCACCAGGTCCTTCTTGGCCGCGCCGCGCTGCAGGTAGGCGTTGACATCGCGCTCCATGAACACAGTGCAGCGCTCGCCCAGACGGATGGGCGCAGTCGAGGAGAGGGCCAGCTGGGCGAACTCGCCGATTATGTTGATCCCCAGCTTCTCTGCTTGTTCCTCAAGGAACGAGCCGGTGCCAGCCGCGCAAGCTTCGTTCATGGCGAAGTCCACTACCACGCCGTCCTGCAGGCTGATGTACTTGGAGTCCTGCCCCCCTATCTCGAAGATGGTGTCTGGTACTCTCCCCAGTAACTTGCGGCCGACGAAGGTAGCACCTGTCTTGTGGGCGGTGATCTCGTCGATGACGAGGTCGGCTCCCACGAGCTCCCCGATGAGCTCGCGCCCTGACCCGGTGGTGGCGACGCCTAGGATCTCAAGTCGCTCGCCCATTTCTTCATAGATTTCGGCTAAGCCTCGGTTGACCACCTCTACCGGGCGGCCGTCGGTCTTGACGTAGATCTCCTTGACCACCTCTCCGGCCTTGTCGAGAACTACCAGGTTGGTGGAGACCGATCCCACGTCTATCCCCAGATAGGCTTCGATCTTGCCGGTGTCCAGAAACCGATAGGGTTTCACCCGGTCCCGCAGTAGGATGACCCTTTCCAGAGAAAGCGGCTCGCTGGTAGGAAAATCGGCTGACAAAGAAGTGTCGAGGTGACTCAGGTCGATCTCGACCAGGGACCGGCCTGCCTGCTCGTCGGCGACAGTGAGGGCACTGCCGATGGCACCCATCCAAGCGTAGTAGGTCGGCACGATCAAGTGGTCGGAATCGGTCTCAAAAGCCTCCCGCATGGCGGCGACAGCACCCTTGTTGGCGGCCACACCGCCGATGAACGCCACCCGCTCCCCGATCTCCTTGCCTTTGGTGATGGTGCCGCGGTAGTTCCGCACCACCGCGTTGCATAGACCTTTGAGCACCTCCGGCGGTTGATAGCCCTTCTGCTGGGCGTGGATCATATCGGACTTGGCAAAAACTGAGCACCTTCCGGCTACGGAGGCCGCCTTTCCGGCTCGGCACACAATGTCGCCCACTTCTTCGATGTTGTAGAGGAGCCGGTTGGCCTGCTGGTCCATGAAGGAACCGGTACCCGCGGCGCAGTCGCCATTAGTGCCGTAGTCAGCGATGCCGATGCGACCGGTGGCAGGATCGGTCTCGAGGCGGATGAACTTGGACGTTTCGCCCCCCATCTCAAAAACGGTAGTGACGTCGGGGTGGAGCGCCCCGATAGCGCGGGCGATGGCCTTGAACTCGTTCTCGTAGGGGACCCCCAGGAGCTTACCCAGTAGTCGACCGCCCGTCCCGGTCACAGCCATGCCGGTCACCGTGCCCTGAGGAAGCGCTTTGAGCACTTCGTCCAGGAGTTGCCGGGCCGCTTCAGTAGGGTTGCCCTTGATGCGGCGATATGCGGTGGCCAACACTGGGGGTGCCTCGGGATGGGGAAGGACTCTGCCCTCGGCCTCAGGGTCATGGAAAAGGGCGGATCCTGTGGCGAGTGTCTCGAAGGTATCTCGATCCTCAGGGCCGCCCACTACCGCGATCTTCACGCTGATACAGCCGATGTCGATGCCAAGCGTAGCCATCGTCCTCTCGAATCGTCTTCCGCGACTTCAAGCGGGAGAGACCGCACCGGGCACTCAGGCTGCTCGGCAGCCTCGGCGCGGCTTGACCGCCCTCTCTAGTCCATGCCGTGCAGCGCGGATAGATTAGCACGTGGGTGAACATGTGGGCGGCGAGTCGTCATTCTACGCTACGCGCCGTGGAGGACTTTCCGCGGTGTGGGCCAGGCCCAGGGTAGCGTTGGCGCGGCGCGGGCCAGGCCCAGGGTAGCGTCGGCGCGGCGCCGGGTACACAAGCCCCGGCCGTCTTGCATTCCTGAAGGGAAGACGACCCCGTCTGCCCGAAAGGCTTTAGACATATGGCCAAAAGGTTACCCCGATGCTATCCTACGAGGCATGCCGGTGACTGTAGCTCAGATCCTTGAACTTGAGATCCTAAAGGAGGCCACCTTGCTTGCCGGGCGGGAGGGGCTCGACAGGCGGGTCACCTCGGTCACCGTGGGCGAGGTGCCGGACATCGCCGACTGGCTTTCCGGCGGTGAGATGGTCTTGTCGACTCTCTACGCAGTGAGTGGAGACGTCGAGCGCCAGCGAGAGTTCTGCCGCCGGGTGATGATGGCCGACGCCTCCGCCCTCTTTGTCAAGACCACGCGTTTCGTAGGCAGCATACCCCCTGACGTCATCGAGCTGGCCGACAAGCGGAAGTTCCCCTTGGTCGAGGTCCCCCAGAGCCTACGGTGGACTCGGCTCATGCAAGACGCGACCGAAATCATCATCAACCGGCAGGCCTCGCTGCTGGAGCGTTCTCAAGCTATCCACCGGAGTCTGCTCGGGGTGGTGATCCGCGGAGGGGGGTGGCAGGAGCTGGTGGAAGAGGTCTCCCGACTGCTCGAGCGGCCAGTGGTCGTACTCGACGTGTGGCTTGAGGTGCTGGCGGCTTCGCGCGGTCTGCCCCTTTCTCTCGAGACGCTGCGGGAGGTGCTCGCACGACCGGCGGTACGTGACATCTTCAGCCGTGAGGGTCGCGGGGAGAGAGCCTTCGGGGTACGCGAAGAGGGTCTGCCCGCTCTTCTGGCTTTGCCGATCATCGCCGGACACAAGTCGCTGGGTTACTTGTCTGCCTTCACCGAGGCAGCAGAGCTGTCGGGGATGGAGCAGGTGGTTCTGGAGCACGCCGCCACCATTGCCGCGTTGGAGATGGCCCAAGACCGGGTTCGTTTCGAGACCGAAGTGCGTCTCAAGGGCGACTTCGTTGATGATGTCATCAGTGGTGAGGCCGGTACCGGGGATTCTCTGCTTCGCCGCGGGGCCTTTCTTGGTTGTGACCTAAGCCGAGGAGCGGCTGTGGTCCTTTTGAGCGCGGACGAGCCGGCCCCGCCGGGCGCGGGGCGAGACGGTGGCCGTCTTGCTCAGTCTGAGCTCACTGGGGCGGTCGAGCGCGTATTCAGCCTCGTGTCTCGTCACCTGGCGGCTGTGGAACCGTTGTCCCTTTGTAGCCTGAAATCCAATCAGATAATCATCTTCGTCTGCGGGGAGACCGCCCGTGACCCTGCTGCCCTCGGTCGTCTGGTGGGAGTTCTGCAAGAGTTGGGCCGGACCGGGGATGGGCTCACTATATCGGCCGGGATGAGCAGTTTTGTCCCTGAGCCGGGGGAGATGGACCGCGGCTACAAGGAGGCGCTGGTCGCGCTGAAAGTGGGCCGTAAGCTGAAAGGACCCGGTTGCCGGTTGCACTTCCGCGAAGTGGGAACCTACAGGCTGCTTCTTGAGATCTGGGAGAAGGACCCCGACGAGATCCGGCTACTCTACGAAGAGACGATAGCTCCTATCGAGCGCTACGATGAAGCGAACAAGACACAGCTTTTGCAGACGCTCAGCGTCTTCTTCGCCAACAACGAGAACCTCACCAAGACGGCGGCGGACCTTTTCGCACACCGGCATACGGTCCGCTATCGCCTGGAGAAGATCGCCGAGATCACCGGGCTGGATGTCTTTGCCACCGAGCACAAGGAGCGACTGGGTCTAGGGCTGAAGGCGCGCAGTCTCCTCCAAGGCTAAGATGACCAGCCAAGGATGGAGTGCTGGGGAGCGCTGAGAGACCGCGGTCTGCCAGCCGGCCGCAGCTCATCGACGACTTTTCCCTTGCCCTGTTTATGGCTGCTACTACACTGGTACAAATTAAGGCCCCTATTCCTGTACTCCTGGCGATAAACGTCACTGTCTTTTTCCGCTGTAATCGGAGGATGAGGTCCCTGGTTGGCCGCGGCCTGTGGGACAGGCAGTCTCGACGGATGGACAACAGGGAAAGCACCGCCAACCAAGGCAGGGAAGGAGAAGCGTATGGCGAGCATTGAGGCCGGCGACACCGCTTGGATGCTGATCAGCACGGCTTTGGTGATGCTGATGACTCCGGGTCTGGCGTTCTTCTATGGCGGGCTGGTACGGCGCAAGAACGTGCTCTCGGTGATGATGCAGTGTCTTATCCTGATCGGCGTCATCAGTCTGCAGTGGATCCTCCTCGGCTACAGTCTGGCCTTTGGGCCGGACAAGGGCGGGATCATCGGGGACTTTAGTTGGGCTCTGCTTCGCGGGGTAGGTGTCGAACCCAATCCCGACTATGCCGCCACCATTCCCCACCAGCTGTTCATGGCTTTCCAGATGATGTTCGCCATCATCACACCCGCCCTCATCGTGGGCGCCTTTGCCGAGCGGATGAAGTTCAGCGCCTTTCTCGTCTTCTCGGTGCTGTGGAGCACTCTCGTGTATGATCCCATGGCCCACTGGGTATGGGGTGTCGGGGGACTGCTGCGGGAGTGGGGGGCCCTCGACTTCGCCGGAGGGACCGTGGTCCACATCAACGCAGGCATGGCGGCTCTGGCGGCGGCGCTTGTAGTGGGCAAACGTCGGGGTTACCCGGACATCTCTCCGCCCCATAACCTGCCCTTTGCCATCCTGGGGGCGGCCCTTCTCTGGTTGGGCTGGTTCGGCTTCAATGCGGGCAGTGCGCTTACTGCAGGGGAGCTCGCCGTATCGGCGTTCCTCAATACTCACCTGGCTGCTGGCACTGCGGGTCTGGCCTGGGCTGGACTTGAATGGATCAAGAGCAAGAGGCCCACCGCGCTGGGGACCATCTCGGGCGTTGTGGCAGGCCTGGTGGCGGTGACCCCTGCGTCCGGCTTTGTAAGCCCCTGGGGGGCAGTAGGGATCGGAGCGTTGGCTGGCTTGGCCTGCTACGCCGCTGTGGTTTTCCTCAAAGTGAAGGTGGGCTATGACGACTCGCTGGACGCCTTTGGTGTCCACGGGGTGGGGGGTATGCTCGGTGCCCTGCTGACCGGGTTGTGGGCCACGACAACGGTCAATCCCGGGGGAGCTGACGGGTTGTTTTCGGCTGGGGGTTGGCGACTACTTGGCCTGCAGGCGGCGGCTCTTGCCATTTGCGCAGTGTATTCGTTCGTTCTCAGCTTCGGGCTGCTCAAGTTGGTCGACAAAGTGATGGGTCTACGTGTGAGCGTGGATAGCGAGAACATCGGCCTGGATCTCACTCAGCACAGCGAGTCGGCCTATACCCTTGTGGGCTAGCAAGGGACACTCGCGGGCTACCAAGAAGGAGAGGGTGTCAGTGAAATACATCATCGCCATCATCCAGCCGGACCGACTCGACGATGTCATCGCGGCTTTGGAGGAGGAGGAGATCTTTTTGCTCACGGTCTCCGACGTCATGGGCCGCGGCCGCCAGAAGGGCGTAGCCGAAGTCTACCGGAGTCATGTGGAGCGAGGCGGTCTCTTGCACAAGATCAAGGTCGAACTCGCTGTAAGCAATAACAAACTTTGGCAGGCTGTCGATGCCATCACCCGGGGGGCGCGCACGGGCAATATAGGCGACGGCAAGATTTTCGTGCTCGATGTGCAGGAATGCTTGCGCATCCGCACGGGGGAGACCGGGGTGTCGGCGATAGCGTAGGGACCTGGTGTGGCTAGATGCTGGGAAAGGAGCAACGGCCGGAGGTCGTTTTCTAGGCCCGTTGTGGTCCAAGCTCCTGGGTCCGAAACCGGCATTCCATGAAGGGTCTGCCAAGGAGACTGCTGGTGCAGAAGCTGTGCCCATATCGTGCGCCTCGACTGGCGCTCGCGACAAGATCCGGCAGGCGTCGGCGAAGACTGCTTGGGCTGTAGAAGCCGAAATTATCCATTCCAGTGGCTCAGGCAAAGTCTGCAGCGGGTCAGCCATAGAGAACGATTAGAAGAGCCGGGAGGTCGCACTCGTGTCCTCCTCCCTAAAAGCCTCTGTCATTAAGAGGACGGGAAACAGGTTGTTACCCGCGGGACACCGGGCAGTGCAAACTTGGTTGGTCTTCACCTGCTCTTTCGATGTCGTACTGGCAGGTTGGGCTACGGCCTGACCTATTCGGACCTGACGGCCGACGCCGGACTCCCCTGCGCCTGTCGGCTGCAAGCACTCCTGACATCGCGTGGTAGGTATCGACGCGCGCTCACAGCTATGGCGGGCGCACTTCCCCGGGTTTGCCCGTTCCCCCCGAGGAACGCCAGGACAGTTTGGTGCGCGCCTGCGCTCACTTAGCGCCAGACGACCGCGAAGCCAGTCTCCAATGGCGGTGAGGGTAACCCCAACAGCCTAAACGCAGTTTTCCTGTCCGCGCCAAGTGCTAAAGTCGAGAATAAGTCGACCGATTATCCAGGCCGCTTGCGGAGGCAGGAATTGTGGCTGGTGTGTTGATGACTGACGGCAAGTTGGCCGCAGAAGATAGCTTCAAAGTGCTTTGGGCAAAGAGCCAACCAAGGCACGCTCTGTGGAAGCACTTGCTGGACGCGGCGGCTGTGTCGCTGGCTCTGCCCTCTGTTGGAACCCACATGGGCCTCAGTGAAACCGAGGTCGCCTTTCTTGTGGCACTTCACGATGTAGGCAAAGCTAGTCCTCAGTTCCAACATAGGGTTGTCGAATTGTCCGCTGAGGTCGCCGCGGCCGGTTTTCCCAAGACGGGCGACGCTGACTGCCGGCATGAGCGGTTCTCAGCGCAGTTTGTACGCGAACTGTTCAAAGAGGCACTAGAAAGGCGCGAGACCGATGCCTTGGCTTTGGCAATAGCCGCTCACCACGGCAATTGGGAAGACAAAGCCCCGCCTCTCGGCCAGCGCTATCGGGTCGCCCAGCAGGAGCTCTGCGGTCTCTTGCGGGAAGTTCTAGACGTAAGCCGGTTGCCGGCGCCTTGTGGGGTGGACGTTAGTGCCTTCGGCATGCTTCTTGCTGGCAGGGTGGTGCTATGCGACTGGTTGGCGAGCAACGAGCGGTTCTTGGAGGATGAGCGCCTGCGCGGGATTGACGACCCTCGCGCCTATTTTGCGGCCGCACGTGAGGTGGCTCGTGATTGTGTGGCAGCGCTTGGGTTGGGTGCCGACAGCCGGAACTCTAAGGCTGACCAGATTGTGGCGGTGCCAAGGCCTGTCCAGGCGCTCTTGCTACAAAACCCAATCCCACCTGGCCTAGTCATCATCGAGGCGCCCATGGGAGAAGGCAAGACCGAGGCTGCCTGGATCTTGGCCGAGAAGTGGCGGGATCAAGGCTTTCGCGGCCTCTACTTTGCGCTGCCTACCATGGCCACGAGCGACTGCCTTTTTGAGCGCTATCGTGCGGACTACCTAGCCAGACTCGGAGATTCAGCAGAAGTCAGACTGGTACACGGCATGGCTTGGTTACGCGACGAGACGGAGAATGAGGTGCGGCCAATTGCGGGTGATTCACCTGACGAGGCAGCATTGGCTGCTGCGTGGTTCCGACCGACTCGGCGGGCCATGTTGGCCGAGCACGGTGTGGGAACGGTGGACCAGGCCATGCTGGCGGGCATGAACGTCAAGTTCGGTTTCTTGCGGCTCTACGGTTTGAACCGCCGCATTCTTGTCATCGACGAGGTACACGCCTATGACGCCTATATGAGTGCGATCATCGAGCGCCTGCTCAAATGGTGCTCGTCACTCCGGGTCCCGGTGATCCTTCTTTCAGCGACACTCACGGCTGCCCAGCGCCAGGCCATGCTGCAGGCTTACGGTGCACAGGTCGCCGATCGGCCGCTGGAGGTTAGCGAGGCACCTTACCCCCTGGTGACCGTTGCTGAGAAGGGTGACCGGCCGCGATTCCTTGTCGGGGCGCCAAGTTCGACGAAGAATCTGGTGGTGGAATGTCTACCCGGGCTGCTTGGCGACGCTGACAAAACCGCGGCTGCTGCCCAAGCGGTGGTCAACGGCGGCGGCTGCTGCTGTGTTGTGGTCAACACGGTCAGACAAGCCCAGGCAGTATACGAAGCTCTACAGCTTCCCGCACACGAGAAGCTGCTTTTCCACGCTCGCTTCAAGGCGGCTGCTCGGAGCGAGCTAGCAAGCGAAGTTGTGCGTATGTTCGGGAAAGACCGAACCGCGCGGCCGGGTCGCTGTGTGCTGGTGGCAACTCAGGTCGTCGAACAAAGCCTCGATGTGGATTTCGACTACATGATCACTGAGATCGCACCTGTGGATCTTCTTCTTCAGCGTAGTGGGCGATTGCACAGGCATGTAGCGCGGCGGCAAGACCCCAGACTATTCGTTCTCACCCCTCCACCGGGGAGCCTGGACTTTGGCGGCACGGGTTATGTGTATGCCCGGAAACCTCTCCTTAGAACGCTGGCGATACTTGGCGCCTACAGGGCGACGGTAGAGTTTTCTTTCCCCCGGGATTTTCGCGTTCTCATCGAACGTTGCTATGGCACTTCCACATGGCCCCAGAGCGCTGTGCCATGGGAAGAGATCCGTGCTGCTGATTCTGCCTGGGAAGAAGAAACCAGGCGTTTGCGGGATCAGGCGCGGCAGTTCCTCCTTAAAGAACCTCGGTCAGACAGGTTCGTGCCCATAGACAACAACCCGATAGGCGATGACAGTGATGACGGCAACGGCTGGCGTGCTCAGACCCGTCTGGGAGCCTCCGACCAGACAGCACTCTTGGTGCCTGAGTCCGAGCTTGGTGTCTTGGCCGCAGGCGACGTGTCGATGACGGAAGTGTGCGAACTCTACCGGCAGTCAGTCAAGGTGCCAGGGTACTTACCTGTGGCCAAACCGGCTGAGGGCTTTGCGGCCGGGGTGTACGGGAAAGGCAAGCTGAAGGGGGTGCTGCTTCTGCCAATGAATGAACAAGGTTTGTGGCGAGGCTCTACCGAGAAAGGGGGAGTGATAGAGGTGCGGTATGACGACACGCTGGGCCTATTGGTAAGGAGGCTGCCATGACCGACTTCAGTTTCAACGTCCTTGCCGAAGCATGGGTACCGGTGGCAAGGAGCGATGGGGTCGTCACTGAGCTTGGTGTGCTTTCTTGCCTCGAGCAAGCACATGAGTTGGTTGAGATCAAAGATCCCTGCCCTATCGTGGAATTCGGTCTTTATCGACTACTCGTGGCCTTTGTGCTTGATGCGTTGATTCTGGCCGACAGACGGCCGCGAGATCGGTACGACCTCGAAGAGCTGCTAGACGAAGGTTCATTCGACCCCCATCTTTTCCACGAGTACGTACAGGCGTGCGGCAACGTGTTCGATCTTTTTGACGCAGAGAGACCTTTTCTGCAGATGGTCATGTCTCCCGCCGACAGACCAAAGCCTCTCGCTGGTCTGTTCCCCGTTATTCCCAGTGGTATCGGTGCGATCCACTGGCACCATTACCCTGAAGATGCATGGGAGGTCAGTCCTGCGGAAGCCGCTCGCTTGCTTACCACCATAGCTCCGTTCATGACTGCTGGCGGTCAAGGCATGAGTCCGTCGATCAACGGAGCACCAGGCGTCTACGTGCTGCCGGTCGGCCGCAACCTCTACGAGACTCTCGTGTTGAACCTCCCTCTCCGGGAGGGCCAGGAAGGCGGGGACGGCGCGGTGGCCTGGCGAAACAAAAGCGCTCCGGGTCAAGAGCGTACCGAGGCTACGACCGTAGAAGCGTTGACATGGAGGCCTCGGCGCATTCAACTTCTGCCGACAGCGGGGGCTGACGCGTCCAGAGAGTCGGCGGTGCGCGTCGGGCGTATGCGTTTTGCCAAAGGGGACAGCACGCGCTTTCGCTGGATCGACGCGAATCTCGCCTACCAGTACGAGGGTGCCAGGGTCACACCTGTGCGAATGCGCGAAAACCGGTCGCTATGGCGCGATGCGGGTGCCTTCTTCTTGCTGAACGATCTTCAACACGGTCGTGATAATGCGAGAGTCTTGTTCAAACGGCCGGATGTGATTGAGAACGCTTTCGCGCTGGACAGGCACGACCTGCCAAGCCGGGTCCAACTGTATGCGATGCGGACCGACATGAACATGAAGGTATTCGAGTGGCAGAAAGCTGTATGGGCTGTTCCACCTGCTCTCGGACGCTCTACTCGTTTGGGGGCCATCGTGGTCCAGGAATTGGAAAGGGCAGAGAAAGCTGCCTGGGCTTTACGGGTAAGCATCAAGGCTCTTTTCCCCAGAGAGGGGCCAGGGGCTCGGGAAGCGCTAGCCGGCATTGCTGACCGCTGCGAGCGGGCCTACTGGCAGGCTATGGAAAGCCGGTTTGCCTCCCTGTTGCGCTACGTGGCTGCTTTGGACCCCGATGCACCGGACGACCCTGAGGTGGTGACCAAAGCGACCAGTGAGTGGCGTGAGGCCATCTCGGATGTTGCCACCGAACAGTTCGAGTTTGCTGCAAAGGATATGGACAGTGACGGCGATGCATTGGAGCGGCTAGTGAAGGCGCGTGGCAGACTGATGGCGAATCTAAGGAGGGCACTATCGTGACAGACCCGGAAAAGACTAGTGAGCAAGAGTTCATTGGGCGCATCGAGAGTCTTGATACTGGTAAGCTCGCCGCACTACGGAGGGCTGCAGGAGCGCGTGATGTTATCGACGGCCGTTGTCCCTGGCTCGTAGGTCTTGTCCGAGGAGCCACGACTGAGGCCATAGCCCTGCTAGTGGGGAGCCTGGTGGCTCAGTACAGTACTGCGGACATCCGGGCCGGTCGTCACCGCCTCAGCGGTGATTTCGGCCGTACCTGGAAGAAAGCGATTGCTGGCAACAACAGCGAATCCATCGGTCGCCGTTTCAATATCCTGCTGGAATCAGAGTTCGATCCTCATACAGGCGAGGGAGACCTTCCTTACCGGCTCAGGCAGATGGTGCGCTATGCGGTCAGTAAGAAAGTCGGCGTAGACTGGCCGCAACTCCTGAATGATCTCAAGAACTGGAACCACCCCGACAAGTTTGTCCAAAAGCGGTGGGCAAGAAGCTTCTTCGCTGTCGAATCTTCGGATGATGAACAGCAGCCCCAGAATGACCAACCGGAAAACAAGGAGTGAGTAGTCATGCTTGTCGAAGTGCACATGCTGCAGAACCACGCCCCTAGCAACCTGAACCGCGATGACACTGGCAGTCCCAAAGAGGCGATCTTCGGTGGGTATAAGAGGGCCCGCATCTCAAGTCAGTGCATCAAGCGTAGCATCCGTCGCTCGCAGATCTTCCAAGACCGCCTGCAGGGCCTGGTCGGCTTAAGGACGCGCGGTCTTCCCGAGCTTGTCCGAGACCGTCTGCTTGCTGCTGGGTTCAGCGCAGAGATGGCTGAAGTCGGCGCGAGCAAGGCAAGCGGGTTCGGCACAGAGGAAGGCAGGGAACAGAGACCTAACGACAGTGGCTACTATCGCACTGCCCAAACGATGTTTCTCAGCAACGCAGATGTCGAAGCCGTGTATGAGGTCATCCGGGCAGCTGCCGAGCAAGCAAAGGATCCCGCCTCCCTCAAAAAAGTTCCCGCCAAAGAGCTGCAAAGGCAGGCGGAAGACAAAGGCCTGCGGCCTATCGCCATAGATATTGCTCTCTTCGGTCGCATGGTGACAAGTGAGGCTTTTGTCGACGTCGAAGCGGCCACCCAGTTTGCTCATGCTATCAGCACTCACAAGGTAGACCATGAGTTCGACTACTACACCGCAGTGGACGATCTTGAGCGGGCCTCTGACGACCAGGCAGCAGGCGGTGCAGATATGATCGGTGATGTCGAGTTCAACTCTGCCTGTTACTACAAGTATTTCAACGTACACGTCGATGGTCTGATCGACAACCTGACTGGACGGGCCTTCAGGCGATCGATAAGCAGTGACGATGAAACGGCTGCTCGTGATACGGCAGCTAGGGCGATCGAGAGCCTGATTGAAGCGGCCTGTCGGGTGACCCCCACGGGCAAACAGAACTCCTTCGCTGCTTTTCAGCTTCCGAGCTTGCTTTGGGTGGAGATCCGCGACGACAACCTCCCGGTGAGTTACGCCAACGCCTTTAGCCGACCGGTCGACCCCAAGAGCAAAGAAGGACTGGAAAAAGCATCGGCACTTGCTCTCAAGAGGGAATGTGAAACTCTCACAAACTTGTACGGGCTTGAAGCTCGGAGCCGTATGCTGCTTACCCACCACGAGGGTCTAGAGATTCTCGGCGTGGGCTCATCTCCGAACCTTCGGTCTCTGCTGGCCCAAGTCCAAACGGAGGTTCGTGATGGGTAGACTGCTACTTCTCCTTCGTCTAGAGGGTCCGCTGCAATCATGGGGAACACGGGCACGTTGGGATGTGCGTGACACGGCGCTCGAGCCCACGAAGTCGGGTGTCATAGGCTTAATCGGGTGTGCCCTCGGTCTTCGGCGCCGCAACGTCGAGCTGGAAAGCTTGGATCGATCGCTGCAATTTGCCGTTAGGGTAGACCGCCCAGGGTTAGTGGCCACTGACTACCATACGGTATCTGGGTATCACCGGACCGCGGCAGGCGACTACCGGGTAGGAGGTGCCGCTGGCCAGACGGTAAGGAGCCTGGCCAAGGCCTGCGAGTACGACGAGAACACCATTGTGTCACTGCGCGACTATCTGCACGATGCCAGCTTCCTCGTGGCACTGGCTAGCGACGACGAAATGCTGCTGCGCCAACTAGCCGGCGAGGCTTCTCATCCTGAGTGGAGGGGCAACCTCCGGCGACCGGCGTGGCCGCTTTATCTTGGGCGCAGGTCGTGTGTGCCGACTCGTCCAGTGTTCGCGAGGCTGACCCGGGATTACGAGTGCCTAGAGGACGCCTTGAGGGGGGAACCCTGGGAACCCTGGGAACTCTGGGAAGAACCCAGAGAACCCTGGGTTGGCGCGCACCGTCGTGGCCGTGTCCCGTCGGCATTGGATGCCTGGGTGGAGGACACCTCGGGAGAGATCGAGCGTCAGGACGCTCTACGCGTAAATGTGGTCCGCTTCTATGGCTTTCGCCGATGCAGGCATGTATCGATTCCCACATCGTCACTTCCTAGGGGGCAGCTGTGAGTTCCATAAACGTATACCTTTCTCGCCTGATCCTTGACTTGGGCTGTCGTCAGGTACTGTCGGAGTTAGCACAACCCTACGAAATGCACCGCACGTTGATGAAAGCCTTTCCAACGGTGAATGAGACGACGGAACCTCGGGCCCATTTCGGAGTCCTCTTCCGAGCTGAGGTGGACGAGTCGAAACGCATCGCTAAAGTCTACGTCCAGTCGAATGTGCAGCCGGATTGGTCGTTTCTATGTGTTATGAACTCTTATCTCGTCTGGGACAGGTCGGAACCACCCTACGAATGCAAGGACATAACCAAGGCCCTGCAGAGTCTTAGAGTGGGGCAGACCGTTGCGTTCAAGCTGCGGGCTAATCCAACCAAGCGACTCGCCCGCGATGGTGACCCACTCAAGGGGAAGCGGGTGGCTTTGCTCAAGGAAGAAGATCAGATCGAGTGGCTGCAGGGCAAGGGCAGAGGTGACGGGAAGGAAGCAGCGGGGGGATTCGAATTGGTCACGGATTCGGTAATGAGCGAGCACGGAGAGAGTCGCACCGTCCCCCGGGTTCGGGCGCGTGTAGAGGGGAATATTCTAGGAAAAAAGAAGGGCTCTGAAGGTCGTCATCTGACGACACACTTCTCCGTATTGTTCGAAGGATTGCTTCGGATCACCGATCCAGATGTATTCCTGGACACAGTGCGCCGCGGTATCGGCCCGGGGAAAGCCTACGGATTCGGTCTGTTGTCACTGGGGCCGGCGCGTTCCTAGCCTTTGGAGACCTGGCATGAGAGTCCGTGACCTCCATGTTCTACCCAAGATCAGCGATGGTTGGAGTTACCTTTACGTGGAGCATTGCCGCGTCGACCAGGAAGCCAAGGCTATTGCCATTCATGATCAGCGCGGCAAGGTCCCGGTCCCTTGTGCCAACCTCGCTTTGCTGATGCTTGGCCCAGGAGTATCGATCACGCACGCGGCGGTCAGCGTGCTTGCCGACCATGGATGCCTGGTTGCATGGTGTGGCGAGGGGGCGGTCCGCTTTTACGCTGTCGGGATGGGAGAGACCCGGAGTTCTGTCCGCTTGTTGCACCAGGCGCGTCTGTGGGCTGATGAAGCGCTGCGAATGCAAGTGGTGTACAGACTTTACCAATTTCGATTTGCAGAGCCTTTCGATCCTTCCCTCACCCTTCAGCAGATTCGAGGCATGGAGGGTGCCAGAGTCCGCGACGCGTACGCTAAAGCAGCCCGCGAGACCGGGGTGGAATGGTCTGGACGCAGCTATCGCCGCGATGCGTGGCTGAGTTCGGACCCGGTAAACCGTGCGTTGTCGGCGGCCAACGCGTGCTTGTACGGGGTGTGCCACGCTGCCGTGATCTCCGCGGGGTTTTCTCCGGCTCTCGGATTCATCCACACTGGCAAGATGCTGTCCTTCGTCTACGACGTGGCCGACTTGTACAAGACCGAGATAACCGTGCGCATTGCTTTTCAAGCCGCAGCCGAAGGGGCAGACGATATTGAGAGGAGGGTGCGTCTGGCTTGTCGCGACCGATTTGTCGAGACGCGTCTGCTCAGCCGCATAATCCCGGACGTGCAGAACGTGCTAATGCTTTCTGAACGAGGGGGCTGGGAACCGCTTGAACTGTATGACGACGATGCTGCTGCCCCTGGGCCTTTATGGGACCCGGATGGCGAGAGCGTAGAAGGTGGTCGGGCGTATGTGTAACCAAGGAAACGAGAGGGTGGAGGGTTGATAGTCCTTATCTTGGAAAGAGTACCGGTTAGCCTTCGTGGCGAGTTGACTCGATGGTTGTTGGAACCGAAGGCCGGTGTGTTTGTGGGGCAGGTCTCTGCTATGGTGCGTGACAAGCTGTGGGACAAGGCCAGAAGCCAAGCTCGCGGAGGTGGAGGTCTCCTCATTTACTCCAGTAATACCGAGCAGGGGTATCGACTGGAATCCTTTGGAGAGAGCTCGCGGGCAATCGAAGACTTCGACGGTCTTTCGCTGATTCGCATGGCTTAAAAAGGGGCTTTCCGAAGTGTTGTCCCCACGCGTGTGGGGGTGAACCGATTGGATCCTCGCTCCCAGCGGCCGTCACGGTGAACGTGGCCGTCTCGATGGTCTCTCCCCTGGCGGACACTAAATCGGCGCTAATGTCGATGTAGCGGTCCAGGATGTCGCCCCGCTTCATCGGCTGGAACGCGCCCAGATAGACTGGTTCGGGTTCATTCATGGTTGTCTCCTCGTGCCGTGGGATATCGGGCCGCGCTCGGCTCCGTCCGCCTCCAGACCCGTAATCGCATGAGACGTGAGACCACGCTCCGCTCCCCGAGATATGAGGCCGATCGTGGCGTACGCCCTGCGTATTACTCTCGATGCGAGAGTACCGGTGGTGTCCGAGATCGCTACCAGGATTTTGTCAGCTATCCGGGCCAGGCTCGCGATAGTCCCGCTGAGGGTCGTCATCATTTTGTCGGTTATCCGGGCGAGGCTCGCGATAGTCCCGCTCGACGCGCTCGCGATTTTATCGGCTCTCCGAGTCAGGGTAGCAATGGTCGCGCTCAACGCGCTCATCAGTTTGCCGGCTCTCCTGACCAGAGTAGCGGTAGACGCTGATATGGCAGAGAGTAATATCGTGTAGGTCGGCATGGCATTCTAGATGTAGACGTCGCCCCCTCTCATGTTGGCGAACTATTTTCCTAACTATGAACGTAGCGAATCCGGAATGTAAAGTCGATACTGTCACCCGGGTCTACGTTAATTGGATCGAATGCGGCCCTGCAGTACATGCTACCGCCGGTCGAAGCGGTAAATATGCCAGCCTCGGAAACGGCCGCTGCCTCGGTGGCCTTCGTGAGCGTCGCTACTACCTGGTAGGTATCGTTCGTCGTAACAGTAGTCTGCTGGCTTTGGGTCCCGGCCACGCGCGCTTCGGGCAGGGGCGCAATCAGGGCCGTCTGTGACGGGGCGAACGCGGTAGTACCTGTGCCCCAGTGAACCCATTTAACGTTGCTCGCGGCCAGTAGGGAGGTCACGAGCGCCGACCCGGAGATCGTCATTCCGACAGTAGTTGGCATATTCTATCCTCCTTCCCTGCGGCGAGATGAGCGCGCTCATCTCGCTTATTTTTTCTTTCCCTTGCGTTTTCCACAGCGGTGCACGGATGTCATTTTGGTCCTCGCTTTCTCATACATTTTCCTAACCGGTGAACGAATCGCCTCAGGGGGTTCCGATGCCAGTAGCAAATCTCGCCGAGGT
>CAKZRW010000052.1 GCA_937148845.1 uncultured Actinomycetes bacterium | reverse complement strand
CTCACGGAGCACTGAGCAGAGGAGTCAAAGCCGGGGCTTGGGGCCACGCCGCCGCTTTCAGCTTCTACCCCACCAAGAACCTGGGTGCACTCGGCGACGCAGGAGCAGTGACCACTGATGACGACCAGCTCGCCACCGACCTCCGGGCACTTCGTAACTACGGGGCAGAAAGCAAGGACCGCTATCGCCTGCAAGGCGCGAATTCCCGCATGGACGAACTACAGGCGGCCGTACTGCGAGCGAAGCTACCCCATCTCGACCAGGACAACGCGCGCCGTCGCCAGATCGCCCAAGCCTACCTCGAGGGCATAAAACACCCCCAGATCGTGCTCCCGGCCGCCCCAAAGGAGCCTCAGGCCCATGTCTGGCACCTGTTCGTGGTCCGCTGCCACCGCCGAGAGGAATTGCGCGAGTACCTGGCCAGCCAGGGCATAGGTACCGCAGTCGAGCGTGTGATCGAGGCTCTCAATGCCTTCCCCTGCGCCTAGCAGCCAGGTTACTCTCAGCCCAGAGCTTGACGAGGTTCGCTCGCCCCGACTGGTCACAGGCTTAGGCCGCCGGCTTGCCTACCGCCTGCTTCGCTACTCGCCGCTTCAACTCCTAAGCCAGTGGCAGGCCGCCGATAAGCTGGCCGTACTCGCCTACCACGAGGTCCCTGATGCGGAGCGGTTCGCTGCTCAGCTCGACTTTCTAAGAAAGCGTGCCCGTCCCGTCTCCTTAGAAGAACTGCTCGCCAGCCAGCGCCGCGGACGCAGTCTGCCCCGCCGCAGTGTGCTTATCACCTTCGATGATGCCGGCCGCACTCACCTCGAGACCGCCCTACCCCTGCTTCGGGAGCGCGGCGTCCCTGCTGTGGTCTTTGTGGTGACCGCGGTGCTCGACAGTGAGCAGCCCTTCTGGTTCGACGAAGTGGCCGAGCTAGTAAAGAGGGGGGTCACAGTGCCCGAGTTGGCGGGTCTGAGCCCCGACCAGGCCGTGGCCCACCTCACGATGGTGCCCGATGAAGTGCGGAGAGCCATCATGGCGACCTTGCGGGCCGCAGCCCGGGGGTGGACGCCCGCCGCCCACGGCCTGCCCGCTACGACGCTTTCGCGCCCGCAGCTCCGCTCCGAGGAGCTGCCGCTTTTCGAGTCCGCCGGCGTCGCTGTAGGTAACCACACCCGGAGCCATGCCTGCCTCGATCGCTGCGACCAAGGGACCATGCACGAGGAGGTCTTCGCCGCTCACGAACGCCTGACAAGCATCCTCGGCCACGAGCCTCTGGCCTTCGCCTACCCGGGAGGCTTCTACGACGCGCAAGCCTTGGCCACGGTAGCCGAGGCCGGCTACGAGCTTGCCTTCGCCTACGACGACCGGCTCAGCCCCTGGCCCCCTACTCAGCCACTGGCCACCTCGCGTTTACGCGGCAATGCCTACGACTCTCTCGACCGCTTGGCCCTGACTTTCAGCGGTCTACATGGAGCCGCCTGGCGTCTTTTTCGCGGCCGGGCACGCCCTCGTCAGTCTACCCCCGCGGCTTTCCGTCGGACGCCCCTGCTATGATTGAGAGCAAGCTATAGAGACAGGGGCACCTTCGTTTGCTCACCACAATACGGCAGGCCATCTATCTTCTGGGGCGTGCGCAACGCAAGCGCTGGGCCATACTGGCGCTTATCGCCCTTTTCACCAGCCTACTCGAAATAGTAGCGGCCGGGCTGGTGTACATGCTTCTGGGCCTCGTGGCCAACCCCACGGGGGCCGTCAAGCTGCCCTTGGTCGGTGACGTTCGCGCCCTGGTCGGTGACCTCGGCGAGCAGACCTTCCTCTTGGTCCTCATCGGGGTGATGATCGTCTTCTTCTTGCTGCGCGCCGGGGCAGCCATAAGCGCCGAGTATGTGATGCACCGCATGACCGCCAACACTGCGGCCAATCTTTCGGCCAGATTGGCGCGGGGCTATCTCAGCTTGCCCTACGCCTTCCACCTCAACCGCAACTCCGCGGAGCTCATCCGCAATGCCCACCAAGTGCCACTCGACATCGTCAACAACGTCTTCTTGCCCCTCATCCGCTTGATGGCCGAGACCATCCTCACTATCGGCATGTTGGTACTCCTCATAGCCGTTTCACCGGTGGGCACAGCGCTGGCGGTGGCAGTGGTAGGGGGAGCGACGGTCATCCTCATGCTGATCATCCAGCCCCGCATCAAGCGCTTTGGGGCTGCCGCGCACCAGATGCACAGGGATACCCTGAGTGCGCTACAGCAGTCCTTCCAAGGCGTGCGCGACGTCAAACTGCTTGGCCGCGAAAGGTTCTTCGCGGAAGCCTACGGCCGCCGGCGTCGGCTTCTGGCCCGCATGCTCTACACCTATAACACCGTGGTGCAGAGCCCGCGTTACGTCATCGAGACCTCGCTCATCCTGTTCATCCTGGTCTTCTTCGCGGTCACGGTGGCCCGGGGAGCCTCCCAGAGTGCGCTAGCCACCCTGGGTCTCTTCGGTTACGCTGGCCTGCGCCTCCAACCCTCGCTCCAGAAGATCGTCGCCGCCTTCAACAGCCTCAAGTTCGCGACCGCTCCCACCGCCGACATCCATCGCGATCTGCGCCTCATCGAGCAGAACGTCGCCGCCACCGATACCGGCAGTCCTTTCCCCTTCGAACGTGAGATCACCCTCGAGAAGGTGTCTTTCGCTTACGAGGGCACGCTCACCGACGCTCTTGCCGACGTGGATTTGGTCATCAGGCGGG
>CAKZRW010000051.1 GCA_937148845.1 uncultured Actinomycetes bacterium | reverse complement strand
GTCGGGTGAATGAGGCGATCAGAGAGATCATAGGGATCGCCCTCGCCCAGGAGATCAAGGATCCTCGTATCGGTTTTGTGACTCTGACCGGGGTGGAGACCGCTCCCGACCTCTCTCACGCCCGGGTGTTCTATTCGGTGTACGGCAAACAGTCGGAAAAGGAAGCTACTCTGGCCGGACTGGTGGCAGCACGCGCCTACCTGCGCCGGCGTATCGGTGACGAGCTCCACCTCAAGCGCACTCCGGAACTGGAGTTCACGTACGACTCGACCGTGGATGAGGGCATGCGCATCCAGGCCATCCTCAGGTCGACTCTGCAGCATCCGCCTGGGAGTGAGAAACCCGGAGGACTGCATGAGGCCCGGACCGAGGGGGCAAGCGAGGAAGGGGAGTCGTGACCGTCCCCCTCCACTCCCGGGCGGTGACTAGAGACGAGGTAGCCGAGCGTCTCCGGCGTGAGCGGCAGGTGCTCGCCGTCTCTCACGAGGCACCCGACGGGGACGCTTTGGGCTCCCTATGTGCGTTGCTTCTGATGTGTGGGCGGCTGGGCATCCCCTGCATGGCCTACATACCTGGGGAAGCCCCCTTTCCTGAGGAGTACGGCTTCCTGCCCAGGTTGCACAGCGTGGTGCGGGGAACCATTCCGAGGGTAGAACCGCCTACGACTGCCTATCTGCTCGACTGCGCGTCTCTTGGCCGGTCAAATTCGGCATCGTTCGGAGAAGGAGTGGTCCGGGTCAACATCGACCATCATCACGACAATCCTGGCTACGGAGAGCTCAATCTGCTTGATGCCAGCGCTCCTTCCACCACTGCGTTGCTCTACGACATCTTCAAGGTCGGCCGGCTGCCCATGGACGTGGAGATCGCGGCTGCCCTCTATGTGGGGCTGGTCACCGACACTGGGCGCTTCCAGTACAGCAATACCAGTCCAGGGGCCCACAGGATGGCGGCCGAATTGCAGGAGCTGGGGGTGGATGTTTCAGCGGTCGCTCGCCAGGTCTACGAGAGTGTGCCGTTTGCCAAGCTGCGCTTGCTGGGACGGGCGCTCGAGCATGCCGAGGCGCGCGCAGGCGGGGCCTTGGTGCTCTCCTGGCTGGACGACGACGATTTCGTTGCCACTGGCGCCACCGAGGCCCACGTCGAAGGGCTGATCGATACCTTGCGCCAGACCAAGGGCGCGAGGGTCGCTGTGCTGGTGCGTAGCAAAGGGCGGGGTAAGCGGTCGCAGACAAAGGTCAGCCTCCGCTCCTTGGACAGTAGGATCGATGTGTCTGCCATTGCTCGGGAGCGGGGAGGAGGCGGGCATCAGCAGGCGGCTGGCTTCACAACCGAGGCAGAGTTGGCGGAGGTCCTCACATGGGTCGAGCGGCGGGTCCTGGCGGAACTGTGAACTTTCCGGACCGGGTGGTCTTGGTGGACAAACCGGTCGGGCCTAGCAGCTATGACATGATCCGGCGAGCACGCCGAGGAAGGCGTGGTCGCATCGGGCACGCTGGTACCTTAGACCCCTTCGCCTCCGGTCTCCTGCTACTGATGACAGGAAACGCGACCCGCCTGTCCGCGCTTTTGATGTCTTTGCCCAAGGAGTACGAGCTGACTGTGCAGTTTGGGGCCGAGTCGAGCACCGGTGATCCCACGGGGGATATCACCTGGGCAGGGTCTCCGGTGACGGTGAGGGAAGTGGTTGCGGCGCTGGATAGGTTCCGGGGCTCGGTCGTGCAAAGAGTGCCCCTGACTTCGGCCGTCAAGGTGGGGGGCGAACCGCTCTACAAACGAGCGCATCGAGGCGAAGCGGTGGAGACCCCGGAGCGCCTGGTTCAGGTCTACGATCTGACGCTCACCCACTTTGACATCGAGACCCAGCAGGCACAGGTCCTCGCCCTGGTGGGAAGTGGCACCTATCTCCGGGTCCTGGCCGCCGATCTAGGCCAAGCGGCTGGTAGTCGGGCCTACGCCGCCGCTCTCCGGCGTACCCGAGTGGGCTGCTTCTCGGTGGCGGACGCGGTGGCCGGGGAGGAGCTTTGCGCGGAGCTCTTCGAGTCGACAGGGCGGGGCGTGCTCTCGGTCGACGAAGCTCTTGCTTTCTTGCCTCGATATCAGGTCGACGGCTCCCTGGCGCGACGGGCCGCGAACGGTAATGTGCTTCGTCCTTTTCCCTTGGGACGTTTCCGGGTGTATCAGGCTGACCGACTGCTCGGCGTTTACGAGAGCCGGGAAGGCGCGGCCCGACCGTTGGTCGTGTTCCCGAAGGCGGGCTGACCTTGCGTGTGTATCGTTTACTTGAGGAAGTTCCGGAGAATCAAGGGGCGGGCCGCGCCGTTGCCATCGGCGTCTTCGATGGCGTGCACCGGGGCCACCAGGAGATCCTCCGACGCGCGGTGGAAGCGGCTCGGGGGACGGGCGCGCTGAGCACAGTGGTCACGTTCTATCCCCATCCCGAGGCGGTGCTGCGCCCTCGCAATGCCCCTCGCATGCTGACGTCATTGGAGCGCAAGGCCGAGTTGATCGCTGCTCTGGGTGTCGACGAGCTTATAGTGGTGCCGTTCGACCGTACGTTTGCCGCACTGTCCCCGGAAGCCTTCTGTGGTCGCGTCTTGTCCGAGCGCCTTGGGGCTCGCCAAGTGTTCGTCGGGGAGAACTTCCGGTTCGGTAAGGGCGGAGCCGGCTCAGCCGCTGATTTGGAGGACTACGGGTCGATGCACGGGTTCGTTGTCACTGTGGTCGGCCTTGCGTTGGAGGGAGAGGAGGTCATCTCCAGTACGCGGATACGCTCGCTGCTGGCGGCAGGCCAGGTCGCAGCGGCCGCACTTCTTCTGGGGAGACCCCACCGCCTTGAAGGGGAGGTGGTCAGGGGAGTGCGGCGTGGCCGCGCCTTGCGCGCTCCCACCGCTAACCTGTCGGTCGCCCAGGGCCTAGCCCTACCCCGGAAGGGCGTATACCTCACGCGGACCATACTGACCGACGGGTCGGCGTGGCCCTCCCTTACCAGTATTGGTACGAATCCCACCTTTGAACACGACCGTAAAGTCAGGGTGGAGTCGCTCTTGCTCGATTTCTCGGGTGACCTTTATGGTATGCGCCTCGCCGTGGACTTTCTTGAGCGTGTGCGGAGCCAGAGAGTCTTCCCCGATGCTTCGGCGCTGGCTGCTCGTATCGCTGAAGATGTTCGCGTGGCTCGGGAGTATTTCGGCAGTCGCGAGCTGTGGTAACCTACATGACCGCTCCTTTTCGCAGTAGCGGGGAGCGCGCATTTCAACCTGTCACTCGGCTCGGACCGTAGGGTCCCTGCTGGGGATATGGAGCCCAAGGAGGCTATGCATGTTGAGCAAAGAGCACAAAGCGGAGATCATCGATCGGTTCAAGAAACACGAGGGCGACACAGGATCGCCAGAGGTACAGATAGGCATCCTGACTGCTCGCATCAACGTGTTGACCGAGCACCTTAAGACTCACCACAAGGATCACCACTCGCGTCGCGGCCTTCTCAAGATGGTCGGCAAGAGGCGTCGACTTCTCAATTATTTGCAGAAGCAGGACGTCGAAAGGTATCGGGCGGTCGTCAAAGACCTAGGATTGCGCAGGTAAGTCTGCCCAAGAAGGGGCGGGTCCGCAGAGCACCGGTGGTTGTTGTTCGTTGGTAGGTTGCGGGGAGAACTGGAAGCGAAGGGAGGACCCCAGGTCGGTCCTCAGACGGGAGAGAAGGCAGTGGTAGGCGGAGTAAGTACTACGGAAGTGGTGCTCGGCGACCGAAAGATCACTTTCGAGACCGGGCGCTTGGCCAAACAGGCCAGCGGTGCGGTATTGGTCAGATCTGGAGACACCATGGTGCTGGTCACCGCGGTGATCTCATCTGCGGAGCGCAACGTTGATTTTTTCCCCCTCACGGTTGATGTCGAAGCCGGCATGTACGCCGCGGGCAAGATCCCAGGGGGGTTCATCAAGAAAGAAGGTAGACCCAGCGACCAGGCCATCCTGAACGCGCGTCTGATCGACCGTCCGATACGGCCGCTCTGGCCAAAGGGCTTCAATCGCGAGACCCATATAGTGGCCACGGTGCTGTCGGTGGACAAGAAGAATCCCTATGACGTGCTTGGGGTGGTCGGGGCGTCGGCGGCACTGAGCTTGTCAGAGGCCCCCTTCCTCGGTCCCATAGGGGCGGTTCGGGTGGCCAAGGTGGGCGACGCGTGGATCGTCAATCCCACCTACGATGAACTTGAGGTGAGCCCGGTCAATATGGTCGTAGCGGGCACTCGAGAAGCCATTACCATGGTCGAGGCTGGCTGCGACGAGGTCGACGAGTCTGATGTCGTCGCAGGACTGCAGGTGGCCCACGAAGCCATCAAGAAGCAGGTCGAGGTTCTTTCGACCTGGGCGGCGGAAGTGGGCGTCCCCAAACTCGAGTTCGAACCCAAGCTACCCGATCCGGAGCTTGTCGAGAAGATCAGGCAGGAGTTCGGCGAGGAGATCGCTCGGGCCAGCAACGCGCTTGATAAACACGAAAGGGCTGAGGTGGTGGCGGCGGTCAAGCAGGCCGTGCTGGCGGCTTGGCCCCCGGCGGCCGACTCGCCCGACCCTCTGGCCGAGATGGCTGCTTTGGTCAGGGCGTTCGATGCGGTGGAGAAGGAGATCGTCAGGCGTTCCATCGCTGTCGAGAAGAAGCGGCCCGATGGGCGCGGGCTGGATGAGATCAGGCCTATCAGTTGTGAAGTAGGCATTGCGCCTCGCACACATGGTTCCGGCTTGTTTACGAGAGGTCAGACCCAGGTGCTGACCTTGCTCACCCTGGGGGCTGCCCGCGATGAGCAGCGGCTGGACGGCCTCGACGTGGAGGAGTCCAAACGCTTCATGCACCACTACAAGTTCCCGCCCTTCAGCGTGGGGGAGACCGGATTCATGCGCGGACCCGGGCGACGCGAGATCGGACACGGTGCCTTGGCGGAGCGGGCGCTGCTACCGGTGATACCCGATGAGGAGAGCTTCCCCTATACCATCCGCCTGGTTTCCGAGACCTTGGAATCCAACGGTTCCAGCTCCATGGCCAGTGTCTGCGCGTCGTCGCTGGCCCTCATGGACGCGGGAGTCCCAGTGAGTCGGGCCGTGGCGGGCATCGCGATGGGTCTCATCAAAGAGGGAGACGACTACGTGGTGCTGACCGACATCGCCGGGGTGGAGGATTACCTGGGGGATATGGACTTCAAGGTGGCGGGGACTGAGCGCGGCATCACCGCCTTGCAGATGGACATCAAGATCACCGGGGTGACCTTCGCCATCATGAGCGAAGCTCTGGAGCGTGCGAAGAAAGCCCGCTTCTTCATCTTGGACAAGATGGCCGAGGTCATCGCTGCACCGCGGCCACAACTCTCCGAGTATGCTCCCCGCATCGCCACCATCCGCATCGATCCTGAAAAGATCGGACTGATCATCGGCAAAGGGGGTGAGACGATCCGCGGCATGGAGACTGAGTTCGAGTGCACCATCGATGTGGAAGAGGATGGCCTCATCAAGGTCTTCGCGACCGATGGCAAGCTGGGTGACGCCTGCGTCGAGCGCATCAACATGCTGACGCGGGAGACCAAGGCCGGGGATATAGTGGAAGGCCGGGTGGCTTCCACCACCTCCTTCGGGGCTTTTGTCACGCTCAAGCCGGGGACGGACGGTCTCATCCATATTTCGCGACTGGCCGACCGCCGGGTGGCCTCGGTAGAAGACGTGGTGAATCGGGGCGACCTGGTCCGCGTGGAAGTGCTCGATGTGCAGTTGCAGGGCGGGAAAGAGAAGATAAGTCTGCGGCTGCTCGAGAACCTTTCCAAGAAGGAAGGCAGTGGCAACTGAGGAGTATCGTCTCGAGACGCTTCCGAACGGTCAGCGGCTGGTCACCGAGAAGCTCGAGCACCTGCGGTCGATCTGTCTAGGTTTCTGGATACCAGCTGGTTCGCGTGATGAGCCGGAGTCTTTGACTGGAGCCACACATTTCATCGAGCACCTGCTCTTCAAGGGCTCGGCCAAGTACACAGCCGAAGAGATCGCGCAGGTCTTCGACACCCTGGGCGGAGAACTGAATGCCAGCACCTCCCGGGAATATGTGGTGGTATACGGCCGTTTCCTGGATGATCAGTTGGTGGTGGCCATGGACGTGATGGCGGACATGCTGCTGACCCCCACCTTC
>CAKZRW010000050.1 GCA_937148845.1 uncultured Actinomycetes bacterium | reverse complement strand
CTCGCGACCGATCACCGGATCAAGCTTGCCATCGCGCGCCAGGGCGGTCAGATCGGTGCTGTACTTCTCCAGGATTTCGTAGCGCCCTTCCGCGCCGGGATCGTCGGCGCGCTGCGCGCGCATCCGGCGTCCGACCGCGTCGAGGTCGCCGGCTCGCTGCGGCGCAGGGCCGACGCCGTCAAGGACCTCGACATCATCGCGACCGCCTCCGATCCCGCGGCGCTGGCCGGCACGCTCAAGGACCTCGAGCTCGTCGAGTCGGTCCACTCGGCGGGCGAGGCGGGCGCGCGCGTCACGACGCACATGGGCATGAAGGTGGACCTCAAGGTCGTCGAGACTGCGGCGGGGGTGCGCGGTGACACCGTGTCGGGAGGTTCCAAGGCCGCGGTTCTGGAGAGTGGGGCCACGGTGCAAGTGCCACTGTTCATCGAACCGGGGGATGTGGTGCGAATCGATACACGTACGCGGGAGTACGTGACCCGCGCTTAAGGGGGTCGGACTGGACCCACTGGGGAAACACGACTTTATGGCGGTGATGAGAGGGCGCCGGGTCGGTATCTGTGACGTGACCCTGCGCTCGTTGTCGCGAGCCACTCCGCCGGAAAACGGGCGACTAGGCCGACTACTTCCCATCGTGGAGACTCTAGACCAGGCCGGCTTCGCAGCGATCGAGGTCTGGGGCCTGGTTCCTGTTACCCATGCGCTCAAGTGGTGGAATGAGAGCCCGTGGGAGCGTCTCCGGGCCATCTGTGCTCGCGTAGAACGTGCCCTTCCTCAGATGGAGTTGGCTGGGGCCTCTCTGGTGGGCATCAGGCCTTACCCGCGGCGTCTCATGCGGGAGTTCGTTGCCCGCGCTGCCGAATGCGGGGTGCGAGCCTTCCTTGTATACGAGCCGCTCAACGAGTTAGGTGGTCTGGAGAGTGCGCTCGAGATCTGCCGCGGTCTGGGAGTGGAGATCAAGCTAGGCCTCGTACATGGAGAGGGAAAGAGTGGAGCCGCACGGACGGTCGAACTCGCTGAACGACTCCAGGCCCTCAAGCCCGATGCTGTCTGCCTTAAAACGGGGAATGGTCTCGGGCCTGCCGCGCTTCAGACACTCGTGGAACAAGTGCGTCGTGCAGTCTCCGTGCCGCTGGAGGTCGACGTGGACAATGCCGGTGGTCTGGGGGCCTTTTCGGCTGCCCTTTCCGTTCCGGCGGGTGCAGACTTGGTATACGCCGCTGCGTCTCCGGCTTGGATGGATCCAGCGGCGGTGTCGGTAGCGACAGTGAGGAACGTCTTGGAGAAGGCCGGGGCGGTGACGGGGTTGCAGGCTTCGCTGGTGGCGCGGGTCACAGAACAATTCGGCGCACTGGGGCAGATCGAGGATGGCCAGGTCACCGTCGCGCTGGAGCTGGCCGGGCACTGGCCGGAGGCTCTTGAGCTACCTGCGGGCACACTGCAGCGGCTGGCTCTGCGCCTTGAGCAGCAAGGAGCTCTGCCTCGGTTGGGTGAAGTGGTACGGGAGACTCTCGATGTGCTGGCTGATATGGGGATGTCAACGGCAGTGTGGCCCCTGGCCGAAATCGCCGCCGCTCAGGCTGTGCTCAATGTACTCTACGGAAGACGTTGGCATATAGTGCCGGACGAGATGCGCGCCTATCTGCGCGGAGCCTACGGCTCGCCCCTGCGGCCAGTGGCGCCGGAGGTGCTGCGGGCCGTTCTTGGCCCCGAGACTCCAGAGGCAGGGGAAGTGGAACAAGGCGGGGAGGGCGAGCGGTCCACAACAGGGTCGGCAGCCGCTACGATGGGCGCGCCGTCCGAAGGGATGGAGGCCGAGGACGCGCTGCTTCTGGAACTGGCCCCCGAAGAAGCCCGCATGTTCCTTGGCAGGCGAGCGGACCTTGCCAGAGTGGCGACTGAGACCTCCCGGGGGCAAGGTGAAACCGAGGGCCTCGAGGCTATTGAGGAGTGGGAGAGGTTCGGGCCCGACGAGCTGCGAGAGTTGGTTGCCATATTCGAGGCGTCCGAGGTCGAAGAATTGACGGTGGAGACAGCGGGGGCCAAGGTGAGCTTGCGCAAAGCGGGTTCTCCGAGCGCTTCCCCCGAAGGTGCGGTCTCTGGCTCTGCCACCGTTCTGGCAGAGGGCTTGGCGGCTCCAGGATTGGGCTCCGGGGCTGTCCTCGAGATTCCGGTGAAAGAGAGCGAACATGTTGTGCGGGCTCCCATGGTCGGCACCTTCTACCGAGGTCCCTCGCCCGAAGCTCCTCCTCTAGTGGTGCAGGGGCAGCGAGTCGCTGCGGGCGACCCGCTTTGCGTGCTCGAGGCCATGAAACTCTTGAACGAGGTGGTCGCGGACGTGTCGGGCGTGGTGGCAGCTATCCTCGTGGAGGATGGGGCACCGGTCGAATACGGTCAGCCACTCTTCGTCATAGAGACGGCCGTGGAGTAACTAGCTCAGATGTTTCGCCGGGTCCTGGTGGCAAATCGGGGCGAGATCGCCCTCCGGATCATACGTGCCTGCGAGGAGCTGGGTATCGAAACGGTGGCTGTCTACTCCACCGCGGATGTTGACTGCCTTCACGTCGAGCGAGCTACGCAGAAGGTCTGCATAGGTCCCCCCGATCCCCGCAAGAGTTACCTATCGATCCCCAGCCTAATCGCCGCCGCCAAGAACAGCGGGTGTGAGGCTGTTCATCCTGGTTATGGATTCCTGGCTGAGAGCGCTTCTTTTGCAGAGGCCTGTGCGGCTAACGGCTTGACCTTCATCGGGCCCGCTGTCGATTCAATCCGTGCCCTCGGCGACAAGTCCCTGGCCAAACAGCTTATGGCCGACGCGGGACTGCCTATCATTCCCGGCAGTCCCGGTCCGGTGGCTGACACAGCCGAAGCTCAGGCCTGGGCGGCGCGTGTGGGTTACCCCGTCATGCTCAAGGCTGCCGCTGGAGGGGGCGGGCGGGGCATGAGGCGGGTGGAGACGGCGGCAGAGCTGGAGCGCAGCTACCGGGCCGCGGCGGCGGAAGCGGAAGGGGCCTTCGGAGATGGTGGGCTTTACGTGGAGAAGGTCATCGTTGAACCACGCCATGTTGAGATCCAAATCGTCGGAGATGGCAAGGGCGGGGTGGCCACCTTCGTCGAGCGCGACTGCTCTATTCAGCGGCGTCACCAGAAGGTGCTAGAGGAGACGCCTTCTCCGGCCATCGCTGGATCGGTCCGGGAGCGGATGCAGTCTGAGGTGGCCGAAGCCTGTAGCGCCCTTAAGTATGCGGGTGCCGGTACGGTGGAGTTCCTTGTCGACGCTGAGGGAAACTACTACTTCATGGAGATGAACACCCGGGTGCAGGTTGAACACCCGATCACCGAGGTTCTGAGCGGGGTAGACATCGTCAAAGAACAGATCCGCGTAGCCGCCGGACACGGTCTGAGCAGGCAGGGGCCTCAGGCGTATGCAGGCCATGCCATGGAGTTCCGGATCAATGCCGAAGATCCTGCCCGCGGTTACACCCCCCAGGCTGGTGTCATCAAGAGGTTGCGGCTGCCGGGGGGGCCGGGTGTGCGCGTGGATACCCACGTCTACCAGGGCTATTCCGTGCCCCCTTACTATGATTCACTGCTGGCCAAGCTGATAGTGTGGGACGGCGACCGTGACAGTTGCCTATCTCGGGGCCGGCGTGCTCTCGCGGAATTGCTGGTAGAGGGAGTGCCCACTACGCGCGACCTCCACCTTGCTATACTTCGGCATCCAGATTTCGTTAGGGGGAGATACTCGACCAGCTTCCTGGAGCGGAGCCTCTAGGCTTCCCGAGACCTCCTCCAAGAGGAACAAGAGACCTCCTCCCAAAGGAGGGAGAGCCGTCATGAGCCAATACTTGATAGCTACGAACGTGCTCGAAGCGATCGTGCGCGGCTCCTTGGCCGACATGGAGACTTTACGTGTGCATAGCTCTCTTCCCTTGGTGGGGGGCAAGCCGATCGAGGTCGCCGTCGAGGGAGAGGAGTGCCGCGTTTCAGTACAGCTGGACGCGCGCTTCGGTGAGTTCATACCGGGGTTGGGGGCTGCCGCCAGACGCCGTATTGCCCAGGCTTTGCACTCCATAACTGGATTGAAAGTGGCTGCGGTGGATATCATCATCAGCGGCGTGTTCGCTGCCGCTACCTAGGCAAGCCTGCCCGTGTCCCCAGGTCGTAGAAGTGCCAGGCGTCAGGCCATGTTCATCCTCTATCAGCAGGATCTGCTCGACATACCTACCGAGGAGGCACTCTGTCGTGCTGGGCGGCAAGAAGAGCTGGCTCCTTACGCCGAAGAGTTAGTCCGGGGGGTGAGTAGCCGTAAAGAGGAGATCGACGGGCTCCTGGACCGCCACCTGGAAGAGTGGGAACTAGGCCGTCTAGGCGCCGTGGAGCGGGCGATCTTACGAATAGCTGTCTTCGAACTCATGCAAGGAAGGGACGTTCCTCCGGCCGTCGCCATCGATCAGGCGGTGGAGCAGGCTAAGCGCTACTGTTCCGATGAAGCGGGAGCTCTTGTCAATGGGGTGCTGGCGTCCTTGCTGGTTTTTCTGCAGGGCCCAAGGGACCGGTCAAGCGGGGGCCGGACCGAGGACAAATGAGTACCATGGGTAGCAGGCTCATTGACAGACTCAGCCTGCCGGCGGACCTGAAGAGCCTCGACCGGGCCTCCTTGCGCCAAGTCGCGGAAGAGGTCCGAGAGGAGATCATAGCCACCATCTCCCAGAATGGAGGTCATCTGGGAGCCAGCTTGGGCACAGTGGAGCTTACCATTGCTGTGCTTGCCGAGCTGGAGCTACCCAAAGATGCCATCGTCTGGGACGTTGGTCATCAAACCTACGCCTACAAGCTGCTCACGGGCAGGTTGGCCCAATTCAGGACCATCCGCACTTTTGGTGGTCTCTCTGGTTTCCCGTGCCGGGGGGAAAGCCCCTATGACGTCTATGGCACGGGGCATAGCAGTACTTCGGTGAGTGCCGCTGTGGGTCTCCTACTTGGCCGTTCTGCTGCCACTGGCAGGGCGACAGACCGAGGCGCGTCACCAGAAGCTGACGCTACCAGCCGACTGGATTCTTCCGGGCGTGTGGTTGCTGTGATCGGCGACGGGGCACTGACCGGTGGTATGGCGTATGAGGCCTTGAACCATGCAGGCCACCTGGGGATACCAGTGGTGGTGATACTGAACGACAACACCATGTCCATAGATAAGAACGTGGGCGCCATCAGCAACTATCTATCCCGTTTGCGAACCGATCCTGCGCTCTACCGTCTGCGTCGCGATCTCGAGCGACGTCTGCAGCGCCTTCCCGGCGTGGGGGACATGGTCGCCATGCTGGGAGAGCAACTCAAGGACAGCATCAAGGCGGCCCTCGTACCGGGCATGCTTTTCGAGGAGCTCGGGTTCACCTACATGGGGGTGGTCGACGGCCATGACATTGCAGAGCTGAGGGCGAACATCCGCCGCGCTTTGCTCATGGAAAAGCCTGTGCTCCTCCATTGTCGGACCGTAAAGGGCAAAGGTTATCCTCCGGCTGAAGAACAACCTGGTCGCTACCACGGTGTGTCGGGAATGAAGGTCTCGACTGCTTCGCTGCCTGATTCAGACCGGCCGACGACATATACGAGAGCTTTTGGCGAAGCGATGGTAGAGCTGGCGCGCCGTGACGACCGGGTGGTAGGGATAACCGCGGCCATGGCTATCGGCACAGGGCTTGATTTGCTGCGCGAAGCTATGCCCGAGCGCTTCTACGACGTCGGGATCGCGGAAGCCCATGCTGTAGGTCTGGCCGCCGGCCTGGCGGCGGCGGGAAAACGTCCAGTGGTGGCCATCTACTCCACTTTCCTGCAGCGGGCGTATGACCAAGTGATCGTGGAGGTGTGTCTGCAGAACCTGCCGGTAGTATTCGCGGTGGACCGGGCGGGCCTGGTGGGGGAGGATGGTCCTACGCATCACGGCGCTTTCGATCTCTCCTTCCTGCGGATCATCCCTAATCTGACGGTCCTAGTGCCTTCCGACGAAGCTGAGTTGCAGCGTCTCTTAGCCACTGCCTTGCAGCTCGATGGGCCTTGCGCTATCCGTTATCCCCGGTCCTCCGGGAGGGGAGCCCGCTTCAGCCGACCCATCGAGCCGTTCTGGGGGCCTTGGGTGGAAACGCTGCGCGAGGGGAAGCGGGTATTGGTTTTGGCTGCTGGGCCTATAGTGGCCACTGCTCTTGAGGCGGCGGAGAGATCAATGGCTGAGGGGATCGAGCTTTCAGTGGCGGTCGTACGCAAGGTCCATCCTCTAGATGAAGAAGCTCTGCGTCCTTTGGTGGAGAAGCACACGGCCGTCATCACTTTGGAGGATAACGCTCTTGCCGGCGGGTTTGGATCAGCCGTTCTGGAAGCCATGGCTTCTTGGGGGGTATGGCGGCCCGTCGTGCGGCTGGGCTTGCCCGATGCCTTCGTGAGCCACGGAGCGGTCGAGGAGCTCCGTCGTCAGGTGGGGCTGACTCCCGAAGCCGTGTGCGCAGCCGCCCGCGCTCTCAGCTCCGGCGGGGCCTTACTTGCGGAGTGAGGCAGGGTGGCTGGAAGCCCGCGCCTACGCTTGGACGAGCTGGTAGTCGCCCGAGGGTTCGCTCCTAGCAGGAGCGCCGCTCGAGGCATGATACTTGCCGGTCTTGTTTTGGTCGGAGAGCAGGTGTGCGACAAGGCCGGAACCCTGGTCGATGCCAATGCCGTGGTGAGTGTCAAGCGTCTTCCGCGTTTCGTCTCTAGGGCCGGGGACAAGCTCGACGCTGCCATTGCCAGCCTGGATGTAGAAGTAGCCGGTCGGTCGGCTCTGGACGTAGGTAGTTCGACCGGAGGCTTCGTTGACTGTCTTCTTCAGCGGGGCGCAGCGCGGGTCATCGCGCTTGATGTGGGACGGGGCCAGCTCGACATACGTCTGCGCAACGACCCGAGGGTCTTCGTGATCGAGGGGCAGAACGCCCGTCATACAACCCCAGACCTATTGCCGTGGCAGCCGGATCTCCTGACGATGGACGTGTCGTTCATCTCTGTGACCAAAGTGCTTCCGGCTGTCGTGCGGTGTCTGGCGCCAGTCTTCGACGGGCTGATCCTGGTCAAGCCTCAGTTCGAAGCCGGGCCCAGAGAGGTAGGGAAAGGCGGCGTTGTGCGTGATCCCGGCGTGCATCGGCGGGTGCTGCACGAGATAAGTCGATTCGTGCTCGAGGATCTGGGCGTGCGCTTGCTGGGGATGTGTCGGTCTGAGGTGCCTGGCGCTCAGGGCAATATCGAGTTCTTTCTCCATCTCGCCCACAAGCAGCCGGAAGCCGGTGGAGCGGAGGGCGTGACACCTGATACGCTGGACCAGGCCATTTCTCAGGTTCTCGCGAGTCCGGCGTTCGACAAGGCAGGAGAAACCGCATGAACGAGTCCATTCGCAAGGTGATGTTGATGACCCACAGCGATCCCCGGGTGGCAGCTCCCGCCCTGTGCGAAATCGCCCCAGTGCTAGACGAGCGAGCGGTCGAGGTCTTCATCTCGCCCGAGGAGTGGGCCAAACATCGGGAGCTCCTTCAGTCTCTGGGGGGCGTGGTGCTAGAGGAGAACGAGGCCGCCAGAGTCGAGGCACAACTGTGCCTCGTTCTTGGTGGTGACGGTACGATGCTGCGGGCTTTCCATGCCACCCAGGATACGGGTATCCCAGTGGCTGGGGTCAACCTGGGCAGGGTCGGTTTCCTGACTACGCTATCTCCGGCCGGCCTGCGTGAGGGACTAGCGCAGCTTCTTGACGGTCGTTTTCGCCGCTATCCTTTGTTGGGTCTCAAGGCGCGCTTGGGGTCTGCGCTGTACCGCGCGGCCAACGACGTGGTGGTGAGCAAAGGTGACCGCGCCCATGCTTGTGCGCTCGCCCTCACTATCAACGGGGTCGCGCTCTTCGAAGTCCTGTGCGACGGGGTGGTGGCCGCTACGCCGGCAGGCTCTTCTGCCTATAGTCTGGCGGCCGGAGGACCGCTGCTCGGCATCTCAGTCCAGGCCTATGTGATCAGTCTGATAGCCGCGCACGCTGTGGGAGTCCGGCCAGTGGTGGCGGCGCCGGAGGATGTTTTCGAAGTCATCAACACTTCTGCGCACTCGGACTGCTATGTGGACATCGACGGACAGAGACTGGGGGTCATGCGCCCCGGGGATCTCATCCGAGTCCAGACGGAGTCGGCGGGGGTCACCTTGGCCCTACTCGAGGACGACAGTCTCTACCATCATTTTCGGGACAGGCTTCTCTAGACCTCTTGTGCAGTCGTGCTGAGTTCGCTCCTTATAAGAAACTTCGTGTTGATCGAAGACGCGGTCCTTGACTTCGGTCCGGGGCTGACAGTGCTAACCGGCGAGACAGGAGCGGGGAAGACTTTGCTCACCCGGGCGTTGGGCTTGTTGATGGGGGAACGGGCTGAAGAGGGACTGGTGGGGACGGCGGGCGACGAAGCCCTGATCCAGGCAGTATTCACCCTTGAGGCCGAGGACTTGGCCGAACTTTCTCCGGAGCTGCGCGAGATGGCTGGACTGCAGCAGTCGGGTGAACTGATAATCACTCGGCGGTTGGGGCCAGGCGGGCGTAATCGCTGCTATGTCAATGAGACCGCGGTCACCTTGACCACCATGGCGGCAGTGGCCGGTGCCTTTCTCTCTTTCGCGGGGCAGCATGAATATCGACGTCTGCTGGACCCGCGGTATCAACTGACCGTACTGGACCACTGGGCAGGGCCGGAAGTGGTAGTCCTGGCCCGTCGTTTCGCCGAAGTGTGGACGCGGGCCAGAGCGGTCATACGATCCCTTGAAGAGCAGGTGGCCTCGGCCGAGGCTCGTCGTAAAGAGATGGACCTTCTCCGCTTCCAGGTGGCGGAGTTAGCTGCGGCCGATCTGTCGGTCGAGGAAGAAACCGCGCTTCAGGCCGAACTTCGTCTGCTTTCGCGGGCGGAAGACATAGTCCAGGCCCTGAATCTGGCTGCGGAATTGCTCCGCTCGGAGGGAGAACATCCCGATGCGACCCGACTCTTGGCCGAGGCGGCGGGGCTGCTCGGCGAGCTGGAGGAGGCCGATCCCACTCTCGGCGAGTGGGCGGGCAGTCTGCGGGACCTGCGGGAGCAGTTGGTCGAACTCGGCCGAGAGTTTCGCCACTACGCAGAGAGGGTCCCCGTGGACCCGGAAAGGCTGCGCTTTGTGGAGGAAAGGCTCCGCCTCTACTCGCAGTTGGCGCGCAAGTATGGCGGAACGACGGCGGAGGCTATGGCCTTCCTGGAACGGGCTAGGGAAGAGCTGGGGCGCCTGGAAAGCGTGGAAGAGGACACCGGACGTCTGCGCGAGGAAAGGGAGCGGCTACTGGAAGAGGCAGAGGACCTTGCCACCCGTCTCCGGGCTGCCAGACGTGAAGCCATCCCGAGTTTGGAGGCGGCAGTGAACGCGCAGTTGGCGGACCTGGGCATGGAATCCGCCTCTCTGCGCGTTGCCCTCGAGGAACGAGAGGGCTGGGAGGGGCTGCGGGAGAGCGGGGGAGAGTCGGCCGAGTTCCTACTTGCCGCGAACCCGGGCCAACCGTATCGGAGCTTGGCTAAGACGGCCTCCGGGGGAGAGCTGTCCCGCGTGCTACTTGCCATCAAGTGTGCTCTGGCGGGCTTGGGGGGGCGGGAGACCCTGGTATTCGACGAGATCGACGCGGGCATAGGGGGCAGGACTGCGGTGAGTGTGGCGCAGAAACTCCGGCAGCTTTCGCGGGAGACCCAGCTACTAGTGGTGACCCACTTGGCGCCTGTGGCTGCTGTAGCCGACCACCATTTCCTGATCGAGAAGGCTACGGACGGGGCAGGGGCGGTCACGCGGCTTTCCCGCTTGTCGGGCGAAGCAGTGGTAGCCGAGCTTTGCCGCATGATGGGAGGTCGCCCTGAGGATGCGGAAGCGATGGCTCATGCCCGTCAACTGCGAGACAGGGCCGCGAGCGGGCTGCTAGACTAGGAAAGGCGCGGGGCTCGCAGTCCACGCGCCGCCGGGGTTCTTTCCGCAAGAGTAGAGGAGAGCATGGCCAAACATGTGTTCATCACCGGCGGTGTCGTATCGTCACTCGGGAAGGGCATCACCGGAGCCTCGCTGGGGTGTCTGCTGAAGAGTCGCGGCCTCAAGGTCACCATCCAGAAGTTCGATCCCTATCTTAATGTCGATCCGGGGACCATGAGCCCCTTCCAGCACGGGGAAGTCTTTGTGACCGACGACGGGGCCGAGACCGATCTGGACCTTGGTCATTATGAGCGCTTCGTCGACGAGAACCTCACCAAGGACTCCAATGTGACCTCGGGGTCCATCTACTACAGCGTCATCCGCAAAGAACGCCGGGGGGACTATCTTGGAGCCACGGTCCAGGTCATCCCGCATGTGACCAACGAGATCAAGGAGCGCATCACTAGAGTAGGCCGCAGCCGCGATATCGATGTGGTCATCACCGAGATCGGGGGTACTGTGGGCGATATCGAGAGCTTGCCATTTCTGGAGGCGATCCGCCAGTTCCGCAACGACGTAGGCAGGCGCAATGTTCTGTACATCCATGTCACCCTCATCCCCTTCATTGCGGCAAGCGGGGAGCTGAAGACGAAGCCGACGCAACACAGCGTCAACGAACTGCGCAGCATCGGTATCCAGCCCGACATTATAGTGTGCCGTTCCGACCGACCCATCACACAAGAACTAAAGGAGAAGATCGCGCTTTTCACTGACGTGGAAGCTAGGGCGGTCATCAGCTGTGTCGACGCTCCCCACATCTACTGTGTCCCCCTCAACTTGAGGGAGGAGGGTCTGGACGGTCTGGTAGTGGACAAGTTGGGCTTGGATGCCGGTCGGCCCCAACTTGGAGAATGGATAGCCCTAGTGGAGAAGATCAAGTCAGCGACGGGGAATGTGCGCATCGCCCTGGTGGGGAAATACGTCCAGCTGCAAGACGCCTACCTGAGCGTGGTCGAAGCTCTTCGTCATGCCGCCATCCACCACGGCCGGAAGCTTGAGCTGATCTGGGTGGACGCCGAGAGCCTGCGGGAAGAGGAGATCACTTCCAAACTGGCGGGCGCCGACGGCATCCTTGTGCCGGGCGGGTTCGGGGTGCGGGGGATCGAGGGCAAGATCCTCGCTGTCCGCTACGCTCGTGAGAACAAAGTGCCCTACTTGGGGCTGTGTCTGGGGCTGCAGGTAGCGGTGGCCGAATTCGCCCGTCACGTGGCCGGCCTCGAAGGGGCGAACTCTGCAGAGTTCGATCCTGACACCCCTTATCCCGTCATCGACCTCCTGCCGGAACAGAAGGGGGTAGCCGACAAGGGCGGGACCATGCGTCTGGGGGCGTGGCCGGCCCGCCTGAAGGAGGGAACGAAAGCTGCGGCCGCCTACGGACAGGAGGTTATTTCCGAGCGACACCGGCATCGTTACGAAGTCAACAACCAGTTCCGTGACCAGTTGACGGCCGCCGGTCTTGTCATCAGCGGCACTACGCCCGACGACAGGCTGGTCGAGATGATAGAACTGCCGGATCACCCGTGGTTCGTCGCCTGCCAGTTCCACCCCGAGTTCAAAAGCAGGCCTACCCGGCCGCACCCGCTGTTCCGGGAGTTCATCGGCGCCGCCGTAACCAGGCAGCAGACATCGTGTGCCAGTCCCCAGACGGTCGGGGCGCAGTCGCGCGGGCCCCGTCTTGGGGTCTGAGCGGGCAGGGTGGGTGACTTGACGATTGCTTGCTGGAGGGCCTGACGGGGGTGGGAGGACGCCACGTGTACATACCGGAGTTTTGTTCGGAACGGCTTAGCGAGCTCTTCCTGGCCCTTACCCGGATAGCCAGCCCGTCCAAGAGAGAGCGGGGCGTGGCTGACGTCGTCATCTCTACCTTGGAGAAGATCGGCGTGGTGGTCTGCGAGGACGAGACTGCGAAGGCTATCGGGGGGGACACAGGCAACTTATGGTGCGTCGTGGCTCCACGCGGCCCCCGCCAGCACGAGCGTAGTGGTCTTTCTAACGGCGCCACCGCCTGTAACCCAGGTCACAGTGAGGACGGAGGCAGTATCGGTGGCGCGCCCTGTGTGGCCTTGGGTGCGCATCTCGATACCGTGGCGCCGACCGATACCATCGAGCCGTATCTGGACGAGGAGGGTGTGTTTCGAAATCGTCGTCACACCATCTTGGGGGCCGACGACAAGGCTGCGATCGCCGCTCTCCTTCACGCCGCCGAAGTGCTGAAGGGGGGCTCGCACGTTTTCACTCCCTTCGAGCTCTTCTTCACGGTGGCGGAGGAGATCGGCCTGGTGGGGGCGAAACACCTGGACGTCAAGGTACTTGCCAGCCCGTTCGCGCTGGTGCTGGACTCGTCTGGTCCGGTAGGAGGGATAGTCGTGCGAGCTCCCAGTCAGAAGAGTCTGAAGGCCAGCTTCCGCGGCCGCGCTGCCCACGCCGGGGTGGAGCCAGAGCGTGGGCGCAGCGCCATCCAGGCGGCAGCCCGAGCCATCGCGGCGATGTCCTTGGGCCGCGTGGACGAGGAGAGCAGCGCGAACATCGGAGTCATCAGGGGGGGAGTGGCGACCAATATTGTCCCGGATTTCTGCGAGGTGGAGGGCGAGTGTAGAAGCCACGACGATGAGAAGCTTGTCCGCATCGCAGGCTCCATGGTGGACGCCCTCCAAGAAGGAGCCGCGCGGACTGGGGTGGATGTGGATGTATCTCTGACTCATGAATATAGTGCCTTTTCGCTCAAGCCGAAATCTGCGGTAGTTCGTCTTGCCAAGGCTGCCCTCAGCGATCTTGGGGTCGAAGGTCGGCTCTTGACGGGGGGAGGCGGTTCAGACGCCAACATCTTAAACGCACGAGGATTGCCGACCGTGAATCTGGATGCCGGGATGATGCAGGTTCACAGTCCCGACGAGTACATTCCGTTGAGCGAGCTGGAAAGGCTATGCGCGCTGGTCTTGCGTGTGATCCTTCTCGCGCCCGCCTACGGTCCAGGCCGTCCTTCTCGTGCCGAAGTCCATGACTGAGCCCAGGAAGAGAGACGGAGAGGAGCGGTTGCCCGCGGTTCGCGGTTCCCGTGTGGTCTACGCGGGGCGGGTGGTCAGCCTGCAGGTGGATGAAATCGAGCTGGCGGGTGGACGCTGGGCGGTGCGAGAGGTAGTCAAACATCCGGGGGCAGTGGTGATCGCTGCTGTGGATGCGGAAGGCAAGGTAGTGCTGGTCAAGCAGTATCGACACCCTGTGGGCCGCTGGTTGCTTGAGCTTCCTGCTGGCGGGTTGGAACCGGGCGAAGATCCTCTGGCGGCCGCACAACGGGAGCTCAGAGAGGAAGTCGGCCTAGAGGCGAAGGTCTGGCAGCCGCTCGGGGAGTTCTATTCGTCGCCGGGGTACGCGAGTGAACTGCTTCATGCCTTTCTGGCCACTGATTTGACTTCAGTCCCCACGCAGCCTGATGATGACGAGGAGCTTGTCGTGGTGCGTCATCCGCTGCAGGGATTGCTCGAGAATCCAGCCCAGATAGCTGATGCCAAGACTCTTGCCACCTTGCTTCTCTTGCGGGAGTTATACAAGGACGGCAACAGCATCGTATCTTGACAGGAAGGCGACATGCGCATAGGGGTCCCCACAGAGATCCGCGAAGAAGAATACCGTGTTGCTCTCACCCCTGCCGGAGCCCGGGAGCTCACAGCCCGGGGCCACGAGGTATTGGTGCAGCGAGGGGCGGGGAAGGGGTCCCGCTTCTCCGACGAGGCCTACGTGGCTGCCGGGGCTAGATTGGTGGCAGACGCCCGCGCTGTTTTCGAGCAGGCCGATCTGGTCGTGAAGGTCAAGGAGCCGTTGCCGGAAGAGATACGGTTGCTCGAGCCTCGTCACACGCTGTTCACCTTTCTGCATTTGGCTCCAGACCCGGAACTTACTCGCGGTCTGCTTGCCACAGGGGCGACTTGTGTGGCCTATGAGACGGTGGAGACCGAAGACGGGCGTCATCCTTTGCTCGCGCCCATGAGCGAGATCGCCGGTCGCCTGGCTCCCCAGGTGGGAGCGAATTTCCTGGAACGGCCCAATGGCGGCAAGGGAAAGCTCTTGGGAGGAGCGACGGGAGTAAAGCCAGCCAGCGTGGTGATTCTGGGCGCAGGTACGGCGGGGTCAAACGCGGCAGCGATCGCCCAGGGGATGGGAGCCCGTACCAAGGTCCTCGACATCGACCTGGGAGCGCTTGCCCGGCTGCGAGCCCGGCAGCCCCAGGTGGAGACTTTGCATAGCAACCAACTCACCATAGAGGAGGAGGTTCTGGCTGCCGACCTGGTCATCGGAGCAGTACTGGTTCCGGGAGCACGTACGCCTGTCTTGGTATCAGAGGAGATGGTCAAGAGTATGCAGCCCGGCTCGGTGATCGTTGACCTGAGTATTGACCAGGGAGGGGCGGTGGCCACCTCCCGGGTCACCTCTCATCGCTCTCCCACTTTCGTCGAGCATGGGGTGATCCACTACTGCGTCGACAACATGGCAGGAGCGGTCCCCATCACTTCGACCCTGGCGCTGACCAACGCTACGCTGCCCTACATCCTTGCCATTGCCGACTCGGGAATAGTGGCTGCTGCCCGGTCGGACGCTGCGCTGGCCCGTGGTATCAATATCATGGAGGGCAAGGTCACCCTGCGGGAGGTGGCCGACGCTACCGGGAACAGATATTTCCCCCTGGAGGCTGTCCTGCCTATAGACTACGTATGAGCAGGCACTCGGCATGGAAGAGTCGGGATCGTTCACTGCACGTGACGCCGTAGGTAGCGCGAAGGCTGAGCGGCTGGTCACCGCCCATCTCCGCGCGCTTCGCCTTCAGAAGGGGCTAGCGGAACGCACCTTGGAGGCCTACGGCGGGGATCTACTTCAGTTCGCCTCCTACTTGGCGGAGAGGGGTAAGGATCTCCTCTCGGCTGCGGCCGAGGACGTGCGCGCCTACCTTGCAGAAGGCCAGTGGCGAGCGACTACTCGGGCCCGCAAGGCTGCAGCTCTACGGTCCTTCTATCGGAGCGCGGTGCTTGAAGAGCTTATGAGCAAGGACCCCACCCAGGGTCTTGCGACCCCGCGTCTTGAAGCACAACTACCGCGCGCCCTCACGGTAGAGGAGGTGGAAAGGCTGCTCAGTCAGCCGAAGCCGACGCCTAGCGGTCTCCGGGATCGAGCCATACTGGAGATGCTCTACGGGGCAGGACTGAGAGCCTCGGAACTGCTTGCCTTGCGTCTTCAAGACATCGACCTGGAGGTTGGTTTCGTCCGCACTGCGGGGAAGGGCAACAAAGAGCGGGTGGTGCCGCTGGGCAGGATGGCCATCCAAGCTCTCCGCGCCTACAATGAGCGCGGACGCCCGTACTTGGGTGGGCCCGGTCGGCTCAAGGCTCCCGAGCTCTTCCTGAACAGCCGGGGTCGGAAGCTTTCCCGGCAGGGGCTGCATGCCATCATCAAACGGTATGCGCGGGCGGCAGGGCTCCCGGTCGATGTATCTGCCCACACCTTGCGACACTCGTTTGCCACCCATCTGCTGGAAGGCGGTGCTGACCTGCGGGCTGTCCAAGAGATGCTGGGGCATGCCGATCTCTCCACCACCCAGATCTATACCCATGTGAGTACCGCCCATCTGCACAGAGTCTATCGCGAGGCACATCCTCGGGCGAGAAAGAGCTGAAGATCCGGGGTGGGGGATGGGGCGCCGCTTCGTCTTGATCGTCTTGGATGGGGTAGGCGTCGGGGCCATGCCTGATGCCGGGCAGTACGGGGATCAGGACTCCAACACGCTCGGCAACCTTAGTCGCTTCTTTCCTCTTGCCTTGCCGAACCTGGCAAGTCTTGGTCTGGGAGACGTAGTGCCACTCCAGGGTATTCTCCCCTCCCAGGAACCGCGGGCGCTTCCCGGCCGGCTGGCCTCCCGGTCGACCGGCAAAGACACCACCGTTGGCCATTGGGAGCTGATGGGGTTGGTCACCGAGCGGCCGTTTCCAACCTACCCGCACGGTTTTCCTGCCGAGGTCGTGGAGGCGTTCGCCTCCGCCATCGGCCGGGGTGTCCTTGGCAACAAGCCGGCCTCCGGCACAGCTATTATCGAGGAGCTGGGGGAAGTGCACCTAGAGACGGGCAAACCGATCGTCTACACCTCGGCCGACAGCGTCTTCCAAATCGCTGCGCACGTAGATGTAGTCCCCCTTGAGCAGCTGTATGAGTGGTGCCGAGTGGCGCGGTCTCTCCTCGCTGGCCCCCACGCAGTGGCGCGGGTCATCGCTCGCCCCTTCTCGGGGAGACCAGGAGCTTTTGTGCGTACTCCGGACCGCAAGGACTTCTCCCTGGCTCCTCCCGGCCCCACCTATCTTGATCACCTACAGGCGGCTGGGGTTCCGGTCGTCGCCCTAGGCAAGATCAGCGAGATCTTTGCCGGCAGGGGCGTGACCAGGAGTATCAAGGTGGGCGGCAACTCCGAAAACCTGGCTGTGGTGCAGGAACTGGTGCAAGGTACGGGTTCGGGTGAGAAGTTTGAGGCCGGGCTCCTTTTCACCAATCTGGTGGACTTCGACATGCGCTGGGGGCACCGGAATGACGCAGAAGCATTTTACGCGGGTCTTCTGGAGGTAGACAGAGCGTTGCCGCGGCTGCTTGGGGCTCTCCGCCCCGAGGACCGGCTACTGATCACGGCCGACCACGGGGTGGATCCGACTACGCCCAGTACGGATCACAGCCGGGAGTACGTACCCCTTCTGCTGGTGCCGCGGCCGAAAGCAGCTCCTTCCGCCGTGTATGAAGGGGAGCTCAGTGACGTGGGGGCGACCGTATTCCGCTACCTGACCGGCCGGCATCCCCGGCTGGCTGGAAAGGTCATCGATGAGCTTCAACCCTCTCGGGGGTGGCGACCTTTCCCTGCGGCACTTCGTGTTCCCGGAGGGGAAGTGGCGCCGGTGCGCGTCGGGATCCGCGAGGCGGAGCAGGCGGCCGCCTGGCTCAGAAAGCGGTGGGGAGACGCGCCTGAGTGGGCTCTGGTGCTGGGGTCAGGGCTTAGCAAAGGTTTGGGCTTGCTGCAGTCATCTGCGGATCGAGTGGATTTCGCCGACATTCCCGGCTGGCAAAGGGGAGGCGTTCCGGGCCAGGCCTATGAGCTGTTGCTCATCGGGGCGAAAAAGGGAACCCGGCTCCTAGTGCAGGCCGGTCGTCTTCACCGCTACGAGGGTTTCGACGACGGCGAGGTGCAGCTGCCGAGTCGAACGTTGGCAGGTTGGGGAGTGCGACATCTGCTGGTCACCAGTGCCTCAGGCGCTGTGGACCCGGAGTGCAGGCCAGGGGAGTTGGTAGTGATTACGCGGGTAGTCGATTTCGATCACTTGTCAGCGGAAGGCAGCCCGCCCTCTATCCCTGCCACGCCTCTGCCACGTGCGAAAACACTAGCTGACCGCCTCAACATGCGAGTGGGCGGCCATGCTTGCGTACCGGGGCCCCACTACGAGACCGAGGCCGAACTCGAAGTCCTTCGCCATCTGGGGATCACAACAGTGAGCATGTCCCTAGCCGCAGAAGCCTGGGCGGCCTGGGACACCGGGCTGGACCTCACGGCTGTGGCTGTGGTGGTCAATGTGGGGGATACCACGCACGAACAGGTACTAGAAGGGGCCGCTACAGCGGTCGCTGGGTTGGAGCGTCTCCTCGACGCGATCCTCTAGCGCGCCGACGCTGCCTCATGCTGACAGCGGGGCGCTCACACCTTTTGCCCAGGTATACTAGCGGCATGACGGCTCCGCCCTCACTGCTCGAAGTTCCGACGGTCATCACGACCCATCAGAACGCTGATTTCGATGCCTTGGGGGCGGTGGTGGGAGCGAGTCTGCTCTATCCCGAAGGCCGTATAGTCTTCTCGGGTTCCTTGAACCCGAACGTGCGGGAGTTCGTATCTCTGCACGGGGAGAGCCTGCCGCTGGTGAACTTACGCTTTGTGGATCAAGACAAGGTACGGCGGCTGGTCATTGTCGACACCTCCGATCCCGAACGCATTGGAGACCTGGGTCGTCTCTGCAATCGCCCAGGGGTCGAGGTGGTCATCTTCGACCACCACCGGGCGGAGAATCCCCCGCGGCCACCCTTTGTGAGAAGCGAAAACTGGGTGCTCACTGACGACGGCGCCCAGTCCACCTCTATGCTCCACATGCTGCTGGAGAGGGGAGTGGAGGTACCTCGTCTGGTAGCCACCATCTTCGCCTTGGGGATCCACGAAGACACCGGGTCGCTGACCTATCCCCGCACGACAGTCCGTGATGCAGAGATGCTTGCCATATGCCTGCGCCTGGGAGCTTCGCAGGCCCTCATTGAGCGGTATCTCCACAGTCCCTTGACTACCGATCAGCGGAAAGTCCTCATGCGGATGGTGGACGAGGTGAGAGTGGAGAGGGTGCGCGGTCTCGATGTGCACACACTGGTACTGGAGCTACCCAGGTACGTGGACGGTCTCAGCGTGCTTGCCCATAAGCTGCTTGAGCTCCTGAACGCGGAGGTCCTCTTGCAGGCGGTCGGAATGGAGAACCGGGTATTTGTGACAGCGCGGTCTAGAGCAGGCGCGGTGGATGTAGGGTCCCTACT
>CAKZRW010000049.1 GCA_937148845.1 uncultured Actinomycetes bacterium | reverse complement strand
GTCTACGATCTTAAGAGCTTCCTGCTCCTTCATGTCGGCCATGGCTTCTACCAGTGGATGGGCCATAAGAGCTCCTTGTTCGGGGGTGGACTATCCTGCGCACGACTACAGCTGGTCTTGCTCAAGGGGGGAGTTCGACGACACCCCCCTAAAGCGTTCGCTGTGCCGCCCTTGGCGTCTCCGGGGCTCGGCTGCCCCCGTCCCAGCCTGCAGAGACACCGACCGTGGGAACGGTTCTTTAACTCACTATAACTGGCTTACCGCTGCCCCACAAGCACCTGTATAGACAGCATGATATTGTGAAGGCAGGCAAATGGCTAGCTATGCGCGCCACATGCATAGAAGCGGAGTGAGATAACTTTTTGCTATCGATGGGGGACGTCCGCAGCGAGAGGCCACGTGAGCAGTACGACACCCACTTCTCATGGTGAGCAGCCAGCCTATCTCCGCATCGCCAAGGCCCTAGCCGATAGGGTGACCTCTGGCCTGTACCCGCCTGGCAGTCGCCTGCCTTCCGGGGCGCAGCTCTGCGCCGAGTTCGGGGTCAGCCCTATGACCATGCGCAGGGCCCTGAGCTGGTTGCAGAACCAAGGGCTCATAGTGGGGGAGAAAGGTCGAGGCACCTACGTACGCACGCTCGGCCTGACCGACACTGCGTTCCGACTCGACTCCCCAGTGGGCGAGTGGCTGGACGAATCGGCCGAAATCAGGCTGCTCTCGGCCAGCATGACCCGGGCTGATGAGAAGGTGGCTGATAAGCTGCGGGTCCCGGTAAACGAGAGGGTCGTTTACCTGCGCAGGCTGGTCCTTTACAACGGCGCCCCGGCCATGTACCACAAGGAGTACATCGTCTATGATCCCCGCCGACCCTTGGTGGAGGCGCAACTACAGCTTACCTCTTTACACGCCTTCTTTGACTCCGGCCGTGCTCAGCGCTTTCCGCGGGGCGAGCTGACCTTGACGGCCGTGAAGTTGGATGCGGAAAGCGCGCACGCTCTGGGTGAGAGCGAGGGAGCGCTGGCTCTCTCTCTAGAACACGTCTTCCAAGAGCGAGACCGGACTCCGGTGAGTTGGGGGTGGTTCCTTATGCGAGCTGAACTCTTCCGGCTCCGGGCCCGCCTCGGCCCGGAGTAGGAACGGAGGTTTCGGTGACACCTTCTCCTACCGCCACCTTGGAACGCTTGCGACTCGCCCTCATCGAGCTAGATGAGGACCGCACGCTCGAGCTGACTCGTCACCTCCTCGCCGAAGGAAGGGCTTCGCCAGCCAGCATCGTCAATACTTGTCAGCTTGCTCTGAAGGTGGTCGGGGAGCGCTATGAGCGCCAGGAGTATTACATCTCCGGTCTGATCATGGCGGGCGAACTCTTCAAGGAGGTGCTCGACCTGGTGCAGCCCCCACTCGCGCTCGAGCAGGCAGAAGGCTCGGCGGGGACAGTAGTGCTGGGGACCGTAGCGGGGGACATCCACGATATCGGGAAGAACCTGTTCGGCACCTCTCTGAAGAGCTTCGGCTTTCGTGTGGTCGACCTGGGGGTAGACGTGGCACCTGAGACCTTCCTGGCTGCTGTGGGCGAGCATCGGCCCCATGTGGTGGGTCTGTCCGGGCTCATCATGTTGGCGTTCGACAGCATGAAGAGGACGGTGGAACTCATCCGGGCCAACGCTGAGAGTCTCGGCTACCGTGTGCCTGTGGTCCTGGGCGGGTCGACCATCGATGGTCGAGTGTGCCGCTACTGCGGGGCCGACTCCTGGAGCACCGACGCCATGGAAGGAGTGAGGCTCTGCCAGGACCTGGTGGCAAAGAGCTCACGTCCTGAGTAGAAGATACCCGCGGCTCCGCGGGCCAGAGCGAACGTCTCAACGCTAGCCCAGGCCCGAGCCCCCGTGGCCGCTCGCGAGGCCGAGCCTTCGCCACCCCGTCCGTCAGTCCAACTTCTTAGCTCACTCAGCGGCGGTTATGTGATGCGTGGACTCCGCCACTCCGTTGGGGTCGTAGGCCTTCTTGATCTTGCGCAGCCAGTGAGTGTAGTTGCACGTATGCGGACCAAAGAAATCATGTTGCGGGTCGCCCCAGAGATGGTGAGGCAGCCCGTAGTGGCCCTCCACAGCGTTGCGATTAGCCTTGGCAACGTACTCGGCCGCGGCCTGTGCCACCTCGGGATCAGGGGTCCAGCGCAGCAGCACCTCGGAGTGGGTGAGCTGCCCCTGTTCCAGTGAGGTAATGAAGGGGTCAGTGTTGTCGGGGTACACCAGACCGCGCGCCACCAACTCCGCCTTGTCCTTGCGGGAATGCTGGATGAAGTTCGATTGGACCAAGTAGGAATCGGTGCCGAAGACCTCCCCCCCGAACACCCCGGTGGCACGCATGGTCTCGCGGATAGAAGCGGTCACGCGGATGAAACGCCAGACAAAAGCGTCATGGACCTCCCCCTCTTCCACGGCCTTGAGCGAGGTGGCCCCGGTCTCCTGGACGATAAGTTCGAGCACCCGCCTCTTGTATTCGAAGTCGCGTGCCGAGTTTCCGGCAATCACCAGACATACTCCGGGGCCCACTATCTGTTTGGAGTACTCCTCGGTAAGACGGAGCTCTTCTTCGTTGTTCGTGGCCACATTGGCGGCCATCATGTTGGCGTTGAAGCCCATCACGCCAAAACAGATCTCACTCTCCCCCAGCCGACGGATGCCGGCTTCCCGGCCCTCCTCGGCGGGCCAGGAAAGGTAGCGCAGCAGAAAGTGGGGCGGCAGCTTGACCGGCGCGTAGTGTGGTGAGCAGCCCTTGAGCTCCACGCTGGGCGGCCCCGGCCAGTGATACACTTTGACCGCCGCCTTGGTGTACACACCCAGACCGCCCAAAGGCACCACATTGCCTCGCATCACTCCCCTGAGAGAGGGACCGGGGCCGTCACCACAGAACCATTCCCCCAAAGACCCCAGTGAACCGAGACGGACCACCTCGCCCGCGGGGGTCACCCATTCGCAGGCGAGGAGGTTGCGCTCTCCGATGCCGCAGCTGGCACTCATGTGGCCTATACCTTCATGCGCGGCCAGCGGCAGCGCGGAGGTGTTGCCTCCCGCCCCGTTGACGTTGCAGCAGAGACCCCGTTTCATCAGCTCCGCCTGCAGTTGGGCGTGGATCACGTACGGCTCCACCACCGCATACATGTTCTCCTCGTTGATCTCGAGGATGCGGTCCATGCGCCTGAGGTCGAGCATGATGCAGCCCGGTCCCCCAGGGTCGCAGTACGAACCCCAGCCGGTGCTGGAGGCCTTGAACTTCAGGCCGAACTTGTTGCAGAGGCGCACTAAGGCCTGGACCTCTTCCGTGCAGGCCGGCATCACGATGGCCTCGAACCGGGGCTTGAAGTCCTGAGCCATGGCAGCCTGGCCCGACCGCCAAGCCCAGGCGTCAAGATCGACCGGGTCGTCAGAGAGGTGCTCTCCTCCTACGACCGCTGCAAGGGCCCTGTACTGTTCCTTGGTCAATGTCATGCTCTTCGACCCCCAAGCGCGACGCGGCCTCAGGCACGCTTGTCCACCCTTCAAGCCTCTCTCAGGCGCCCCCGGACATCGACTCGCCCAGGAGCTCCACCAGGTCATAGACGCGGATTCTGCTCTCCGCTGAGGCTCCTGCTGAGACCAGACCACCGGGCTCCATCAGATTGCGGACACAATGCGGGCAAGCAGTCACCACAGCCTCAGCCCCGGTGTCTTGCGCCTCCGCCAGTCGCTCGGCGGCTGTAAAAGCGGCAAACTCAGGATTGGTCTCCCTGACCCCGCCTCCGGCCCCACAACACCAGGCGTACTCTTTGCTGCGGGCCATCTCCACCAGACGCACCCCCGGGATGCTCTCCAATAGCCGGCGCGGCGGTTCATAGACCCCGTAAGTGCCGCGGCGGAGGACCCGCGGGGGATCGTAGACACGCATGTGGCGCATGCGCTGCACGCCCTGCCAAGGGATCCAAGGTTCACTTAGACGTCCGAGATGACAAGGATCATGGTAGGTGACCCTCAGCTTCACCGGTCGGGTCGGCGAGAGCCGACCCTGCTCCACTAGAGTCCACAAGTACTCGGTGATGTGGAACACCTTCAGTCCATGCTCGACGCCGAGTTTCGGATAGAGCACTTTGAAGTACTGGTAGCAGTGAGCGCAACCCGTCACCAGTTCCATGATGCCCAACTCCGCAAAGCGAGCAACATTCTCGCGCGCCCGTGCCAACGCCTGCGCCCGATAGCCCATCTCATAAGCTCGACCACCACAGCAAGACTCCGCCTGCTTGTCGACCGCCACCTTTAGGCCGGCCCGCGCGAGCAGAGTCACGGCGGCAGCCGCCGTTCGCCCGGCCGCCCTCGTGCAACGAGCCAGGCAGCCGGCATGGTAGAGGACCGCACTCGGGCACGCGGCAGCGCCGCGCTCGGCGGCATCAGCCACCGGGAGGTCGGCAAACCAATCGTCCTCCGCCGTCTCTGGCTCTAACACGAGCGGCGCACCTTTGGCCAGACCCGCCACCAACCCGTCCCAGACAGGCACCGACTGGCCATGCTTCGCGCATTCTTCGCGCATGGCGTAGAGCGGCTCCAGCACGTCGAACTCCATGGCGTACTTGCAGGACACGTCACAGGCGCCGCAGAGGTGGCAGTTGTAGATGACTTCAGCGGTCTTCGGCGTGTACTCCACCCGGCCATGGATCAACCCCAGACCGAAACCCATGCGGCCACCGCCTGAATAGGAGTGAAACTCGAACCGCGAGATGCTGGGACACACGTTCGCCCGCGCATACCCCGTGACCTTTTCCAGAGGGATGAACTTGCAGGCCGAGCAGCGACAACAGGATTCCATGTCGGACCGGTAGTCAGCTAGTGCCATCGCCCACCCCTTGCCGTCCCTCGCCCTCGCCTCATTCCAGTCAAAAACACAGTTTGCCCGGGTTGAGGATGCCATCCGGATCGACGATCGCTTTGAACTTCTTGAGAGCCTCGACCGTGGCAGCGTCCCGGTTCATGATCAGACGCGCGGCCTCGCCGAAAGGCCGGGAGAAGAAGGCACCCCCCGCTAGCAACGGCCCTATCACCCTGATGGCCAGCTCGCGCACTGTCGCAGATTCCCGCGCGTCGGCGCGGTCGTAGAACAGACTGAACTCCACGTGGCAGCTGGTGCCCTGGACGATCGGTTGGAGATAGATGCCGAGTCGAGACAACGAGAACCCGGCCGCTTCGACCGCGGCCCTCATCACGTCGATCAGTCCCTGAAGCTTCTTATAGGTGGTGAGAAAGAAAACATCCTGGCAGCCGCCGCATAACCGCAGTTTCCAGTAGGGTTCGGGTGAGGGGCTACGCACCTGCTCCAAGAACTCCCAGGCAGAGACCCCAGCAAGGCTCGGCTTGGCTTCCAAACCCAGCCCTTGCAGGAGCTCCCGCGCGTCGGCGCTCTGGCCTTCGATCCTCAGCTCAGGCAAGTAGCGGTAGGCGCCCAGATTGAAGAACAGGAGCCAGGACGGTGCCTCTTTGGCTAGCTGGAGAAACGTCTCCCCCTCCTCGGCTACGAGCGCAGCGAAATAGACCCGGTCCATCAGGAACAGCTCGTTACCGAGACGTAGCCTCACCAACCAGTGCGCCGCCTGCAGCAGCTTAGCCAGGTCATCAGAAGCCACAAAACACGGCTGCTCCAACGTGGGTATTAGTTCACACCGTACCGAGGCCCAGGTCACAATGCCCATGGTGCCTTGACCACCCTGCAGCAGTCGGTGTAGAGACATGGCCGAAGGCCCAGCTGCCTCTTTCTGCCGACCCCCCGCCGCTCTCTGCTCTGCCAACGTGCCCGGGCCCGCAGCAGCCCCCGTGCGAAAGAGGTCGCCCGTCCCGAAAACCACCTCCATGGAGCCAGCCGGATCGCAGATATCCCAGTGGTAGTGAGGCATGATCACTGGTTCGCGCGAGAGCAGACTGCCCACCACCGACTTGGTGGCCCTGGGCCGCAAGGGTAGATTGAGCCGCAATCCGTGCTCGGCTACGGCCGTCATGAGCTCGCCGAAGGTGACCCCTGCGCCCACGGCCGAGGCTACTCGTTCCTTCGGGTCGACGAGGTCGATAGTCTTCAAGCCGCTCAGGTCGACGATGATCGCGTCCCCCGCGGAGGGTACGGTGTCGCCGTGAAAATGAGGTGCCCCCGAACTCACGGGAACCAGCGAAGTCCGGGTCTCCCGAGCCAGCCTGACCAGCTCGGGCACTGCGTCGCAGCTGGGGATCCGCACGACGTAGTGGGGTGACAACCGGGATACAAAGCTTTGATCGGAGGCATAGGCAGCAAGCACGGCGGGGTCGTCGCTGACGTTCTCCTCCCCCACCACTTGCCGGAGTTGCTCCGCCGTCACCACAGCCGCTGCCCTCCCACGGTCGCCCCCTTCACCGGCATCTATTCGACGCTACCATGCCTAGAAACCGATTTCAAGTCTTTGAGTGCGGCAGCCGGAGGTCCCCGGCCGACCGCCGCCCTCGGCGCCGCTTGCCGACCGCGGCCTCAGTCCAGGTTGTCCGGGACTCCTTCCAGCTCTGGCGGGAGAGGCGGCATACTCTCCCCCAGTACTTCGATGAGCCTTTCGTAGCGGGCGAGCCGCTCGCTCACGTCGATTTCGCCTGCCAGAGCGGCTTGCACCACCAAGAACAGCCACAGATGGGCTCGCAGTAGATCCTTGCGACTGTACCTGGAATCCGCAGGCGCGCGGAACACGGTGTGCTCATAAGCCCCCAGAAGACTCAGGGCGATAAGCTCCTCTGGCACCCCCTGGTCTTCCGTCACCCGAGAAGGGGGGAGCTGCCTACGAATACGAGCCGCCGTCGCCGCCAGACCTTCTTCAAGCGAGCGCCGGAGCTCCGGACTCTCCCGGCCACCTTCCACCCGCAGAAGAGCCGAGCCCGTGGTACCCAGCTCGAACACGCGAGAATGACTGAACACCTCCCAGAGGATCCGCTCCGCCGGGTCGTCAGAGTGGGCCATCTTCTCGTCTGCATAAGCCAGGCTCCACTTCATCAGCACGCTCACACACTCAGCAAGCAGGGCCCGCTTGGAGGGAAAGTGCGAGTAAAACACACTGGCCGTGATGCCCAGTTGTTTGAACAGCGAAGTGACATGGGTCTTGGCATAGCCCTTGGTGGCGAACTCGCGCACAGCCAAAGCCAGGATGCGGTGGTGGACACGTTCATACTCCTGAGCCGCGATGTCGACAGTCCGGCCCCTCTCTTGTGCGCTGTCAGCGGCAGCCGGCCCTAGACGATGAGCAAGCCGGGCTTTGATCTGGGCGAGGGAGTGGCCTGCCTCCCTAAGGCCGGCGATCTCCCGCAGGCAGGCGAGATGCTCTTCTGTATAAAGCGAACGGCTGGCCGCCGTCTTGTGTGGCGGCGGGAGCAATCCCTCCCGCAGATAGTAATGGATGGTGGTCCTGGGTATGCCGCTTTCCCGCGCCAGTCGACCGATGTCAAGAACGCGAGGAAGCTTGGACTTAGCGCTCATTTCAAGCGAGATCCCACGCCGGGCAGGTTGCTCACGACGACAGCGCCACCGCGACACCGAGGGCGAGGCCGTTCACGACCATGTGGAGGATTAGGCCCGGCCAGACCGAGCCCGATCTTTGGTAAAGGTAGGCAAAGAGAAAGCCCAGGAGGAAAGCCGCGGGAAAGAAAGTCAGCTGCCCATGGGCCATGGCAAACAGGGCCGAACTGATGACAGCCGCCCGGAGCCAACCATAGCGAGGCCGCAGCCCGCCGAAGACGAAGCCGCGGAAGAAGATCTCTTCCGAAACGGGCGCTATCACGACGGCAGTGAAGACCAGAGGCCAGGGACTGGCTAGTTCCTGGACGACAGGAGTCACATCGGTCTGCATCTCAAGGCCGAAACTTCTCAGGAAGTAGTTGTAGATCCCTATGACGAAGTAGGTGACCCACAGCAGCCCAAAGCCTACAGCCAGCATGCTGGGACGAAACTTGACAAAACCCAGGGTCCTCCAAGGCGCGTGGTACTTACGAACAGAGAACCACCAAGCTACAGCGATGAAGAGGAGCTCGAAGAGGCTCGGGAAAAGCCCCACCCACAAGTCGATATTCGGATTTGCGGACGTGGCAGCCAGCAAGACAGCCAGACCCAGAGCGATAGCAACAGTGATGGCAGCGAAGACGACCCCCAGCCAGACGTCCCGAGGCCGCCAGGGGACGGCCCAGATTTGGCCGGGTCCTGCGGCTCCCATGGGAGCGGGGCTTCCCACGCCTGGCTCTGGTCCGGGATAGGAAGTCCACGTCGGCAGACCGGGCGACGGTCCTCTTCCCCTGGTTTGTTGGTCCTCGGGCGGCTCTTCGTGCAGCTCTTCGCGCATGGGGACAGTCTACTCGAGAAAGCAGGGACTAGCACAAGGCGGCCATTACCTGTCACAATCTCAGTGTCTCTCTGGCCGGCCTGCTGACCGGCCCGGTTGTTGTTGCCGTCACATATGGGAGAACACAAGCATGATGAAGGACTACTCTGGCATTAGGGAGTTCACACCCACCAAGTTGAACCTGCGCAATCCGGTCCCTTCTGACATCGAGATCGCGCAAGCCGCCGAACTCAAACCCATCACCGTGGTGGCGGAAGAACTGGGGCTCCTTCCCGACGAGATCGAGCTCTACGGACCCTACAAGGCCAAGGTCAAGCTGGAAGCCTACGAGCGGGTCAAGGACCGGCCTGACGGAGTCTACATCGATGTGACCGCCATCACGCCCACCCCGCTCGGCGAGGGCAAGACCACTACCGTGATGGGCCTGAGTCAGGCCCTAGGCGCACACCTTGGCAAACGGGTGTTCACGTGCATCCGCCAACCCAGCCAAGGTCCCACCTTCGGAATCAAGGGCGGCGCGGCAGGAGGCGGTTACGCCCAGGTGGTGCCCATGGAGGACTTCAACCTCCACCTCACCGGTGACATCCATGCCATCACCGCCGCCAACAACCTCTTGGCTGCCGCCATCGACGCACGGATGTTCCATGAGGCCAACCTCTCGGATGAGGAGCTCTTTCACCTACTCTGCCCGCCGAACAAGCAGGGTAAGCGCCACTTTTCCCCCACCATGCTCCGCCGCCTCAAGAAACTCGGCATCGACAAGACCGACCCCGATGAGCTCACGCCCGAAGAGCGCCGGCTGTTCGCCCGCTTGGACATCGACCCCGCCAGCATCACCTTCCGTCGGGTGGTCGACACCAACGACCGCTTCCTGCGCACCATCACCATCGGTCAGGGGCCTGAAGAAAAAGGCATGACCCGCCAGACCGGGTTCGATATCACAGTCGCCTCGGAGATTATGGCTATCTTGGCTCTGACCACCGACCTGGCCGACATGAGGGAGCGGCTGGGACGCATCGTCATCGGCACGAACAAGGCTGGTGACCCCATCACTGCTGAGGACTTGGGCGTGGCCGGAGCCATGACGGTCCTTATGAGAGACGCCATCAAGCCCACTCTTATGCAGAGCCTGGAGGGCACGCCTGTCTTTGTGCACGCCGGTCCCTTCGCCAACATCGCTCACGGCAACAGCTCCATCATCGCCGATCGCATCGCCCTCAAGTTGGCCGACTACGTAGTCACGGAGTCTGGCTTTGGGGCCGACATCGGCATGGAGAAGTTCTTCGATATCAAGTGCCGCTATTCCGGACTGATCCCCAGTGTGGTGGTGCTGGTCGCTACGGTGCGTGCGCTCAAGATGCACGGTGGCGGTCCCAAGGTAGTGGCCGGCAAGCCGCTCGACCCTGCTTACACGGACGAGAACCTCGACCTGCTGCGAGCTGGAGTGGGCAATCTGCAACACCACATCAAGAACGTGCTCAAGTTCGGTATCCCTGTGGTGGTGGCGGTCAACTCCTTCGCCACCGACACCC
>CAKZRW010000048.1 GCA_937148845.1 uncultured Actinomycetes bacterium | reverse complement strand
AGCGTTTCAGTCCTCGCCGGAATCTCCACGCAGCAAGAGCCATCAAGGCTGCGAGGACCGTGAGGGCACCTGTGACCACGGGCGCTTCCACAAGAGCGCGCCAGAAAGGAGTCTCCAGTCGCGCGCCCAAGATCTTGGTCTTGATGAAGTCGGTGGCATCGAGTCTGGCCACGTGAACCCACCACTCATGGGGCAGCTTCACTACCACCCAGATGACAGCGGCGGAGACGATGAGGAAGCCTCTGCTCAACCTCAGGTGACGTCCCCGGCGGCGGGTTATTTCGTTGAGGATGAAGAACGGCTCGAAGGCATTAGGGAAGACAGCAAGCAGCTGTCGCACGTTGCTTAGCTCGAACGAAAGCACGCCGGTCAGCCGCAGGTAGAAAAGGACTCGGCCCATTTGCGACGCAGCGACGTTCTCCCAGTTACGGAGGGTGCTGAGATAGGCCACGGCCAGGTAGTAAAGGTCGAGAGCCTTGTCGTAACCCTGGTATCCGGCGAGGTGTACCCCGAACGCCCCGAAGAGGCTTTGATCGGCGGAATCAAGCACCAGACAGCTCAGTATCCCCGCCAGCGGATACCGCGGAATGGTGAAGGGGAGAAGGAGTCGGCCTGAGACTACCAGGTACAGAACCAGGTAGCTTTTCCACTCCACTGTGCTTCTCCGCCCCTCGGCTCCTGCTTTGCCCAGAACCAAGGGTACCGTCAGAGTAGGTAGTCTGCCAGTGCCCCCGGGTTCTCCGTCGGGGCCGCGGTTCATCCCCTAGTGTGGTGGTTCACCCGCGAGCGCCCTTGACGCCGAGTAGGTTGGAGAAGTCCTTTCTCCACCTTGTCAGCGAGTGCCTGCAGCTTCTAAACTAAGGCGCCTGTCTCTTGGACCCTGCCGCGGAGAAGAGAAGCGCACAGGGTGCAAGCGCTTGATCACAGCGCCGGCGTAGCTCAGTTGGCAGAGCGGCTCACTCGTAATGAGCAGGTCTGGGGTTCGATTCCCCACGCCGGCTTCCTTCCTCCGCGGGTTAGAGCATCTCGCCCAAGCCCCCTGGTCGTTCTCCGCGGTGCACAATGCCTTGGTCAGCCGTTCACAACGTGTTGCTGTCTTGTCTCTTCCAGAGCTCTCCCGCGGTGTCTGTTTGCCGCCTTCCGTATGTTATTCTGGCTAAGACCGAACAGAGAATGTTCGGTCTTGCCTCGCTCCTGGGGGGCGGCGCTAACCGAGGTCTGAACACGAGGGTCCAGCAAGTGACCGCATTCTGGCTGACGACATTCGCCACCGTTGGCGCCTTTCTGCTCGGTTCCTTGCCGTTTGCGGTCTGGCTGGGAAAGCTGCTTGCCTCCGCGGATGTGCGCTCGGTGGGTGACGGCAACCCCGGCACCGCTAATGCCTTCAAGGCCGGTGGCCTGAGAGTGGGTGTACCTACGCTTGTTCTTGAGGTGGGGAAGGCTGGCATTCCGGTATGGGCGAGTGGCGCGGCCCTCGGCCTGAAGAGTTGGGCTCTACTTCCCGTAGCCGCAGCCCCTCTCCTGGGTCATGCCTTCTCGCCCTTCCTCAAGTTCCGCGGCGGGAAAGCAATCGCCGCTACTTTTGGCTCTTGGCTCGGGCTCACCGGGATCGTCTATCCCCTTGTCTTGGGTCTGGCCATGGGGGCATGCTTCGCCGTGCAGTCGGTCCATGCCTGGGCGGTGATCGGAGGGGTTCTGCTATTCGGCGTTTTCCTTGCGGCCAGCGGCGGTTCGGTGGCGCACCTGGTTCTGTGGTCGGCGAACCTCACCTTGCTAGTGTGGACGCACCGGCGGGAGTTGTCACCGAGCTTTCGGCCCAGGGGCTGGCTCCCTGTTCAGAGGAGCAAGGACAGGTAGTCATGCTGCGAGCGGTCTCACCCCCCGGGCCCAGCATGCGCGCCCAAGATGCTGCGCGGTGACATCGTGGTAGATCTGTTGGCCTCTGGTTTTCGGGGAGTGCTCTCTTTCTTCTTGTGGTTGTGGGCATCCCGTGACCAGTTGAGGGTGGCGATTCTGGGCGTGACGCTCTTGGTTGCACTCAGCAACCTCTACTTTTTCAAGAGGATTGAGCGTTATGGGGGCTTAAGTGAGGAGGATGGGGAGCGGTGCACGGTCCGCGAGGACGATCTACCCTTCGTCTCGGTGTTGGTACCAGCCCGTAACGAAGAACGTAATATCGAGACCTGTGTCACCTCTCTCCTCGAGCAGCGCTACCCTCGCTTCGAAGTCCTGGTTCTGGATGATGATTCCAGCGATGAGACCCCGGGGATCCTCTCCCGCCTCGAACGATCGTGCCCCAGATTGCGGGTGCTTCATGGTCAAACGCTGCCGGATGACTGGCTAGGCAAGCATTGGGCCTGTCACCAGCTGGCGCTTGCCGCCCAGGGTGATCTCCTCCTGTTCGTGGATGCCGACACTTGCCACCATCCTCTCATGTTGCGAGCAGCGGTCGCGGCTCAGGCTTCGGAAGAGAGCGACCTTCTGACCGGCCTTCCACGCGAAGAGGCGGTCACTCTCGGCGAACGGCTGGTGATACCGATCATCGGGTGGGCCGCTCTGGTCTTGCTACCCCTGGGTCTTGCTCATCGTGTGAAGAATGCCCTGCTCTCTATGGGCATAGGGCAGTTCATGCTCTTTCGGCGCGCAGCTTTCTGGGCTCTGGGAGGGTTCGCAGCGGTTCGCCAAGATCCGGTCGATGACATGGCCCTCGCGCGACGTACCAAGAGTAGCGGCTTGCGTTGGCGGTTCATCGATCTGTCGGGTCGGGTCTCCTGCCGCATGTACCAGGGCTTTAGAGGGGCGGCCGATGGTCTGGGCAAGAGCGTATTCCCCGCTTTGGGACACCGGCTTGCCGTCCTGGCCGTGCTTTTCGTCCTGCTGGTCTGGCTCTATCTGGCGCCGGTGGGAGCGTGCGGTGGCTGGCTGCTGGGACTGACCTCTAGAGGCGGCGTCCCGTTCTGGGCGGGGGTGGCGTTGGGCCTGTCCCTAGCTACCTGGGCCCTTGTCATGTGGCGGACCAAGCAACCGCTGGCGTGGGCGTTGACCTATCCCTTGATAATCGGCTCCATCTTAGGCATTGCAGTCCGCTCTGCCTACCTGTTCAGACGCGGCAGAGCCAGTTGGAAGGGCAGGACCTTGCCCGGCCTGCCCGACGAGACCCCGTCAGGCGGGGCGGGGAGACCCAACGGTTAGCCGAGCTCCGCCCCACTTTGTCCGGAGTCAAGTATCCATGTGTCTGAGCTCATCTACTTGTCCAGGGTCAAGTATCATGAGGTCCGTAGAGCGCACGGTCGAGCGAAGAGGACCGGGCAACAGGGACGTGTACGGGCGAGTGGTCGAGGCGGGGGAAGCGTTTGCAGGACGAAGTCCGGGGTGAGCCACACGGTGTAGCTGGCGAGCAGGGGCCCGGTTTGGGCGGAGGCGAGGGGCCGCCACGGGTGCTCCGGGTGACGCCGTCTGTGCACGGGGGACTTGACCTGGCGGAGATCCGAAGACTTGGTCTGGATCCTGCGGCAATGCTCGACTTCAGTTCCAATCAGTCGCCTCTGGGAGCCTCTCCGGCTGTACAGCAAGCAGTCGCGGGGGCTAGATTGGATGCCTATCCGGACCGGGAGGCGTCGACGCTTGCCGGGAAGCTGGCCCAACGCCATGGTATCGAACCCACCCAGGTGGTCGTGGGCAGTGGCAGCACTGAGCTCATACGTCTTCTAGCTCAGATAGTGCTTGAGCCGGGAGAGTGGGCTCTTTCTCTGGGGCCGTCTTTTGGCGAGTATGGGGTCGCTACGTCACTGGCCCGGGCTCACTTCCACGAGCAATGGCTGGAGCCGACTCCGACTGGCTTTTTCTACGACCATCAGACTTTCTGCGAACGTCTTAAGGGCCGGCCTCGGGTCTGCTGGCTTTGCTCCCCCCACAACCCGACCGGTCTGGCGCTGCCGCCCGGTGTGATCGCCGAGTTGGTGCAGAGCTTTCCTCAGACCGTGTTCGTGTTGGACGAGGCCTATTGTGACCTGCTCACCGAGCCGCAGTGGACGCCCGATCTGCTTGCGGCTGGCAATCTGGTCGTGCTGCGTTCCATGACCAAAGTCTGGGGGCTGGCGGGGCTGCGCTTGGGTTATGCCGTGGCGCACGAGTCGCTGGCCGGGCCGTTGCGAGCTGCCAAAGCGCCGTGGAGTGTGAACGCCTGTGCCCTGGCTGCGGGCGAGGCGGCCCTGCGGGCAGAGGAGGTGGCTGCAGGGGAGACGGTCGGGGCCGTAGTCGCTGGGGAAGCTCAGCCGGGGGGAAGTGCTTGCTTGCGTTGGTACCAAAGGGCCGTCGCCGGGCTGAGACATGGGCGAGCGCAATTGATGACCGGCCTGGAGAAGCAGGGCTGGAAGGTGCTACCTTCGGCTGCAGGGTTTTTCCTAGTGGAAGTCGGGGACGGGGCTGAGACGCGGCAAAGACTGCTAGAGCAGGGCTGCCTTGTGCGCGACTGTTCCTCGTTCGGTCTACCGACTTACGTGCGGATCAGCCCCCGGCTGCCCGAAGAGAATGACCGACTGCTGGCGGCCTTTGCCACCCTAGTACCGCGTGGGGCCACCCGGAGCCGCCCATGAGGAGCGCTAGGGCCAGGTGGGACTGCGGGGGGCAGCGTTGAAGCGCTGGCAGAGGATCCTTTGGGCTGCCGCTCTGGACACTCTATTAGGCGATCCTCCCTGGCGGTTTCACCCTGCTCGGCTCATGGGGCGGTTGGCGACCAGGCTCGAGTCACCCGGTCGCCGCTTGGTGGCCGAGGAGAAGCTGGCAGGCGCACTGGTGGCGACGGCCGTGGTGGGCTGCACAGTCGCGGCTGTGGGGGGAGTCCTGGGCCTTGCCCGTAGGCTCCATCCCTGGGCCGAGGATCTGGCGTCGGTGGTAATGCTTTACTGGGCTCTTGCTGCGCGAGACCTGGCTGATCACGCAAGACGGGTGGAATGCGCGCTTACGCGTGGAGACCTGGCTGGCGCGCGGACAGCGGTCGGCCGCATTGTGGGGCGTGACACCGAGGTCCTGGATGAAGAAGGCGTGGTGCGGGCCACGGTCGAAAGTGTGGCCGAGAATACGGTGGACGGCGTCATCGCTCCTTTGTTCTGGGCGTTTGTGGGTGGGGCGCCGGCGGCGATGGCCTTCAAGGCGGTGAGCACGCTGGACTCCACCTTCGGCTACAGGAACGAGCGTTACCTGCGCTTCGGTTGGGCTTCGGCGCGGCTTGACGACGTGGCGAACTACTTGCCGGCGCGGGTCGCGGTACCTCTCGTCGCGCTGGGGGCAGCTCTCTTGGGGGGAAGCCCCACCCGAGTGGGGCAGACGGTAAAGCAGTATGGGCGCAAGCATGCCAGTCCTAACAGCGGTCTGGCCGAGGCGGCTTTTGCAGGGTCGCTAGGGGTGCGACTGGGTGGTCCCCTCTATCGTCAAGGTGAACCAGTCGAGCTCCCGTTCATAGGCACGGCGGAGAAGCCGCTCACGGTGGACCGCATCCGGGAAGCTGTCCGCCTGATGTGGTTTGCCTACGGTCTGGGCTTGGCTGCAGGGGTACTCGGGAGCCGGTGTGGAAGAGGAGGGAAGCGTGGCCGCTGAAGTCATAGCCGCGCGCAGTATGAACAGTCTTCATGTGTGGCTCGATCTGGCGTTTCTGGCCAGCTTCGTGCTGGTATTGATCCTCAGCAGACGCTATCAGGCCCTGGTTGCCGGGCTGGTGGGCGGAGTGGTCTATTTCGCCGTCGACTATGGGCTCTTCTACCGCGTCCTGGGTACCCGGATGGTGCAAGGCGCGGATCCCTTCTGGTTTCTGTGGTGGCTCTCCCTGAGCTACGGCCTTACCAATGTCGCCTGGATCTGGTTGTGGTTGGACCGCGATCGGCGAGCGCTCGAGTGGTCTCTTTTCATCGTGAGCGGCTGGTTGGCGGTGGCGCTGCTCAGCACCAGTCTGGGCTCTCACTCCCGTCCTATCCTGATCTCTCGGGGTACAGCTGACTATCACGGGGTGATGGCAGCGCTGCTCTTCCTAGGCTACGGCTATCTGTGTGTGAGAAACATCCGCGCCACGGACACGGCGCAACGTGCTCCCCTGCTATGGATACTGGCCATCGGCATACTCGTGCAGTTCAGTTGGGAGGCGGTCCTAGCTGTGACCGGCATCCGCAACCAATCTTGGAACACCCTCGTCATCAACTCGTTGCTCGAGACCAATATGGGGCTTCCCTACTTTTACCTGATCCACCGCTTCGTTACCCGTCGCCGGAACGAAGCCTGGGAGCGTGTCAGAAGGACCTGATAGGGTCTGACCGAGGCTTGGACTGTGATCTCTACCCGGGTGGCCAGGGTCTGCCGGCCCGCGGGTAAGCTTCAGTCTCCGATGGTGGCGACCATGACCGCTTTGATGGTATGCAGGCGGTTCTCGGCTTGGTCGAAGACGATGGAGTGTTCGGATTCGAAGACGTCTTCAGTGACCTCCAGCCCGTCAAGACCGTAGGCCTGGAAGATCTGCTCGCCGAGCGTCGTCTCGCGGTTGTGGAAGGCGGGCAGACAGTGCATGAATTTGACCCGGGGGTTGCCGGTCTTGCGGATGACTTCCATATTGACCTGATAGGGAAGAAGCAGGCGTATGCGCTCATCCCAAACGCTCTTGTCTTCGCCCATGGATACCCAGACATCGGTGTAGAGGAAGTCGACTCCGGCGACTGCTTCGTCGAGGTTGTCAGTCAGAGTGAGGCGGGCCCCGGTCTCCTCGGCCAAGGAGCGGCAGGTCTCGATAAGTTCTTCCTGCGGCCAAAGTCGGGAGGGGGCGCATAGACGTACGTCCATGCCCAGTTTGCAGCCGCCCACCAGCAACGAGTTGGCCACGTTGTTGCGGGCGTCGCCTAGGTAACAGTAGGAGATGGCCTCTAGCTGCTTGCCAGTGTGCTCTTGCATGGTGAGTAGGTCGGCCAGGACCTGCGTAGGGTGGAACTCATCCGTGAGGCCATTCCACACTGGCACCCCGGCATAACGGCCGAGGATCTCCACCGTCTCCTGGGCGAAGCCCCGATACTCAATGCCGTCGTATAGGCGGCCGAGCACCCGGGCTGTGTCTTTGGCCGACTCCTTGTGCCCGAGTTGCGAACCGGAGGGATCCAAGTAAGTGACATGCGCTCCCTGGTCGTAGGCCGCGACCTCGAAAGCGGCCCGGGTCCGGGTAGAGGTCTTCTCGAAGAGCAGGGCGATGTTCTTGCCGCGCAGGCGGGGCTGCTCGGTGCCGGCTCGCTTGGCCGCTTTGAGCTCCGCGGCGAGATCGAGCAGATAGCGGATCTCTTCAGGGGTGAAGTCCAGCAGTTTGAGGAAGTTGCGTCCACGTAAATCTGGTTTCATGCTCGCCTCTCTCGCCCGGCACTCGGTAGTGCTCCTCGTCTTGCTGGCGGTATTCGTCCTTCCGATGGTACTGGGATAGTCTGCCCCCTTGGTCGGACAGTCCTCGGCAATGATTGTACCGGTTCAGGTAGAGACCGTTGTTGGAAAGAGTCCGGGGGCCTGGGGAGAACCACCTGTCGCCAAAGCTACGCGACGCACAGCGCAGGCACTGCCGCAAAGACGTTGCGGATGTCCAGGCAGGGTTCGAGGCAGACGCGAAGAGGCGATTCTGGGGCGCGGAGACACGGCTCCGGGTGCGTGCCCAAAGTTGTTGACAGACAGGAGTAACCGGTCGTATAGTGAGCCTACCGCGTTAACGAGTAACGACTCAATAACATACGGGGGAGGTGGGATTCTCAGGTCTAGTGCTCAGTGCCAGTAAGCGCCAACAACTGTCCCGGTGGAAAAGGCTTGCAAGAGTGTGGACAGGATACTCGGCTGATTGAATCGCCTTCTTGAGGGGGGACCATGCCAGAAGAAAGAGCTGTAAGCCGTCGGGAATTTCTTAAGATCGCGGGAGTGGCAGGGGGGCTATCGGTGTGGGGGCCGGTATGGGTGGCCTTCTTGCTGGTTGCAGGGAGGAAGAGGCCACGACTACTACGGCGGCGCCTAGCACGACCGCTACCACCGCGCCCGCCAGCACCACTACTGTCTCTGCAGGTCCGGAGCAGGGCCGGCCCATCAAGATCGGGGTGGTGTCGCCCAAGACCGGGAACTTCTCGGTGTTTGCCATCTCCGACGACTGGTGGATCGCTCACGCCAAGGAGTGCCTGAAGGACGGCATCATCACCGGTGATGGCAAGAAGCGGATGGTCGAAATAGTCGTCAAGGATAGTCAGTCCGACTCTAACCGGGCGGCTCAGGTGGCGGGTGACCTGGTCCAGCTGGACAAAGTAGATATCCTGCTGGCCTCGGGCACGCCTGACACCTGTAACCCGGTGTCCGACCAGGGCGAAGCTCTTGGTTGCCCCGTGCTCAACAGCTTCAGCCCTTGGCAGGCTCTCTTCCTGGGCCCAGATGGCAAGCCACTGGAGAAGAAATGGGTCTTTGGCAACATGCTGGGTTCAGAGCAGACGATCGCATCCTTCACTGATGCCTTCGAGACGAGTGGCGTGCAGACCAATAAGAAAGTAGGGATGCTGTTCCAGAATGACGCAGACGCTCAGGGATGGATGGCTCCTAACGCGGCGCCCAAGGTTTTTGCCGAAAAGGGTTACACCTTGGTGGTGCCCACCTACTATCAGGTCCCGGCCGAGGACTTCACCGCCCAGATCAGCATGTTCAAGTCCGAAGGCTGCGAGATCGTCTGTGGCACCAACGACCCGCCGTGGTTCTCCAACTTCCTGAAGCAGTGCCTGCAGCAGGGCTTCAAGCCGAAGTTCATCAGCTCTGGCAAGGCGCTCATCTTCCCGCAGGCGGTCATGACCTACCCCAATAATGGAGTCGGCCTGATCGGCGAGTGCGCATGGCACCCCGCGTGGAAGATCAAGGACACGCTTTCGGACCTGGATTCTGAAGGCTTGGCTGCTGACTACGAAGCCAAGACCGGGGAGCAGTGGACGCCGGCCATCGGTTGCTACGGCAAGTTCGAGTGGGCTATCGACGCCTTCAAGCGGGCCAAGGACCCCGAAGACAAGGAGTCGGTGCTGGAAGCCATCAAGACTACCAAGGGTACGTTCCAGCAGGGCTACATGGACTTCACCGAGCCGGTGAAAGAGGATGGGTTCCATCCGCATCCCAACGTCTACAAACCGTACATCGGGGCCCAGCAGTGGCGGAAGGGCACCAAGTACCCGGTGGAGCCGGTGCAGGTCAGCAACGCGACCGCTCCGGGAACCCCGGTCATGGACAAGGCCCAGCCGATGGTCTATGAGTGATGCGGGGGCCGCTGCATGATCCTAACCGCGGTCAAGGAGCGCGTGCGAGAGTGATTGGGTAGATCCGGTCCTCTGGACACGGGCAAGGAGGGGGCGGGGGTCCGCCGCGGGCATGGCCCGCCCGGCGGACCCCCGCCCCGGCTCTTAAGAGCCCCGACATCCAGAGAGGAAGAGTGGGGAGAGTGCAAGGAGAGGAGCGATGACAGAGCAAGCACAGGGTGAAGTTGCCGACATTCAAGTCCAGAGCGAAGCCCATCCCCGGATCGGGACCCGGCTTGGAGGTCAGGCGCGGCTGCAGGCTCACACGGTGGTGGTCGGAAGCGGCCCGGGTGGGGCCACGGTGGCCCGAGAGCTCGCGCGCAAGGGCAGGGATGTGCTCATCCTCGAACGGGGTGCCTACCACAAGCCGCTCGGCAGTTGGCTCACCATGCTGAAGATGCTTGACCGCATGGGAAACTTCGCCTCGGTGGAGGGCACGCAGATGGTGCGCCTCCTCACCGTAGGCGGAAGCACGGTCAGTTTCTGCGGCGTAGCCTACTCACCGCCCGCCTGGCTCAAGGAACGCCATGATATAGACCTCACGCCCTACGTTGAAGACATCAGCAAAGAGCTGGGCCTCGCCCCCCTTCCTGAGCGCCTCATCGGTCCCGGGGCCCGCCGCATCATGGACGCGGCCCGGGAAGAAGGGCTCGACTGGAAACCCCTACCCCATTTCCTCGACCCCGAGAAATGTGACCTCTCCTGCCCCCAGTGCATGATCGGTTGTGCCAAGGGGGCGAAGTGGACCGCCCGGGACTATGTTGAGGAGGCAGTGGCAGCAGGGGCTCGCTTGGTCACGCAGGCCAAAGTGGAACAGGTACTTTCGGCTGCGGGGAAAGTGACCGGTGTGCGGGGGACCGGCCGGACAGGCCCGTTCCTGGTGGAGGCCGAACGCGTGATACTGGCCGGAGGTGGCCTGGGGACTCCCATGGTGCTACAGGCTTCCGGTATAGAGCAGGCAGGGCAGAACGGCTTCTTCATCGACCCTCTCTGTCTGACTACCGGTATCTCCAAGGGGCGGGGCTCTTCCCGGGACATACCCATGAGCTGTGGCACTACCGAGATGCAGGAAGACGGGATCATCAT
>CAKZRW010000047.1 GCA_937148845.1 uncultured Actinomycetes bacterium | reverse complement strand
TGTCACTTCGGACCAGCGGCGGACTCCGGACTGGCGTGCGAGTCGGAGCTGGCCCGCGGACTACCCTCCGACGGCGTACAAGGAAGACTTGCAGATCAGCTTCGGACTGGCGGTCTACAAAGGAGGCGAGGAGGACGGACGGAGGGGGCTGTGGGCGCCGTGCGGTGCGGGAGGCGCGAAGGAGGAGGGCGAGAAAGCAGGTGTCCACGGTAACGAGGGTCTGCCTTGCAGCGAAACAAGACGCGGATGTTCGGACGCGTGGAAAGCCAGTCCTCGCGGCTGGGCGTCGGACATGGCGGAGGCTTGCAGTGACATCTCCGTCGACGGACAGCGTGACGGCTCGTTGGTCTGTAGCGACCAGGAGGCTGGATCAGCGGTATGGCCGGTCTTCTCGCCGGACGGGCTTGCCACCGCAGAGGTGTATGTCGATCCTGCCGGAAGCACAGCTGCAGGTCTTCTCCCAACTTGGGCGGAAGCCAGCGGATGGACGGAGGCGACGGAGAGCCAGGGGGTAGCTTCCGCTGAGCCGCTAGTGGCGAATTGTCTGGCCGATTGGAGTGGGCCAGGCGGTGCGAGCCGGCTGGGGTATATGGTACGCGGATGGGTTATTCAGAGCGTCGACGAAGACGGCCGGGTGCTGGGAGAGGGGAGGCCCATTGGGCCGGTGTGGGTCGTAGGACGGGCAGGCGGCGCCCGGGACTACGTGCAAAGTCTAGCTTCTGGGTTGAGAGTGGCGCGCTGTGTGACGGAATACTTGCGGGCGAGGGCGAGTGGGGCAAACGAGGCACCGTCGACAGGGGACCGGAAACGGAGCTAGGGATGCCCTGGCGCCCGCTCTTGGGGCGTAGTAGGCGCAGTGCTGAGGGCATAGGAAGCCCAGTGGTGAGCTCTGAGCGGGCGCTCAAGTACAGGAAGAGAAGGGAGCGGCTAAGCAGACCGAGTGGGTTGGCAGCTGGGTGGCGAGCGCAGTTCGCGGTCGATGGCCCTGATGTCGGTGTGAGTCCGAGTTTGGGCAGCTTAGCTCGCTGATGACGGTACAGCGCTGAAGAGACGACGTTCAGGCGAGGACCAGGCAGGGACCGTGGGTTGAAATTGGGCGAAGGAGATTGGAGGCCCGTGGGCACTCGGGCAAGAGCTGAGTTCGACGTTGTTGTGGTTGGCGGTGGACATGCTGGGTGCGAGGCGGCGCTTGCGGCCGCACGCCTAGGATGCCGGACCGGGCTCATTACGCTCCACGTGGACAACATCGCCCTTATGCCCTGCAATCCGGCAGTGGGGGGCGTGGGAAAAGGTCAGCTCACCAGGGAGGTCGATGCTCTGGGGGGCGAGCAGGGGCGGAATACAGATCGGTCGTTCGTGCAGATGAAGATGCTCAACACCTCCAAGGGTCCAGCGGTGCGGGCGCTGAGGGCGCAGACTGACAAACGGCTGTATGAAGATTGGATGAAGGTCACGCTGTCACGCACGGCAGAACTGCGGCTTATCCAAGGCGAGGTGTCTGACCTCGATGTTTCACGTGAAACAGTCACAGGCGTGCGGCTTGCGGACGGTCGTCGCTTTACCTGTCGCGCTGTAGTGCTGGCTACCGGCACGTTCCTGCGAGGTAAGATCGTGATCGGCGACAAGAGCCTTCCCGCCGGTCGGGTCGGAGAACTACCAGCCCGCTATCTGTCGGCCAGTTTGTCCAGGCTTGGTCTCGAGCTGGATCGCTTCCAGTCGGCAACACCGCCTCGGATTGACGGTGCCACCATCAACCCTTCCCGGATGAGCCTACAGGTGGGGGACGAGCCTCCGCCCGGCTTCTCCCACTGGGAAAAGCCAGCGCCACGGCGACAACTGCCCTGTTACCTGACTCATACGACCGAGGCTACCCATGAAGTGGTGGCTAAGCACCTACACCTAAGCCCCTTGAAGAGTGGGAGTGTAAGCGGCAAGGGTCCGCGTTACTGCCCCTCGATCGATCGCAAGGTCATCAACTTCCCCGACAAACCCAGCCACCCGGTCTTCGTCGAGCCGGAAGGCGTCACCACCCGAGAGCTGTATCTTCAAGGACTGACGACCAGTCTGCCCGTATTTGTACAGGAGAAGATAATCCATAGCACCCCAGGACTGGAGTGCGCCAGGCTAGTCAGACCGGGTTATGCAGTCGAATACGACTACCTGCCGCCCCAGCAACTTACGTTGAGTTTGGAGACCAAAGCAATCCGCGGTCTCTTCAGCGCCGGCCAGATTAACGGAACCTCCGGCTACGAAGAAGCTGCTGCGCAAGGCCTGATTGCGGGGATCAACGCTGCCCGGTACGTCCACGACCAGCCCCCCCTGGTACTCCGAAGAGACCAGGCGTACATAGGAGTGTTGATTGATGATTTGGTGACCAAAGGGGTGGATGAACCGTACCGCATGTTCACCTCGCGGGCTGAGTATCGGCTCTTGCTCAGGCACGATAACGCCATGGAGCGTCTCTCCCAGCTCGGTTACGAACTGGGGCTACTCACCGCCGATCAGCTCGAGAAGGCGTTGAGGAAGAAGCGCGACGTGGAGACGTACGGGGCGCTGCTCGAAGAAACCCTAGTTCATCCGACCGATGCGAACAATGAGTTCTTAGAGCGTCTCGGGACCGCGGCGCTCGACGGTCCCACCCCTGCTCTCAAACTGCTCAAGCGACCACAAGTGGGCTTCGCTGAGCTCCTAACCCTACTGCCTGAGGGGGTACGACGGCGGTGGGATAATGTGCCCGCCGAAGTGATTGAACAGTTGACAGTTCAGGTCCGGTACGACGGGTATATCCGGCGCCAACTGGCGGAAATCAAACGGCAACGAGCGACCGAGACCTTAGCCATACCGAAGGAGCTGGATTTCTGGGCGCTAGAAGGTCTCACCTTCGAGGCGAGAAGCAAGCTACACCACTTGCGGCCCACTACCCTAGGTCAAGCCTCGCGAGTGCCGGGAGTATCACCGGCTGATATCTCTGTGCTCCTTATCCACTTGCAGCGTGTCTTGAACACCTTGAGCAGAGCCTGTACTACCCATGAGGCCACTCATGAGCGGGGGGCACTCGTAACTGGCCCCGAGGACTATGAAGCAGCATGCCCCGGGACTGAGTGAGCCCGAGTCTTGGTGCTGGCCGATCCGTGCAGGTGGGCCGATTTGGAAGGACATATCGCCGAGCTGCTCGACATGGCCACCGGAGCACGGTTCCGAGTGCATTAAGGCCGCGCACCGATGACGTTGATCGAGCTATGAAGCCGGTCCAACTGCGAAGCCAATCGAGCTATGAAGCTGACCCACATTGCTGAGTACGAACGCCGCGGCCTCGATGCAAAGGGGATCAAACGGTTGGCTACCCTCGGGGAGATGTTGCTGACCGCCGGCTTCAATGTGACCGGGATACAAGAGCCCGAGCAGATTGAGCGTATGCACTTCTTGGATTCGCTGTCGCTGCTGGATGTGTCGGTCATCACCTCAGCTTGCCAGGCCGTGGACATCGGCTCGGGGGCGGGACTACCGGCCCTGGTCTTGGCACTAGCTCTCCCAAGCCTTGAGGTGACCGCGCTTGAGGCCAATCAGAAGAAGTGTCACTTCATTGAGAGAGCGGCTCAGGCTTTGGGCTTACTCAACGTGCGAGTCTGCTGCGAGAGAGCCGAAGAACACGGGCGCGGGTCATTCCGCGGAGGATATGATGTGGCCATCTCTCGCGCACTAGCTACTCTGCCGGTCGTAGCCGAATACTCTCTGCCACTATTGAAAGAGCACGGCTACATGGTAGCAATGAAAGGCGCAGTGTCGGACCAAGAGCGTATTCAAGGCCAGAGGGCACTCGATATACTGGGTGGTGGTGCCCTGGAAGCACTCAGACTCGAGCCGTTTCCAGGGGCCGAGAACCGGTGGGTTTACATCGTGAAGAAGGTTGCTTCTACGCCAGGGCGCTATCCCCGTCGTCCGGGGATGCCAAGCAAGCGGCCAGTGGGCGGAGCGCGCGAGCAACCTGGCTGAGCGGGTTGGCAAAGATAAGGACGGGCCGGGAATGACAAGACGGGCGGGTGCCCATGTGTCTGCGGCATTGCCCCGCTGCGTCACAGCCTGGCGTTAGGTCAGTGGATATTGACATGGGGCACGGTGGGTGTTGCGCTCCTCTAACCTAACTTAGCTCAACCTACAGACAGCCACTCTACGGAAGTCGCAGGGAGGAACGAGCGCTGATATATGCGATAGCAAATCAAAAGGGCGGGGTGGGAAAGACCACGACTGCCATCAACCTGGCGGCTAGCATAGCCCAGGCTGGCGAGCGCGTACTGCTGGTGGACATGGATGCTCAGGCCAATGCCTCGCATGGGCTGGGGGTGAGAGTCCAGCCGGGCCAGCCGAGTGTGTTTGAAGTCCTCTTGGGCGAAGCTACGCTTGCGTCTGTGGGCCGCACATGTCCTGTTCCGAACCTGCACCTGATACCGGCCTCACCAGACATGGCGGGTGCAAGCGTCATGCTGCCGTTTCTGGACCGACGAGAGTTTAGGCTGAAGGATGCCCTGGAGAGGGAAAAAGACTTCGCTGCACAGTTCGGCTTCGTGTTTATTGACTGTCCCCCCTCGCTCGGACTTCTTACTGTCAATTCGCTGGTTGCCGCAGACCGGGTCATCATCCCGGTGCAGAGTGAATACTACGCGTTGGAAGGACTTGCCCAGCTGATGTCCACCATTGCTGCCGTGCGTGATCGGCTCAATCCGGGTCTGCGTATCGCTGGGCTGGTGTTGACCATGATGAACGCTCGGACTAGTCTGGGTAAGCAGGTGGAGCAAGAGCTTCGTACTCACTTTCCACACCTGACCTACCGAATAGTGGTGCCCAGGAACATACGTCTGGCCGAAGCCCCCAGTCACGGGCTGCCGGTATCGATGCTTGATCCAACCTGTCCCGGCTCCGATGCCTACTTCGATCTCGCCCTGGAGGTGATTAGCAATGGCTAAGAGACCTGCTCTGGGAAGAGGCTTGGCCGCGCTGCTAGGAGAAACGCTACCGGACGCCGGTGCGGCTGCGGAAGGGCTTAGCACTGCTGCTCCTTCTCTCGCGCCCGGCTTCTCAAGCGGCGGAGGGGTCATAGAGCTCCCTGTGACCGCTATCCGGCGAAACCCTCGGCAGCCGCGCCGGGCGTTCGATGCGGAAGCCCTTGAAGAGCTCGCGACTTCAATCTCCGCGGTCGGTGTAGTGCAGCCGGTGATAGTCCGCAAGGTCGACGATGGGTATGAGCTGATAGCCGGGGAACGTCGCTGGCGAGCGGCACAGCAGGCGGGATTCACTGTTATCCCAGCCATAGTCCGTCAGGCTTCCGATGTGGAAAGCTTGGAGCTTGCCCTGGTCGAGAACGTGGTGCGGCAACAACTCAATCCAGTGGAGGAGGCCTACGCCCTGAAGGTTTTGCTCGAAGACCTAGGGGTGACGCAGGAGAATCTTGCTGCTCGGGTAGGGAAGAGCCGGTCCGCGATCGCGAATAAGATCCGATTGCTGGAGTTGCCAGGGCCGATTCAGGAAGCCATGGCCGCAGGTCAGCTCTCGGAGGGACACGGACGAGCCCTTCTTGGTCTGTCATCCAGGGGTGACCAGCTTCGGGTGGCCCGCAGGGTCATTGAGAAAGGTCTATCGGTTCGGCAGGTCGAGGCGGAAGTCCGCAAGCTGAACGAAGCAAAAGACAAGAAGCCTGCGGCCGGAGCGGAGAAACACAAACTCCCACTCCAGTTGGTTGATGAGTGCCGTGAGCTCTTCCTTGGTCTGCTCGGAGTGGCGCCTAAGGTGAGGCAGCGTGGCGCAGGGGGAGTCATCGAAATCCCCTACAGGGATGAGGCGCAGCTAGAGGAGATGATCGACCGCCTACGAGGGTGATCTGGTACCAGATCCGGGCAACTGGCTGGTCATAAGCTGTCCAGTCGACCGTCGAAGGTTTGCCTGCCTCTAGACCGACACAGATAGGCGTGCGAGTCACGGGGGCGTCATTGCTGGTAACCCTGGGCGGCAAATGGGAGTCAGATGCCAGCGCGGTGCCGGGCCTTGCTGGCGCCAGCCTTCGCGGCATCTACGCGGCCAGGCCTGCGACGCCGGCAGCGAGGGGACAAGACATGACGGAAGACATGATGGGCTTGTGCTGGAAGTGCCGTTGGGGTTCTCCGCATTTAAGAGGCCTCGGAACCTGCTCTCTTTAGGTAACGTCCTAGCAGCGCACACTAATGGTGTAGCACTGTGCAGAGCGCACCTAGAGAAAACTGCGGATCGTGCAAGGAGCGGGTTATGACCAGTAGAAGAGGAATCGGGGGGCTGATGTTCGCGGCAGCTCTCGCAGTTGGCGTCGGGCTGGCTGCGTTGCTGGCTGGGTGTGGTTCTGAGTCCGGCGGTGTTTCGACTGGTGCCGGAGTGGCGGGTTCTAGCAACACCGTCACTGTGACTGGCAAGGCCGTGGTCAGCGCTATGCCCGATGAAGTCGAGGTGACCTTGACCGTTGAGCAAGACGCGGCCACTCCTCAGGCGGCCATGGACTTAGCCTCCAAGACGGCGCAACGAGTCGTTGACCGGCTGAAGGCTGAAGGCATCCAAGATTCCGCTATTGAGACTCAAAACGTCGTGCTCTACCCCGTTCGCACCTATGATCCAAACACGGGCAAGGAGACGCTGGCAGGGTACCGCGCGCAAAACAGTGTCAAGGTGACCGTTTCGGACGCAGGCACGGTGGGCAAGGTACTTGCTGCCGCGACGGAAACGGGTGTGACTATCATATCCGGGCCAGTTTGGCGGCTGCGGGATCGGGATGCAACCATCAACGAAGCGCTGAAGCAGGCGGTAGCGAATGCTCGAGCCAAGGCGGAAACCCTTGCGGCGGCAGGGGGAGTGCAAGTCGGCGAGGTGCTGATGATCAGCGAGGGTGGCGTGGACATCCCGGACAACCCGCCGATCTACTGGCGAGCCTACGATCTCAAAGCCGAAGGCGCGCAAGTTGCGGAACCACCGATCAACCCAACGCAGTTGGACGTCACTGCGACCGTCACAGTGACCTACGCTCTCAAGAGGTAGTGCCTGTGCCGGGATGGTACCCGGAAGGAGCCTTACGATCCGGGTTGCTGCAATCTTCGCCGGGCTAGGCTCCTCGCCAGGCTCCGCTGCTTTCAATACTTACTGTCGACTGGGCTGATGCTCGGGCCCTGCCCTATCGCGGGGGCGGGGCCCGCGTGCTACTTTGGATAGCAGGGGGTGCCATCGGGTGCTGGTGACCGACCAGAAGAAGACGAGCTCCTGCTCCGGCGGCCCCGGCGGTTTCGTAGCAAGTGCCATGCGGAGGTCAGAAGTTGGGCTTCGCCATAACCGTTGCTCCTGAAGGCGTTCCTGAAGCAGAGCGAGACTCTCCCGTGAATGCATCGCCCGCAACATTGTTCACGGTGACGGTGAGGCTGAACCTGACAAGCAGAGAAAGTAGCAATCTGTTCTTGGCAGGTGACGTGCTTCTCTCTTGGCCTTCAGAGGACGCCCTGCCCTGTCGGTCGGCCGCGCTCTGGGATGCGGAGACGGAGGCACTTGCCTCGTCGATCCCCTTCACGCGTACAAGCATGTTCGCTTCTGAGGTCGCCCGATTGTCGGGTGGGCTGAAGATACGATATCGTCAGGCTGAGCTGGCTAACCGTGTGGCCGAGATGTTGCGCAGGCAGCTCTTGGAAGCGGGCATTGGGGAAGAGGCTTGAATGTCGAGAGAAGAGGAGATAAGCCGAGCCGACTCACTCAAAGCTGAGTTGGAAGCCTATCTAGCGATCCCCGGGATAAGAGCAGCCGTGTTGATCTCGGACGACGGGCTCGTAATCAGCTCGGCCGCGCATCCCGGAGTAGACACGGTGGGCATAGCGGCTCTCGCAGTCGACACCGTCACGAGTGCGCAGCGCTTCGGCTTACAGGTTGGCGCCGGATATCTCGACACCATGAACATCGATTTTCAACACCTTTCAGTCCTGCTGGCCCCGTTCACGCGTGACGTCATGCTTGCCTTGGTGGCTTCTCCGGGCTGCCTTGATGTGCTGCGGACAGCGGCTACGCGCTCGCCAGAGTCGGGCGTGGGAGGACTGCCTTCTGAGCAGGACAGCTCTGACAGCCTGGCGGGGGTGTAGCCGTGGCTCGGAGCGGACGGGTGATCATAAACACCGGAGATGGCAAGGGCAAGACGACCGCCGCGCTCGGGACTGCCTTACGAGCTGCTGGCCATGGGCACAGAGTGGCCATCGTGCAGTTCCTCAAAGGTGAATGGAACTACGGGGAGGCTCGTGCTCTCGCCAGATTCGAGAATGTAGAGCTGATACGTATAGGCTCAGGCTTCACTTGGCAAGCCGAAGACCCTGCTGTACCTCATAATCTGGCCAGGGAGGCGTGGGCTATAGCCTGGGACCGTGTGACCTCTGGGCGATACGACCTGGTGATACTGGATGAGCTGAACTACGTGCTGGGAGAGGGCTATGTGACCGTCCAAGAGGTCCTTGCCTTGCTCGCTGCGAGACCGGCGCCGGTCTCGATCATCATCACTGGGCGGGGGGCTCCGCAAGAGCTTGTGGATGTGGCGGATACGGTGACCGAGATGCATTGCGTGAAGCACCCGTTCACCGAAGGAACGGCGGCGCAGAAGGGTATCGAGTATTGATCGGCTCTGACTGGCTGGCGGGTTGTTGAAGGTTCCCCCGCTCGAGTGCCTCCTTGGACTGTCGCCACGTGGCGCACGCCGTGGTCGGCAGACCAAGCCGTCATGACCTGGGACCTGTCATAGCCAGAACCCACCCCTGTTATTACTTGCCCATATTCAGACCCGCATCGCTCTGCAGACCTGCTCGGCCTATGAGCGGTCCGGCTTACTGCTGTTACATACGTGGCTGTTTCTCTGCTTGGCCATGCTTGCCCAGCGGAGCCAGTCTCGCTCGAGGGCGGGTCAGGGCGGCATCAGTGCGAAGGCCTGACCTGGGAGTATCGGGCCCAGTCTTGGGCCCAGTCTGCCCAACCACACCACTCACCATGGAAAGATAGTCTTACCATCATACCAACCCCTGCGCCTACAGGTGCCGGTAGTTTCGATTTCCGACATGGGCAGTCGGACCTGTACACGGCCCGCTATACTGTGGGAGGCTCAACCAGGCGCTGAAGCGGTTCGCAAAGGGGCCCCTGGCCGCTACTAGCGCGGCGGTAGGCGGTCCCGGGTCCGGCCCCTCGCTGAATTTGACACCTCGCCGATCTGCGGTCTGGCGGTCC
>CAKZRW010000046.1 GCA_937148845.1 uncultured Actinomycetes bacterium | reverse complement strand
ACCGACAAGAGCCCGATCTGGAGCTCGCTTGCCCGCAGGGTGTGAGCAGTGGGCCGCGCGAGGCCCCAGGTGGGCGGGGCCTCCGAGAAACCCTGAGCTGCGCTGGACGCTACCCCGAGAGCCAGCAGCACAGCCGCCAAGACGAGCGACGCGGTAGTTGCAGAGCACCCTCCCCTGCTTTCAGCCCGATGCGATCCCTGTGCCAGCCTCACCGTGTCCTCCCCCCCAACAGGTCCAACCCGAACGACAGTCGGTGCTGCGGACTCAGGTACGGGTGCACCACGACCGCATAGTCCAGCGCGAACATGCCATACCGGACCCCGACCCCGAAGCTCCACATCACCACGCCTTCGCTGCGCAACCCAAGCCGAACAGCCAACGCCGGGAGCGGACACCACTCAACCCCGAAGCGAACACCTCTTCCGACCGGCAAGTCAGCAGCCACCGTCCACGAGCTGAACACCGTGGCTGCCAGTCCGAACGTCACAGACCGCAGCCAATCCTCTTCATGGCCACTCCCGTACTTGATCGGAATCCCGACCAGATTCTCCGCGACAAGACCGATCCCGAACCCAGATGACGCACCGGCTCCGGCCTTCCCGGTTCCGTAGTGGAGAGACAGGTCGAAGGCCAGACCGCCTCCGCTTCCAGGATGGAGAGTGCTCACCACGTGGTACTTGGCCTTGATCCCTATCCCAAGATCGCGGGCAAGGGGAATGGCCCGCAGACCCACATCAGCCATCCGGACGCCGGCCGCAGCGACGAGCGTATAGGTGCGGTAGGAGAAGGAACCTGTGACATTTCCGTGCTCGTCCACCTGCGGTACGTCCCCGAAGTCAAAGAAATGAAGGCCCAGCCCGAGATGAGGCAATACGACGGCCATCTGGCCGGCCAGCCCGAACCCCGACCTCAGTTCGCCAGAGGAGAGAGAGGACATACTCGTGAGCCGGGCGAGCCCAGCCGGGTTGAAGAAGAGCGCGTTGCCGTCGTCGGCAAGGCCCACGAACGCTCCGCCCATGGCCAGAGGACGCGCACCACTTCCAAGGTCCAGGACAGAGGCAACACTGCTGTGTGGTTCAGCTGCCAGCGGTCCCGAAGCAAGGCAAAGGCTCGCCAGGGTTGCGAACAGCGTTCGAACCGCGCATTCCCGCATTCCTCACCTCCTTCCCTACCGCTGGATCACCATTTTCCCTTGACCGATCACCCTGTCATCAGCAACGAGCACGTAGATGTAGGGGCCATTGGCAAGCGGGATTCCGGCAGCGTTCACGGGACTCCAGCGGCCGGTTAACGGGTACCGCGTGGCAGCGGGATCGAGGGAGACCTCCGCCACCTTCCGCCCCGCAACATCGAAGATCAGAACCGCTGCTCGCCGCGTCCCAGCGGGAACCACGTAGAAGAAGGCACAGCCATCTCTTCCAACGGGGTTCGGGCCGACGGTAATCGCGCCTTCGAATGCCCCCAGAGGGGTTGCGCTCGCCTCGCGTGAGTAGGGGGTCTCCTCGTCATCCCCGCCTATCGCGGTGATCACGTAGTAGTAGGTGGTCCCTGCGATGACGGCTGTGTCACGGTAGCTCGTCTGATGCCCGGGCACCGTGGAGATCTTCGCGTACCCCAGTCGACTCGTTGTGCTTCTGTAGACGGCGTACCCGGCGAGATCGAACCCCTGCTCGCGATAGCTGTTCCAGGACAGGTCAACAAACCCTTTTCCCGGCACAGCCACCAGACCGTGGGGAACGCTCTGGAGTTCTCCGATATAGACCGTCAGCGGTCCCACCATGGAGGTCAGCGTCGCCGTAGCCGCCTTGACCTGACCTGTGGAGATCGTGCTTGTGATCCGATCAGAGCTGGTCGTTCGCTCACCCAAGTAGGCCTTGCTGTCAAGGGTGAACGACCCCGTCCCTGTACCGACGACCTCGATCCGGTACCGTCCCGCCTGAGGTAGAGCCAGCGTGATGATCTGCTCCCCTTGTGCTCCAACCGAGAAGCTGCTGCCCGGGATCTCGGTGTCGATCCTCCCCGTCTTCTCGTTTCGCCCGACGTGGCGACCGAGCCAGTCGTAGACATGCAGCTCAGCAGGCGAATGCAGCGTGAGAACCCAGGAGAGGGGCTTCTCGGAAGGAAGCCTCTTCACTTGCAGTGCCAGGATGGCGAAGGCAGTGCAGAGATCTGGGTTCCCCTCCCATTCGCTCGGGTCGGAGTTCACCCAGTAGCCCTCTTCGCTCTGCAGTCCCTCAAGATACGCCGCCAGCTCGGCGTACCAGTCATGCTTGCGGCCATCCGGAGCTGTGACCTCCCAGTGGTCGGCCATTGTCAGCGCTTTGGAAAGTGTCGTGTGGTAGTAGTAGAGAGCTTTCGATCCACGTCCAGGATTGACATCCAATCTGTAGTTTGCAGAGATCCACCTGAGCACAGCCGCAACCCGAGTGTCGGAGACATCAACCCCGGCCAAGACCAGAGACCACAGACCTGCTGCACTCATGCTGCCCCAACTCGGTTCGCCTGGGCGATAGCCGAATCCTCCGTCTAGGTTCTGACACTGGCCCAGGTAACGCAGAAGCTTGCCTGTCCACGAGTTGACGTCTGTAGGCGGCGGTTTCGGCTCTCCGAGGTAGTCATAGGCCGCGTCAAGCGCCATCACCACCCATTGCGTGTTCGAGAGGTCGGTCCACCCCGGGCGGGGGTAGCCCCAACCGCCCGTCTGTGGGTCATTGGGATTGTCGGGATTGCTGTACTGGATGCTCAGCAGGTAGTCCCGGGCCTTGGAAACGATCGCACGGTACCCGCTGCGAGGTCGATCCCGGTTCTCAGCTGCAACCAGCCCCAGGATTCCCAAGGCCGTGTCATACGTGTAGCACGGGTAGCCGTCCCGGACGTCCCCACTGAAACGTCCAGTTGCCGCATCATAGCGGTCGGGGTGAAGCAGGTAAGCCAGTCCCTTACTGACAGCAGCATCTTCTGGGTCGGCACCCGCGTTCAAGAACGCGAGCAAGACAAGCGCGGTGATCCCTGTAGAGCCGCTCCATGAACCATCCTCAAGCTGGGATCCGCGCAGCCAGCGCAGAGCCTCCACGACTGATGACCTAGTAAGGAATCGCCGTAGAGAGGCCTCGTCCCCGAAGAAAAGGTTGAAGTCAACCTTGGTCGTCGCGTCCGTCGCCATGTCCCTGAAAAGGCCAGTGCCAGTTCTGTCGATCGCGTACTGCCAGAAAACCCACGATTTCCCAACAGCCTCCCAGGCTGTACCTGCCAAGTCCGGCCCTTTCACGGGCGGGGTATGCGGAT
>CAKZRW010000045.1 GCA_937148845.1 uncultured Actinomycetes bacterium | reverse complement strand
ACGTTCTCGAGGGTCGTGGTCCCCTCAGCCAGCACGGCCGCCATCAGCAGGTTCTCGGTAGCCCCCACACTAGGGTAGTCCAGGAACATGTCGATGCCTCTAAGCTGCGAGGCACTAACTTCTATGAATCCATGGTCCGTGCGCACAGCCGCGCCCATCTCGGCGATGCCACGCAGATGGATGTCGATCTTGCGGGGCCCCAAGTTACAGCCCCCCGGCATGGCCACCTTGGCGTGGCGGAAGCGGGCCACCAGCGGACCCATTATTTGGATGGAGGCCCGCATACGCTGGACCAGCTCATAGGGGGCAACGTGGGAGCGTACTTCCCGGGTGTCGACCCTCATGGTCCCATCTGAGAACTCCACGAACGCTCCCAGATGCTCAAGCACCTCGCGCATGGTGTGGACATCTTGTATATCCGGGACATTGTGGAGAACAGTGGTGCCCGAGGCCAAGAGAGAAGCAGCCATCAATTTCAGGGCTGAGTTCTTGGCCCCTGAAACCGCTATCTGCCCCACTAACCGCCGGCCGCCGCGCACCAGAAGGCGCGGCTCTTCCCGGACCAAAGACATCAGCGCTAGACCGTCCCCGCTACTTTGATGCGATTGCGCGCTCGCTTGATGGCCAGTTGTTCACGGAAGGGATCGACATGGTCGTCCTCGGGCACCGTGCCCGTATGGTACATCTCCAGTCGGTGCAGCGCCCGCTCGATGGAACGTTGAGCTCGCTCCACATCAATCGCCTCCGCTCTTTCCGCCGCATCGGCCAGAACCGTCACCTTGCCGAATTGGACCTTCACAAAGCCCTCTGCGACAGCAAAGTTGAGCCAATCTCCGTCTACGGTGAGAGCTCGCAGCCTGCCTATACTAAGCTGACCTACGAACGGCGCGTGCCGCGGCAGGATGCCCACCTCCCCGGTGCTGACAGGCAGCACCACCATGGCTACCTCGCCACTATACACGCGCCCCGAGGGAGCGACCAAATCGAGGTATAGGCTCGGCGTCTCCGCTTCGGTCACCGGGTCCTTCCTTCAGACTAAGCCGCGACTCCGGCGGCGGCCTTGGCCGCCTCGGCCTCGGCTTCGGCCTGCGCCTGACCGGACCGAGCCGCCGCCACCACCTCGTCGATGCTGCCCTTCATGCGGAATGCCTGCTCCGGTAGAGCATCGTACTTGCCTTCCACGATCTCCTTGAAGCTGCGCACTGTATCTTTCAGGGGGACAAAACGGCCAGGGGTGCCGGTGAACTGCTCTGCCACGAAGAACGGCTGGGACAAGAACTGCTGTATCTTGCGAGCCCGCCGCACGATCACCTTGTCCTCATCAGAGAGCTCGTCCATACCCAGGATAGCGATGATATCCCGCAGGTCCTTGTAGCGCTGGAGGACCTCCTGCACCTTGGTGGCCACCTCATAATGCTCATCCCCGACTACATCGCGCGAAAGCGCCCGACTGGTGGAGTCCAGCGGATCCACCGCGGGGTAGATGCCCATCTCCGCGATCGAGCGGCTGAGTACCGTGGTGGCGTCAAGATGCGCGAAGGTATTGGCAGGAGCTGGGTCTGTCAAGTCATCGGCTGGCACGTAAATCGCCTGTACCGAAGTGACCGACCCCCGGCGAGTGGAGGTGATGCGCTCCTGGAGCTCCCCCATCTCGGATGTGAGGGTCGGCTGATAGCCCACCGCCGAGGGCATACGCCCGAGGAGAGCCGAAACCTCGGAGCCAGCCTGCACGAAACGGAAGATGTTGTCGATGAACAGGAGCACATCCTGCCCCATGACGTCCCGGAAATACTCCGCCATGGTGAGCGCCGACAACCCTACCCGCAGACGGGCGCCCGGCGGCTCGTTCATCTGTCCGAACACCAGGGCCGTTTTCTTGATGACCCCAGAAGCGGTCATCTCCAGATACAGGTCGTTGCCCTCGCGCGTCCGCTCGCCAACGCCGGCGAATACCGAGATGCCCCCGTGATGCGTGGCGATACTGTGGATGAGCTCCAGGATAACCACGGTCTTGCCGACTCCAGCCCCGCCGAACAAACCCACCTTGCCGCCCTTGACATAGGGGGCAAGCAGGTCTATGACTTTGATACCGGTCTCCAGGATCTCAGTGGTCGGCTCCAACTCTTCGAACTCAGGGGCCGGCCGGTGTATGGGCCAACGCTCCACATCGGCAGGAATGGGGTCACCCTCATCGATGGGATCTCCGAGCAGATTGAAAAGACGGCCCAGGGTGGGCTCCCCCACCGGCACGGCAATAGGCTGGCCGGTGTCGACCACCTTCATCCCCCGCGCCAGACCGTCGGTGGAGTCCATCGCCACGGCTCTTACCTTGTTGTCGCCCAGATGCTGCTGGACTTCAGCGACCAGGCGGACCGGGCCCGAGGCGCCCTCAGCCTTGATCTCGAGAGCGTTGTATATGGCCGGCAACTCGTCGGGGAACTCGACATCTATAACGGGCCCGATGATCTCCACGATCTTGCCTGTGTTCATGGTCTTCCTTGGTCCTCCTTATCCAGACAGGGCGTCGGCTCCGGCCACCACTTCCAGGATCTCCCGGGTGATGGAAGCCTGCCGCACCCGGTTCATCGCCAGAGTCAGGTCATCGATCATCTCAGAGGCAGCGTCAGAGGCTGCCCTCATGGCAGTCATGCGGGCACCATGTTCACTGGCCATGCCTTCCAGAATAGCCCGATACACAGCGATCTCCACATAGGAGGGCAGGAGGTCGGCAAGGATAGCCTCCGGCGACGGATCGAACAGAAAATCCATGTGCTCGCAAGCATCGAGAGGGCAGTAGAGGCTGGTCAACTCTTCCTGGATGGGCAACAAGATCTGGTCGGTGACGTATTGCTCCATGGGGCTCTTGAACCGGTTGTAGACGAGATGCACCCGGTCGATAATGTCGTTGGTATAGCGGCGGATGACTCCCTCCGTGATGGCCTGAGCGTCAAGGAATGCCGTCTGCTCGGTCACGTCCAGGTAGGCCTTGTCAACCCGGTAGCCCTGGAAACGAGCCGTGCTGAAGCCCTTGCGACCGAGTATCACCAGATCGGACTCGATGCCCTGGGCTGCATAGGAATCCACCCGCTCAAGGGCCCTGCGCATGATGTTTGAATTGAAGGCCCCGCACATCCCCCGATCAGCAGTCAGGGCGATGACTGCCACCCGCTTTATCTCTTCGTGTTTGCGAAGTAGCGGGTACTCGTTCGGATCCACCTGCAAGTACCGCACCAACTGCCCGATGAACTCGAGCATATCCAGAGCGTAGGGGCGAGTGGATTCGATCCGCAGTTGAGCCCGCCGCAGACGAGCAGCGGCCACCATCTCCATGGCCTTGGTGATCTTGCGGGTGTTCTGGACCGAGACGATCCGGCGACGTATGTCCCGTAGTGAGGGCATAGCTGCTTAGACCACCGCCTCCAGCTCGGCCAGCCAGGTTTCTTTGAAAGCCAGGATCGCCGCCCGGAGCTTGGCCTCTGTCTCCTCCGAGAGGTCCTTGGTATTCGCGATCTCCGCCCCGATCTCGCGATATTGGGTGTTCAGGTAGTTGCGCAGGTCAGCGTTGAAGCGGGGGATGTCGGCGACCGGTATGTCGTCAGCATAGCCTTGCGTGGCGGCGAAAATGATCATCACCTGGTCCTGCACCGGCCAGGGTACGAACTGGGGCTGATTGAGAGAAGCAACCAGCCGTTCACCACGGGCGAGAGCCTTCTGCGTCTCCGCATCGAGCTCGGAGCCGAACTTGGCGAAGGCCTCCAGCTCCCGGAACCGAGAGAGATCCAGACGCAGAGAACCCGCTACCTTCTTCATAGCCTTGATCTGCGCGTTGCCCCCCACCCGGGAGACCGAGATACCCACGTTGATGGCCGGCCGTATGCCCGAATAGAAAAGGTCACTTTCGAGGAAGATCTGGCCGTCGGTGATGGAGATGACGTTGGTCGGGATGTAGGCCGAAACGTCGCCTGCCTGGGTCTCGATGATGGGTAGAGCAGTGAGCGAACCGCCCCCTTCTTTGTCACTCAGCTTGCAGGCCCTCTCCAGCAACCGGCTGTGCAGATAGAAGATGTCCCCAGGGAAAGCTTCGCGGCCAGGCGGTCGCCGCAGAAGCAGGGACATCTGCCGATAAGCGTCAGCATGTTTGGTAAGGTCATCGTATATGCAGAGAGCATGTCGGCCCGAGTAGGTGAAGTACTCGCCCATGGCGCATCCCGCGTAGGGAGCGATGTAGCGCATGGGCGCGGAGGCAGAGGCTGGGGCCATCACCACGATCGTATAGTCCATGGCCCCGTGCTCCTCCAGCTTCGCCACCAAGGCAGCCACCGTGGAGGCTTTCTGCCCGATAGCCACGTAGATGCAGATGACGTCCTGACCCTTCTGATTGATGATGGTGTCTAGAGCGATGGCTGTCTTGCCTGTCCCACGGTCACCAATGATGAGCTCCCGCTGACCACGGCCTATGGGGATCATCGAGTCGATTGCCTTGATCCCGGTCTGGAGCGGCTCTTTGACCGGCTGCCTGCGAATTACGCCGGGAGCTTTGAACTCTACCGGTCGAAAATGAGGAGTATCGATGGGACCCTTGTCATCCAGCGGCAGACCCAGAGGGTTGACCACTCGGCCGATGAGAGCCTCGCCCACCGGCACCTGGATCACGCGTCCCGTCCTCCGCACCTGGTCACCTTCTCTTATCAAGGTGTCCTCGCCCATAAGGACGGCTCCGACACTGTCTTCCTCCAGGTTAAGGACCAGCCCGGTGACATTGTGAGGAAGCTCCAACATCTCCGAGGCCACAGCGTTCTCAAGACCTTGGATGCGGGCTACCCCATCGCCTACCTGGACGACCGTACCCACTTCTTGAAAATCGACCCCCGCTTCATACTTCTGGATGCGGGACTTAAGGACGCTGGTGATCTCCTCAGGACGCAGCTTCAACTGAACCCTCCAAACTAGCCACAGGGCTGATCAACAATTCGCGCAAACGCTCCAGACGATTACGGATGCTGGCGTCGACCACCCGGTCGCCGATACGCAACCGGAGACCACCCAGTATGTCGGCATCCACCGTGAGTTTGAGCTCCACCTTCTTGTTGAGCGATGATTCGACCTTGGCTTTCAACTCTTCCTGCAGCTCAGGGGGCAGGGGCACCGCGCTTACCACTTCGACGTGCACAATGCCTTGGGCGCGCTCGACCAGCTCCACAAAGGCCCTGTAAATGGCCGCCACCTCGCCCTCGCGACTCTTATCCACCAGCAGCCGCAAGAGGTTGCGCACCAACTCGTCGGCGCCCTCGGTCAACTCCAGGAGGACTTCTTTCTTTAGAGCGTCAGAGACGTCTTCAGTGGCTAGGAACTGCCTCAGCTCCGGCGAAGCCTCAAGAGCTCGTACGAATTCCCCGAGATCACGCGGAACGATCTCCAGACGACCGGCCTCGGCAGCCGCCTGGTAGAGAGCCGTGGCATATACTCGTGCGATCCTGCCTTCGCTCACTGGCGCCTTCTAGTTCTCACTGACCTTGCTGAGATCCATCTCATCTATAGTCTGTTTGATCAGCCGCAGTTGGTCCTCCAACGACAAGCTGGAGCGGGCCACCTTCTCAGTGGCAGCAATAGTCAAGTCGGCCGCTTCCTCCCGGATCCGCTGCAGCGCCAATTTAGTGTCGCGTTCGATCTGCTCCCGCGCCTTGGCCAACGCCGCGTCGGCTTGCCGGCGGGCCTCAGCAAGTATCTCCGCTCTGCTGGCCTCCCCGGCCTTCCGTGCTCGCTCCACGATCGCCTCGGCTTCCTGCCGCGCCTCGGCCAGCTGCTGCCTATAGTTCGCGAGCAGCTCCTGGGCCTCGTCACGTAGTCTCTCAGCGTCGTGAATAGCCTGTCGAATCTCGTCCTGACGCGCTCTCTGCAGCTTCATCAAGGGGTTGAAGGCGAACTTGTAGAGCAGGCCGACCAAGATCAGAAAGGTGATGGTCGACCAGACGAAGAGGCCAGGGTCTATCTCAAAGATCTTCATAACGATGCGACCTGCCGGACTTGCCCCGTTTAGGCGACGAACAGCAGGATGATTGCGATAACGAAGGCATACAGTGCCAGAGCTTCAGCAAGAGCCAGGCCAATGATGAATGCGGTCCGGATGTCCCCCGAAGCTTCCGGCTGCCGAGCGATGGCCTCCGACGTGCGCCCGGTCAAGAGACCGATGCCAATGCCGGGGCCGACTGTAGCCAAACCCATGCCGATGCCGGCGGCTATTCTAGCAGCTGCTTCAGCGTCAAATGCCATTGCAAAGTCCTCCTTGTTCCGCTGTTGGCACTAGTGTCCTGCGTAAATCGCTGACTCGATGTAAACCACAGAAAGAATGGAGAAAATATAGGCTTGGATGAAGGCTACAAAAACCTCGAAAAGGAGCATGACCACCACAAAAAGCCCAGCAGGGATGATTACTACAGCACTGGCGTACTGGAGCATCAGCCCCAGCATCACCAGGATGATGAGGTGACCAGCTATGGTGTTGCCAAAAAGTCGCACTGAGAGTGAGAGGGGCTTGAAGAACTCGCCCATGAAGTGCACCAGGAAAAGTATTCCGCTCAATATGGGAGCGAGGGCTTTGGGAAGTCCTGGGGGAGCCATCCAAGATTTCAAATAGCCCCTTACCCCATGGCGATGGAATCCCTGATACTGGGTGACGAAAAAGGTGACGATAGCTAGGCCAAAGGTCACGTTGATGTTGGTAGTGGGCGTGTAGGGCTTAAGAGGAATCGGCTTAGGAATGAGGCCGATAAGATTGGTGACCATGATATAACAGAACAGGGTAAGAATAAGGTAGTAATACTTCTTGCCCTTCTCTCCTATCTGACCGGTCAGATGACCTGTAGCGAAGTTGAGTAGGATCTCGGCGACTATCTGTAAACCATCGGGCTCCTTGCGCAGCCTACGGGCCACAATGAAAAAGAAAACGAAGACAACAACGGCCGAGACCCACATATAGACCACGGCGTTGGTGATGGAAAAGTCGAAGGGCCCCACTTTGGGGATACTGACAATAGTCTGCACGTTGAGTTCATGGAGAGCTTCTACTATCTTGCTGCCGCCCTCTGCTGCAACCATTATCGACCCCGATCAGACTCCTGCGCCCGCCGAGGGCGGGGCCTTCTTGCCTCTTGTCCACACGCTGTAGAGCATCCAGGCATTCAGCACCGTAAACAGACCCACAAAAGCCAACCCCACCGCCAAGATCTTGAGCGGAGTCCACAGGCCTAGCATGATAAGGATAGCCGCAAACACGCCGAGCCGAACCACAAACCCCACGATAGCGAAGAGAGGCCCCATCGTGGAAGTCTTTCGCGCCAGGCGTCCTTGCAGCCGCAGGGCCAGAAAATGGTAGGCGGCTGCAAGCACCAGTCCTACCGCGACAGAAGCGAGGGTCAGCCCCAGAGCGTCCTCCTAGTCCGCGCCATTTGCCCTACCGGCCCCCCCCAAGCAGCTCGCGCCTGCGGAAAGCCCCGCCACCCGCGCGGCACCCGCTGGCCTCGTCACTATAGCAAGCATCTTCGATATTTCAATAACAGAGGATGACACCTCAGCCCCACAACGGGGGACGACGTCTATACCCAGCCAGTCTGTGTCATCCCATTTTAAAGAGTCGGGTCCCCGCCTCTTTGAAAAGCTCCAGCGACAACTCGTCCGGGTAGTCGCCCAAGTAGTGCACGGCCACCACTCCAGCGTTGATCAAAGTCTTCGCGCACGTTATGCAGGGCTGGAGCGTGCAATAAATCTCGGACCCGTTGATGGCCACTCCGTGATAGGCGGCCTGGATGATGGCATTCTGCTCGGCGTGAAGGCCGCGGCACAGCTCCTGCCGCTCACCAGAAGGGATGCCCAATTCATCCCGCAGACACCCGCGCTCGCTACAGTGCCGTATGCCCCTGGGCACGCCGTTGTAGCCTGTAGCCAGGATCTGCTTGTTCTTCACAAGGACAGCCCCCACCTGGCGCCGAAGGCAGGTGGAGCGGGTAGCCACGACGCGGGCAATCTGCATGAAGTACTCTTCCCAACTGGGCCGTTCGTCCCCCTTGTGCGCCCCTAGTGCCACCGGTCAGCCCTCCTGGTGATGGGTCGTCGCACCGGCCTTACTCTCGCCTCCTAGTACCTCCCTGCCTGCGCGACTAGACGCCCAAGCCGCGATAAAGTGGGAAGGCAGCAGTCAGCGCCCGACTACGAGCCAGCAAACGGTTGAGATTGGCTTCGCTGGGCTCTACTGTCAGTGCTTCGACAATGATACGAGCAACTTCTCTCATCTCTTCCGGCCCGAAGCCCCGCGTGGTCATGGCCGGGGTCCCCAGACGCAGGCCGGAAGTGATAGTCGGCGGCCGCTCATCGTACGGCACCACGTTCTTGTTGGCAGTGATGCCGACACGATCGAGAAGCTCCTGCGCCCGGCGGCCGGTCATCTCTGTGCCCGAAAAATCGACGAGCAGCAGGTGGTTGTCGGTACCACCCGAGACCAGTTTGAGACCGCCTGCCATCAGCTCCTCGGCAAGCACTTTGGCGTTCTCGACAGTGAGACGTTGTTTGGCTTTGAATTCTTCGGTGGAAGCCAGCAAGAAGCAGACCGCCTTTCCGGCGATGACGTGCTCCAAAGGGCCGCCTTGCAGTCCGGGAAAGACAGCCTTGTCAAGCTCCGCAGCCGAACTGGCCCGACAAAAGCACACGCCTCCGCGCGGCCCGGCCAGAGTCTTGTGCGTGGTCGTAGTCACCCAATCACAGTGAGGGAAAGGCGAAGGATGCACCCCGCCCGCCACCAGACCTGCGATGTGCGCGATATCGGCCATCAGCTGCGCCCCTACCTCGTCCGCCACTCGTCGAAAAGCGGCAAAGTCCAAGGTCCGGGGATAGGCGCTCGCCCCCACGACGATCAACCGAGGACGGTGCTTGCGGGCCTGCGCGAAGACCTCATCCATGTTGAGCAGTCCGGTCTCCCGGTCGACGCCGTAATGGAAGAAGGTATAGCCCCTGCCGGAGAAGTTGACGGGCAGACCATGACTCAGATGACCACCATGAGCCAGGGTCATGGAAAGCACGCGATCGCCTGGCTGCAGGGCGGTCCAATACACGGCGTGGTTGGCAGCCGTGCCCGAGTGTGGCTGTACGTTCGCATGCTCGGCCCCGAAGAGGGCCTTGGCACGCTCCATGGCCACTTGCTCGACCTCGTCGATGACCTCGCACCCCCCGTAGTAACGGGCCCGGGGATAGCCTTCGGCATACTTGTTGGTAAGGACACTCCCCATGGCCTGCAGAACCGCCACCGGCGTGAAGTTCTCGGAGGCTATGAGCTCGATGTTCTGCTGTTGACGGCTGAGCTCTTTGCGAATCAAGCGATATATGGTCGGGTCGACCTGCTCCAAAGGCAGGTCAGCGTAACTGGCCGCGCGCGGAACATCACTCAATTGGGCTTGCCTCCTCGTCGGTAGAACGGGCACCAAGAATACCAGATGACTTACCTGGGTTCCCCACCGCACCCCTTGGGAAAGGGATCCCTAAGGCCGGAGCCCGCAAAGTCGACACGCTCGAATCCTTGTCTCTCCCTGAAAGTCAGGCGCCGGCCAGTGTGATCTTCCTGATGCGGGCCAGCGCCTCGGCCGCTGCCACTGCGCCCTCGCGAAGGATGACGGGCGTCCCGCCTTCGCTCAAGGGCCGCAGGTCCACCACAGTCGACGCCACCCCTATGGGAGCGGCGGTCTCCGCCAGCGGAGGGGCTATGGCGGCGGAACAGTGGGCCAGCAGTGTAGGATCGACCTCCGCCAAACTGGCCGCAGGCGGTAGGCCACTGAGATTGGCGCTAGTCGCCGCTAAGGGTATGCCGAGGGCCTGCAAGAAACCCAGCAACTGCGGATGATCCGGCACACGGATCCCCAGAGAATCAGCGGTCCCCACGTGGGGCGGACGCGGAACCGTGGTAGGGACTACGAAGGTGTAGGGCCCAGGAAGCAGGGCTTCTAACACAGCGAGCATCTTGGCACCAAGGTCGGGTAGTGAGGCCTTCACCGCACCGGGGGAAGCAAACAGGACAGCGATTGGTTGCTCCGGAGGCCGGCCCTTGGCTTCGAACAGGCGGCGGACTCCCTGCGCCGAGTCCCAGGCCGCGGCCAGCCCGTAGACTGTGTCAGTGGGGACGCCTATTACCGCCCCCGCCGTGAGGGCTTGCCGCAAAGCTCCCATGGCGACGGCGTCGAGCTGATCCGGAGTGAAGAACAAGACCCCCGGTTTCACGGCCTCTAGCACCCGTTCCTTACGGGAGAGATCCTTGTGGACCACGGTAAAGGCAAAGCCCGCGCGTTTTGCCAGCTCGGCGACAGCCGTCGCTTGCCCGTCACCTACCTCCAGCAAGAGCACCCCCCCCGGTGCCAGCACTCGGAAAGCCTGGGAAACCAGACGCCGGAATACCTCCATCCCGTCGGGCCCCCCATCGAGCGCCGTCAAGGGCTCAAAGTCCCGGATGTCGGGAGCCAGGTTCGCGATGTCCGGGGTCGCGACATAGGGGGGGTTGCTGATCACCAAAGGCACGCTCTCCGGCAGCAGTGCGCCTTCCTTTCGGTCTTCGGAACACCCACCTTCTTCAGCTTCGGCCGGTGACCAGCCCAGCAAGTCCAGTTGCCGAAACTCCACCAGCTCGGTCAAGCCCAGCCGCTCGGCATTACGACCCGCCACCGCCAAGGCTTCTAAGCTTCGGTCAGTGGCTAAGACCGGGATACCGGCCTCCAGCGCCAGACTGAGAGCGATGGCTCCACTACCTGTGCCCACGTCCACCGCCACGGGCGTGGCCGCAGGCCGCCCCAAAGGCGGCCTGCGGCGCAACACCTCCAGAGCCACCTCGACCAGCTCTTCGGTCTCGGGTCGAGGGATGAGAACAGCGGGGCTCACCTCGAGACACAGGCGTCGGAAGTAAGCCCGGCCGAGGATATAGGCGACCGGTTCGTGAGCCGCCCGCCGCGCAATCAGGGCTCGATAGGCCGCCACCTCGGCCGTCTCGAGAGGCCGATCGTATTGCGTATAGAGGTCGATGCGCTCCAGGCCCAGCGCCGCCGCTAAGAGCAGTTCAGCATCCAGCCGCGGCGAAAGGGAGCCCTTACCCCGCAGATAGGGAGTGACCGTTTCGAGGAGTCGACCTATGGTCCACCGTTCCGCGCCCTGTCCCATACGGAATCACCCTTGCCGGAGGCCGCGCAGGCTTGGTCGCACCAGCCTAAATCTCCGTCGCCGCGAGCTGCTCAGCGCGGGCCTTGGCCTGCAGGGCTTCAGTGAATTCCTCCAGCTCGCCTTCGAGGACCGCCTCCAGTCGATAGGAGGTCAGCCCCACCCGGTGGTCGGTCACCCTTCCCTGCGGGAAGTTGTAGGTGCGTATCTTCTGGGCCCGGTCTCCGGTCCCCACCTGGCTGCGACGCTGGGCGGCCAGCTCAGCGTCCCGTTGTGCTTGCGCCAATTCGTACAGACGAGCACGCAGGATGCGGAAGGCCCTCTCCTTGTTTTGGAGCTGAGACTTCTCGTCCTGGCACGACACCACGATGCCGGTGGGAAGATGAGTGAGACGGACGGCAGAATCGGTGGTATTGACCGACTGTCCCCCGGGACCGGTCGACCGGAAGACGTCCACCCGCACATCCTCCGGATCGATCTCTATCTCCACCTCTTCCACTTCCGGGAGCACCGCGACCGTCGCTGTCGAAGTGTGAATCCGCCCCGTGGACTCGGTGACCGGTACCCGCTGCACCCGATGCACGCCCGATTCGTACTTGAGAGCTCCATACGCGCCTTTGCCCTTGACCGCGAAGATCACCTCTTTCACACCGCCAAGAGCTCCTTCGGTAGTAGAAAGGATCTCGGTCTTGAACTTGAGCCTCTCGGCGTAGCGCATCAACATCCGCTGCAGCTCAGCGGCAAAAAGGGCTGCTTCGTCACCGCCGGCCCCTGCTCTGATCTCGACGATGGCGTTCTTCTCGTCCCGGGGATCCTTTTCCAGAACGGCCAGCCGTAACTCCTGCTCCAGCCGCTCCATCTTCTCACGAGCCGCCGCCTTCTCTTCGGCCAGGAACTCCTTCATCTCGGGGTCGAGCCCGCCTTCATCCAACATCGCTTCGGCTTCGGCAAAGGCCTCCCGGGCCTGTCTGTACTCCACCGCGAGACGATGGGCCTCCGCCAGCTCCGCGTGCACCTTCGAGAGCTCCGCATACCGAGCAGGGTCCCGATACACTGCAGGATCCGCCAGCTCCTTGGTCACCGCCTCGTATTTCTCTTCTATTTCTGCCGCTAAACGGTCGATCATGGCTTCACCGAACGCTCAGGCCATCACCAAGGAAGATGCCTCATCATCTGCCACAGCGGTCTCTGCCGCTATGACCTCCTCCAGGGCCGCCGCCGCCACTTCGAGCTGGTCGGGAGTCGGCTCCCTGGTGGTGAGACGCTGCAACTGGATGCCGGGCCACAGAAGAACACGCGCTAGCAGTCCTTGCGCATGAGTCCCCGCCCATTTGATGCCGACCTCGTAAGCTATCCCGATTATCAGAGGAATACCAAGGAGACGTGAGAGCACCAGCCAGGGGAGACTGGGTTTGCCTACTATCGCGAACACCAGGACGGAGATCACCATCACAAGAAGAAGAAAACCCGTCCCACAGCGGGGATGAAGCGTGGAATGGTTCTCCGCCTCCTTGGCGTCAGCCCGGCCACAGGACTCATAAGCGTGGATCACCTTGTGTTCAGCTCCGTGATACATGAACACCCGACGCAGATCCGGAATCAAGGAGATACCGAGAATATAGAGCAGGAAGATGAAGATGCGGATCACTCCCTCCACCAGGTTGAAGAGGAAAGGATTGGCAAAAGTCTCCTCGAAGCCTTTCACCACCACCAGGGGTATCACGATGAAGAGGACGACTGCCATGACGAGCGCCACCCCCACGGTGACCGTCATCTCCTTCCAGCCAAAGGGAGCGGGTTCTTCAGACGCAGCTACTCTGGGCTCGCCTGACGAGGTCCTCGCGGTCGCCCCGTGAGGAGCGGCAGACTCGGTCGCCCCGATTGGCGCGGCGGCCTCGGTCGCGCTGGTCCGGTCGGTCATCTCGTTCAGTTCGGTCACCTCGGCCGCCCCTGCCTCGGCGCTTTCCAGACCGATGTTGGCGGAGATGCCCAGAGCTCTTATGCCCAGACTCAGCGACTCATAGAGAGCGAACACCCCTCTTACCACCGGCCATCTGAGGAAAGGATGCCGGGCGCTTGCCGGCACCAACGGAAAGGACCTACGGGCGATGCCTCCCGAGGGCCTTCGTACCGCCACCCCCCAAGAACGGCGTCCTCGCATCATCACACCCTCGATGACCGCCTGCCCCCCGAAAGTGTGGCGGCCAGCACACTCTGCGCGAGAAGCGCTTGCCGCGCGTCTGGCCATGGTCACGGGAGAGGGCTCACGGACCTTGCCAGGTCCATGCTCAGTATCTCTTGCTCGGAATAGGGGGTACCACAAGTCATTTTGCCCTCTGGGCACCCCCCCGTCATGCAACCCGGCCCCGTCTCCTCGAAAAGAAGAGGGGCCACTGTCAATGCCAGACAGCGCATAGCCCAGGCCAGCCGGTTGATCTCCCATTGGGCTCGACGGCAACAACGCAGAGCGAAGAAATGTCGCAGCTCGCGAGCGTTCATGGTGACTACGATCTTGGTCTCGGCCGCATTGGGAAGCACAAACCGCGCGTCCTCATAGACCGACTCATTTCCCCTGCCCTCTGCTTTGCCTATCTCCACCAGGCGCTCGTAGGCAGCCCGCGCGTGAGCCATCGCTTCATAGAAGACCGCCCTCGCCTCAGGTGAGGCAGCAATACTCGGTGGGATCACGAAATCCTTGTCGGAGGCAAAACGGACGTATCGCTGAGACTGCTGGCTGTAGGAAGCTAGACGGTGCCTCACCAGCTGGTGGGAACAGGCCCGAGAAATGCCATCGATAGCGAAAGTGAAGCTGGCATGTTCAAGAGCGCTTAGATGACCAGAGCGTACCAGACCTCGTACCAGCCGCCGCACCTCGTCGTCGCCCATGCTCTCTTTGAGCTCGGCCGCACTCACCGGGGCATAACACAGTCTGCCTGCCGAGGCTACAGCCCGCTCAGGCAGAGGTGTGTGCTGGAGAAGTGTTACCTTGAGCTCAGCCGGCATGGGTAAGAGTGCCTGCCTGGTTCAGGACCCTCAAGTCTTGGCAAGGACCCTGCTCTCCTACGAATCAGCCTTCGAGGTTCCCTTGGCCTTGAGTACTCGCCGATATTTCTTGTTGAATCTCTCCACCCTACCGGCGGTGTCGACCAGTTTCTGCTTGCCGGTGTAGAAGGGATGACAGGCAGAACACACTTCCACCTTGATCTCGGGTATGGTCGACCGGGTCACAAAGGTCATACCGCAGGAGCAGATGACCCTGCTTTCCATATAGTCAGGATGAATGCCGTCCTTCAAGATGCCTCCAATGACGCATGCTGGGGATTCGAGCCTGAAAGGCACAGTATGATAGCACGGCTTCTCTCAGAAGACCGGCTAGGCTGACAGTGCCGATGGTTCGGGAGACCCACCGCATTGGATGACACCAAGACGAACGGTCTTATCTGAACTACTGGGACAAGCCGCACCGCATCGAGAGTAGGGCGGATGAGATAGTGTCCAAACAGATGGGAAGAGCATCGCATCGAGCTGGCCATCCTTGAGGGGCGCACAAGTCCTCTCGGGAGAGTCCCGCAGTCTCAGTCTCTCCTCCTCGGGAAGACCTCTCGTCGCCCACCCATTTGGTACGCCCGCCGATTCTGCCGACCGTGCGGTGTTGGAGTCTGACTTCGTCGTGTTGGCAGCAGGAGTCAACCGGCGTCCCGGGGCCGACCCGACTGAAGATCCCCTCTTCCGGTACCTGGGCCAGTCGCTGCCTGGGTTCCGCCCTCCCAGGGCGCGCCAGACGGCCATTGCAGAGCTTGAAGCCAAGGAGGAAAAGCTCAACACAAGGGTCGCTGGATTACCGTGGCCCTGGTGGGCAAGACCAACGACCGAGCGTCCCCCCGGGGAGCTCCACGACATCGTCGATGACTTCCAGAGCCTGCCCCAGGTGCGCAGGCTGCTCCCTCCCAGGACCGAGGTCCGACCTGCGTGCGGCCGCCACCCTAACTTGACGGACCCTCGCCGAACGATCGTCTGACTGCGACGATCGATCGGCGACAGCCCGGCGCAGCGCACAGGAGTGCTCTCACCGCGAAGGCCGCGTCCGTCTGATCTGCTCCCGCGCCAGCGCCAGGGCCCCCTCCGGGCCGGACACCTCACCTGCCTCCCAGGCCAGCTTCACCACGGCGAGTATCCGGCCCAACTCCGGCCCGGGGGCAAGGCCGAGTTCTCGCTGCAGAGCCTGGCCATCGAGGGGGCACCGGGCTGCTCCTGTAGCGGTGCGGTGAGCCCACAGCCGGAGCAGTGAACCCGCCCGGTCCTCCCCTTCCGGCAAACGGGAAGACCGCAGCAGGCCAGGCGCCGCCGCGGGAAATCTTCCTCTTGCCGCAGACGCTTTCTCGGCTGCCATGGCCAGGAATATCACTTCCGGCTCCCAGGGCGCAGCGCTCCACAGAAAGAGGATCGCTTCCCTACCCGGTCGCGCAAGATCGCGCACCTTCGGCAACCAGACCCCTTGGCTAGCCCTCGTGCGCGCCACTTTGCGAGCCAAGGAGAGGAAACGACTCGAGAGGCGCCACTTGCGCGCGAGCTCCACCACCGTCCGCTCCTCGAAGAAGCCGAGCAACCCCACCAGACGCAGCGCCACCGGTCGAGATAGCAGACCGTCCACCGGTCGACGCAACCGGGCAGCTAGCAGGGGGCCCGCTTCTTCTGAGCAAGCTTCAGGATCCCGTAGCAGGTCTTCAAGATTGTCAAGAGTCGCGACAGCGGCAGTCAGGGACCGACCCCCTTCGCTCCCCGACTCAGAGTCTTGGGCATCAGCCTGCGTAAACGCCTCGGGAAGGAGCACCGCGAGTAGACCCAGACGTTCCCACTGTCGCACCGCCCCACCCGCTCCCCCGGCTTCCAACGTGAGGGCCAGCTCGCCGGCGATCCGCTCGGGAGCTGCCCGGTCTAGAAGCGCGGCCTGTTCTCTAATCCTCGTCTCGAGTGCAGGGCTCAGGTTGAAGCCCAGAACATGACAGAACCGCACGGCTCGGAGCAAGCGAAGTGGATCATCCTGGAAGATCCGAGGGCAAACGGCCACCAACCGCCTCTCCTTAAGATGAATGAGCCCACCATATGGATCGATCACCTGCCCGCTCATGCGGTCGAGAGCACCCGGTGAGATAGTCTGTGAGGCCACCGCCACAGGCAGGGCCATCGCGTTTACCGTGAAATCACGCAGCGCCAGATCCTCCCCGATGCTTGCGCCCCGTAGCGCAGCCACGTCCACATGCCAGCTCGGCCCCACCACCCGGTACGCGCCGTGCCTCTCCGAAAGCGCAAACCACGGCCTCCCGGTGGCGTGCGCCACTTGCCCAGCGACCAGGGCCGCGTCTCCCGCCACCACAACGTCCCAGTCAGGAGAAGAAAGGCCCAGTCCCAAGTCGCGCAGACTACCCCCCACCAGCCAACCCTCGATGCCGAGCCCCTGGAGCACATGGGAGAAGGCCTCCAGCGTAGCTCTTTGCTCCACCTTCGGGGGAGAAGGGGGCCTGCGGGGCGTGCTATCTCGAGCAGCCATCTCGAGAACCCCGGTTCGCTTCCAGTCTTCCTATTTCGACCCGCCTTTGAGCCTGCGCAGTTTCCGTTGATAGACGAACTTGTCGACTGCGTAAGCGATGCCCGAGTAGACGACGAAACCGATGAAAGCCACCAGGATCGAGGCGGTTGTGCTGGTAGCCTTTTCGCCGGTAGCAGGGTCCTTCTGCACCCATATGAACTCAATGACGACGAAGTACAAGATAGCCAGTATCGCGCCTTGTATGACAGCCCGCTTCACGCTGGGAGGGCGGATAGGCCGCCCTCGGGGATCCTTGGGCAAGCTGCTCTTCCCGGAGGTCTTGCCCCGTCTGCCCACCCTCTGGGCGGTGGTCCCCGCTTTGGCCTGTGGAAAAGCTTTGCGGGCTGCTCTCCTCGTCTCTCGCTTCGACATGCTCCCCGTCGGTGCCTTTCTAGTCCGTAGCTTTCCGGTTACTCACGCTCCGCTATGGCCCGCACTATGTCGCCGCGGGTCACGATGCCCAGCAGTCTCTCGCCGCTCTTTCCGGACTCGGTCACGGGGAGACGGTTGACATTGCGGTCGGTCATCAGAGTGGCCGCCGCTCGCACCGAAGTCTCGGGGGAGACGACGACCACCTCCCGGGTCATTATCTCCCCGACCTTGGTCGCAAAGGCCTTCTTGAACCGCTCCTCGAACTTATGAAAGCTCTGCAAATAGATGATGCTGTCCAGGAACTGGATGTAGTAAGGAAAGTGGAGCTCGGCGTCCTGCACGATTATGTCCGCCTCGCTCACCACGCCCAGCAGGTTTCCCTGCCCGTCCACTACCGGCACCCCGCTTATCTTCTTTTCGGCGAGAAGGTCCGCCAGTTCGCGCACGCTCGTGTCGGGACCTACAGTTATGACCTCGGTCTGCATGATGTCTCTTACTTTCAGGTCGTCCACGAGGGTCTCCTCTCATAGATGCATTCGGGCACCACCAATCGCAGTAAGTCAAGAAGGTCCCCGGCCAGGACCCCTTGCGGATCGGTCTCAGCGCCCAGCAACCCCGCTTCTGCGTGCAACCACGCACCAGCATAGGCGGCCTCGAACGGCTCCAGACCCTTCGCAAGGAGAGCTCCGATCACTCCTGCGAGAACATCTCCAGTGCCCGCAGAGGCAAGCTGGGGCGGCCCCTGGACCACCACCCGTGTATGACCTGCGGGGTCGGCAACCACCGTTGAGGAGCCCTTCAGCAAGACCACCTGACCAGTGGCGGCAGCAGCCCGGCGAGCCGCGGGAAGATGCGCCGCCGCCACCTCGGCCACCGGCACGCCGAGCAGGGTGGCCAGCTCTCCTACATGGGGAGTGAGCACAAGGTTCGGCCGTCCTTGCAGGGCCTCGGCTCTCCCGGAAAACGCGAAAAGACCATCGGCATCGAGAACGGTCGGGATAGTGGTCCCCAGGATGACCTGCCGGACGGCCGCGGAGGTCCCCTCTTCCCGACCGAGTCCTGGTCCACACACCAGAGCGCCCACCCGGCTGTCAGCAAGCACAGCCAGAGCTTGCTCGGCGGCGACAAAGCTATCCCCTGGACCGACTTCGGTGAGTACCGTGTGCACCAGACGTCCCCGCACAGCCGAAGCAGCCCCGCTCGGCATCAGCAACCGCACATAGCCGGCCCCCGTCCGGTAGGCGGCCTCCGCAGCCAACCAGGCCGCCCCGGGGTAAGCAAGCGAGCCCGCCAGCACGGCCACGTATCCGGCCTTGTACTTGTGATCGTCCACCCGCCGGCCGGGAAGGTTCACGTCATCCTCACTGACTACCCACAGGTCCGGCTCGGGCTCCAGCGAGGTCGGAATGCCTATGTCCCACACCAGCACTTCTCCCGCAGCTTCCGAGCCTGGTGGGCACACCAGACCGCTCTTGGCCGCGTGAAAAGTGACGGTGACATCGGCCACCACGGCTCCCCGGGCAACCGAACCACTGGTCGCCTCGACCCCGGACGGCACATCGCAGGCAACGACCGGCACCCCGCGCGCCGCCGCGGCGTTGATCAAAGCCGCCCATTCCGCCACCTTGCCCCGCAGCTCGCCGCTCGCTCCCGTGCCCAAGAGACAATCGACCAGCACTTCCGCCTCGACCCATAGGTAGTCGGGGACCTCGCCTACCCGAAGATTGACCCCCACCTTGGCTGCCGCCTTGAAGTTGAGGGCCGCATCTTCACTCAAGGCGCTAGGAGAGGCGGCAGCGACTATGCAGGCTACAGGTTGACCCAGCAAGTGAAGCTGACGAGCGGCTGCGAGCCCGTCACCCCCGTTGTTGCCAGTACCACAGACTATCAGAGTATGACGGTCCGCATAACGTCTGCGGATAAGGGTGGTGAGGCCGAGCGCCGCTCGTTCCATGAGCACGGGCCCGGGCAACCCCACCTCTTCGACAGTAGCCCGGTCAAGCTCCCTAATCTGGCTAGGCGTGAATACCGCTGCCCGCTCCGTAAGCCTATAGAAACCGTCCCTGGATGTGACGTCGCTCTCGTGATGACTCGCGGACTCACGACAGTGCCCAGGTAGAGGATGGTGCTCGCTCTTGCTGGGGCAGCGATCTTGATTGGATCCCGTCATCTCCTCACCTTCCCAAGCCAGCACGGCTACGCATGCTCCTGCGACGGAATCGGTGTGCGCCAGCGACACGGCCACGCGGTCACTACCGCCGGCCAGTTCAGCCGTGCGCCCGTGCAGGTAGACACGGGTCGGCCCACGGGAACGCAGCTCATGGGCGACTTCGATCTCCTGCCACCGCAGCACCCCTGTTTCCAAGAGTTTACCAACGGCCTCCTTGGCAGCAAAACGAGCCGCCAGATGAAGGACGGGGTCGCCGCGGGTCTGGGAGTAGGCTATCTCTCGTGGCGTGAACACCCGCGATAGCAGGCCCGGATGTCGCCTCAGAGCCGCGCGGAAGCGTTCCACCTCTACTAGATCGAACCCGACCCTGATGCGCCCGAATCTCGCCATCGGAGTACACTCACCCACGTAGTCATCCTGTCAGCACGCTGCGGAAGGTAACTCCCCGCCTGGCCGTCTTGCTGTCGTGCTCCCCACTACTCCACCGTCACGGTCTTGGCCAGATTGCGGGGTTGGTCGACTTTCTCTCCTTTGTGCTTGGCCACGTAGTAGGCGAAGAGTTGGAGCGGTACGACCGACAAAAGCGGTGACAGCATCTCGTGTGTCCGCGGCACGTAAAAGATCTCCTCTGCCATATCCGTCAAGCCCACGTTGCCCTCGGAGGCCACGGCGATGACGCTGGCCCCTCTGGCCTTGACCTCTTGCACGTTGGAGATCAGCTTGTCGTACACACAGCTGTCAGTAGCTACCACGAGTACAGGGGAACCTTCCTCCAGTAAAGCGATCGGACCGTGTTTCATCTCTCCGGCTGCGTAAGCATCGGTGGGGATGTAGGAGATCTCTTTGAGCTTGAGTGCCCCTTCCAAGGCCACCGGTAGCGAGATGTTGCGCCCCAGGCACAGGAAGAAACGGCTGTTCGTGTGTCTTCTTGCCACCTGCTCCACTCGGCCAGCAGCTCCTTCCTCCAGGTAGTCACGCAGGAGTCCGGGAATCCGTCTAAGCTCCTCGGTGAACCCTCGTACGTCCTCCGTGGCCAAGTGACCGCGTTCCTGCCCCACGTAGAGGGCAAGAAGCAGCATGGCCATGACTTGCGCAAGAAAAGTCTTGGTAGCCGCGACCCCGATCTCGAGGCCGGCTCTCGTGAACAGCACCCCGTGCGCCTCACGGGTGGCCTGCGATCCCACGATGTTCGTCACGGCCACCACATGCGCGCCCGCCTCCCGTGCCAGTCGCATAGCCGCCAGAGTGTCAGCCGTCTCCCCCGATTGGCTTATGGCAAGGCAAAGCGACCCGGGACCGATCACGGGATCACGGTAGCGGAATTCCGAGGCCACTTCGACCTCCACCGGGAGACGAGCCCATCGCTCCAGCGCATACTTGCCCACCAGCCCCGCATGATAGGAAGTGCCACAAGCCACGATGTTCACTTGTCGCAGCGAGCGCAGAGCTTCGAACGAAAGGCCCAGGCCCTCGAGTATGACCCGGCCATCTGGCCCCACCCGCTCAGCAAGGGTATCCGCCAGGGCCACGGGCTGCTCGTGGATCTCCTTCAGCATGAAGGTCTCATAACCGGCCTTTTCCGCCGCTTCCTCGTCCCAGTCGACGATTTGGGGCGATCGCGAGACCGTGTCACCGGCCAGGCTAGTGATTTCCACGCTGTCCCGTGTGACGACCACCACCTCCGCGTCTTCGGGAAAGATCACCCTGCGGGTCTCGGACAAGAAAGCGGGGATGGCCGACGCCACGTAATTCTCCCCTTCGCCCAGACCTACCACGAGAGGAGTCTCTTTGCGGACTGCTACTATCACCTCCGGCTCCTCCACGGCCACCGCGCAGTAGGTGAAATGGCCCTCCATCTGCCGAAAGGCTTCCGCTACGGCGTCCCGAAGTGACCCGCGGTACGCCCGTTCGATGAGATGGGCGACCACTTCGGCATCGGTCTCGGAGGTGAATTCGTGCCCTTCCTGCTGCAGTTGGCTGCGTAGGCTCAGGTAGTTCTCCACGATGCCGTTGAGGACGATGGCAAACCGTCCCGAACAATCGGTGTGCGGATGTGCGTTCTCGTTGGACGGACGGCCGTGGGTAGCCCACCGGGTGTGAGCGATGCCCACCGTCCCCTCTCCATCGAGCTCGCTCAGCCTGGCCTCGAGATTGTCGAGGTTGCCGACCGAGTGGAGCAGCTTGAAACGGCCTCCGTCGATGATGGAGATTCCCGCCGAGTCGTATCCCCGGTACTCGAGCTTCCGCAGGCCGCGAAAAAGTATGTCTCGACAGGGTCTAGTGCCCACATAACCTATGATTCCGCACATAAGCAGCGCACTTTCTCGATTGGTCGCACTCTGTTTGCATTCAAAGTCTATTCACCGCAAGTGCATCGGGTCCTCATTTGCCGACCAAGGTCACTTCCACGTACGGCGAAGACCACGCCGCCACCAAGGCCTCGTAACTCGGGATCATGGCCACCCGTGAACCGACCCGGAATCCGCCCTGACCTTGGTCGCGGTCGACTCCCGACTCTGCCGAACCCACTTCGACCACCAAGTAGTCGGCCGAACGGCCGATCTCTCGCAGAGCCGGCTCCACAAAGGTGACCCTGCCCCGGCCCAGATCCTGGTGCCCGACCCCCAATACCAACCGCCGCCCGCCGGGCAAAGCTGCGGACACGCGGACGGCCGCGTCTGCCCCTTGCGGTCTGGTGGGCTCAGCGGGCTTAGTATACTCCTCGAGTATTTCGGCCCAGAGAACGCAGGCGTCCTGTCCACAGCCAGGCAGAGGCTCGTAGTAGAGGGCATCCTGTCCCAGAAGAAGCCCCTCGCCACAACGAAGCTCGGTTATCTGGGGAGGCAGGCGCCGCCCCCTGGCCAGGAGCCAGAGGAGGCTGGAGTTACCCCCCGAGACCCGCGCGATATCCAAGCCGGCCTGCCGGAGAGCGGCGGCAGCCGCCGCCACTCCCTGGACCGAAGCCTCTATATCTTCGGGCTGCCCGCGAAAACAGGCGAAATTGGTGGCTATGCCCTCCAAGATGAGCCGGGGCTCCGAGTCAATCTTCTCCGCCAGGGAAAGAAGGTCAGCGATCGGCACCCCTTCCCGCTCGTCGCCGGTTTCGAGCAGGATCACGAGCCGGCGGCGCCTGGTCGCGCGGGGCGAGGGGGCGGCCGCGGTGGCCGCTGCACCGGCTACCGCGGCCGCCCCCTCCCAAGTGCTCACGTAACTGACATCAGCTACCGTAGACGGGCTGGTCAGCGAGGGTAAGTGGATCCTGTGGAGCTCGGCATAGGGCAAGGCGGCCCTCAGTCGGAGAAGGTTCTCGTCGCGGCTGTCAGCCAGAGCTTTGGCCCCTCCTTCCAGCATCGCCGCGGCGATGCGCGGCTCGCCTAGGCATCCTTTGGTCACGGCGACCAGATCAAGCCCGTGACCGGCAAGGAGAGTGGCGATCGCCTCGGTGTTTCTACCTATGGCTTCAACGTCCACTCTCAGCTGGGCCATCGCTTCTCCCCACAGATACTCGGACCCGCCAAACGCACTGGCCGGAAAGGTCCGCAAAACCAAAGGCGAGGGAGTACTCTCCCTCGCCTCCGACTCCCCTCTCTACGCGGGCCTATCGCTTGGAGAACTGCGGGCGCTTGCGGGCCTTCTTAAGCCCGGCCTTCTTGCGCTCCACCACACGAGCATCGCGCGACAGATGTCCTGCCCGCTTCACTTCACTACGCAGGGACGGATCGGCCTCGACGAGAGCACGCGCCAGGCCATGCTTGAGAGCACCCGCCTGCCCTGACTTACCACCACCCTCGATCCGCGCGATCACGTCGTACCGTGATTCGGTCCCCGTCTCGACCAAGGGCGCCCGCACCATGAGCAACAGCGTCTGCCTGTTGAAGTACTCCTTGGCGTCCTTGCCGTTGACGATGATGTTGCCTGTGCCCGGAGTCAACCGCACCCGCGCCACTGCCGTCTTGCGCTTCCCGGTCGCTGCGTACACTACTCCTGCCATGACCACTCCTCCGGTTTCTGAGCAGCGTGCGGGTGCTTGGGACCAGCATAGATCTTCAACTTACGCAATTGCTTTGCCGCCAGCCGGTTCTTCGGTAGCATCCCTTTGACCGCTTTCCGTAACACCTCGGTGGGCCGCCGCTCAAGAAGCTGGCCTAGGGTCTCGCTCTTAAGCCCTCCTGGATAACCGGAGTGCCTGTAATAGACCTTCTGTGTCGTCTTCCTGCCGGTGACCGCGATCTTGTCCGCATTCACTACGACGACAAAGTCACCGGTGTCCACATGGGGCGTGTACTGGGGCTTGTTCTTTCCCCGCAGCACATCAGCGATCTCCGACGCCAGACGGCCGAGATTCTTGCCGTCGGCATCGACGAGCCACCACTTTCTCTCCACCTCACCGGGCCTTGCCGAATAGGTCTTCACACTGCCTCCTTAAGAAACGCGACCGCGAATAATAGTGGCGAACAACGGCTCTGTCAAGGAGCCCGGCGCTCGACACTACCGCTCTCGCCGTCGATTCCGCCCTCTGGGCCCTGGGCGACGCTTCGGGCTGCGGACAGGCTCGAGGCAGAGACGGCTTCCCGGATGGGCGAAGAGTCCTGGTGAAGCGTCGGCTCCGGCTCCTCCAAGAAACTCTTGAACATCACATCCAGCCAGCGGCCTGAAATCTCGGGGTCGAGGAAGCGCTGGAAACCCATCGTCTGCGACACGTCACCCGCAAAAGCAAAACCAGTGATGAACCAAGCCACCCGCTCAGCATCCACTTGAGGCGGAATCTTCCCCTCTTCCTTGCCCCGCTCTACGATCTGGATGAACTCGTTGAGCGTTTCCAGATGCTTGGCAGCCAATGTCTCGCGAAGCCCTTCCCCAGGCGCACCGGCGACGAACTCGAGCAAAAGATGGGCATGATGCTTCTCCCCGAGCCCTCGCCAGAGCTCGATGTGGTGATCACAGATCTCACGCAAACGGGCCAGCGTGTTCTCGCTGGAGGCCGTCATCCGCGAGGCATAGATGCGGTCGTAGATAGCATCCAGGGCCGCCAGCAGGATCTCCTTGCGACTGCGGAAATGGGTGTAAAGCGAAGCCTGTCGGATTCCGGCTTCAGCCGCGATACGCGACATGGTCACCCCTTGCAGACCGTGCTTCTGAATGAGATCGAGAGCGACCTCTACGATCTGGCGCTTTCGCGCATCGGCGGACATCCGGTGCGTGTGCCGTTTAGCGGTGTCATCCCTCACGCTATCGTCCATTCGAACTGGACCCCTCAGAACTCCGACTCTTGAGAACGGGACCTTCCGTAACCAATCTCGCCACAGCTCCACACGGTAGCACGGCTCCCGCCAGCATGCAGGGAAATCGCTAATCACGCCGACAAAAGCTCGCGAATGAGGTTGACAAACTAGCGCACGGCCGGTAGTTTAGCACTTTAACAAACTGTCAGCCGGTAGCTTGGGTCGGGCATGTTTCCTAGGAGACCCGGACTTTCGCGGACGAGAACTGTATGGGGAACACGAGTATGACAGGCATTCGACGACTCACCAATTTGACTACGGGCGGCCCCGTCCACGTCGAAGTGAAAGACGGCAAGATCCTCCGCATCTTGCCACTCCAGTTGGACAAGAGCGACGGCCCCTCGTGGACCATCCGGGCCCGCGGACGTGAGTTCACTCCTCCCCGGCGCACTACCTTGTCGCCTTGGACCGTAGCCCACCGTTCCACTATCTATGCCCCCAATCGCATACTCACCCCCCTGAAGCGGGTGGATTTCGATCCCGACGGCAAGCGCAACATCCATAAGCGAGGCGAGTCGGGCTATGAGCCCATCAGTTGGGACGAGGCGCTAGACATGGTCGCCTCCGGGATCACGCGTCTCAAGAGAGAAGTAGGACCCGCAGCCATCCTGACCACCCCGGGGTCTCACCACCTGTGGGGCAACATCGGTTATCGCTTCAGCGCCTACAACCGCTTCATGAACCTGGTCGGCTACACCTACGCCGAGCACAATCCTGACAGTTGGGAAGGTTGGCAGTGGGGCGCTGCGCATATGTGGGGCTTCAGCCACCGGCTAGGCATACCTGAGCAGTTCGACTTGCTTCAGGACGCCTTAGAGCATGCCGAGATGATCGTCTTCTGGTCGGCAGATCCTGAAACCACGGGGGGCGTATACGGAGCGTTTGAGAGCACCATCCGCCGCCAATGGCTGAAGGACCTGGGCGTGAAGATGATCTTCATCGACCCCTTTTACAACCACACAGCCAGCCTTTTCGCGGACAAGTGGTTCGCCCCCCGGCTGGGGACAGACGTGGCCTTTGGGCTGGCCATCGCTTTCACCTGGCTCACTGAAGGGACTTACGACAAGGACTATGTGGCTTCCCGCACTCATCGCTTCGAAGATTGGAAGGCCTATGTCCTAGGCGAGAGTGACGGCACCCCTAAGACTCCGGAGTGGGCCGAGATCGAGACGGGGATCCCCGCCCGCGAGACGCGCGCCCTGGCCCGTGAGTGGGCCAGCAAGAAGACCATGCTGGCCGCCGGGGGGATGGGGGGCTGGGGAGGCGCCTGTCGGGCAGCTACAGGGAACGAGTGGGCCCGGACCATGGTCGCCCTGGCGGCCATGCAGGGCCTGGGAAAGCCCGGGAGTAACATCTGGTCCACCACCTCGGGAGGGCCTTTCGACCGCTCGTTCTACTTCCCCGGCTACGCCGAAGGGGGGATCTCGGGCGACATTGCAGGGACGGCCGCCGGCATGCGGCTGGCTCACCGCATGTGGCCCAACGGCGGGACCTTCTCTAATCCCCATCACTCCCCCGAGGGTCAGATAGTCTCGCGGTTGCGCATCCCCGAGGTCATGCGGCATGAGCGCCTGGAATGGCGAGGCAAAGGCTTCTGCGGTGGTTCGCTCGAGTCCCAGTTCACCAAGTACCGGTACCCAGCCCCGGGCTATCCGCACGTGCAGATGTACTACCGCTACGGGGGCTCCTTCATCGGTACCATGACCGAGACCAACCGGTATGTGCGAGCCTACCGGGAGGGCAACATAGAGTTCGTGGTCAACCAATCGATCTGGTTCGAAGGCGAGGCCAAGTTCGCCGACATCATCCTTCCCGCCTGCACCAACTTTGAGCGTTGGGACATCGGCGACTGGGCCTACGCCTCTGGCTACGGCGCCCATAAGTTCGATCAATGCAATCACCGCATCATCGTTTTTCAGCAGAAATGCATTGAACCGCTGGGCGAGTCCAGGTCCGATTACGACATCTTCGCCGCTCTGGCCTATCGATTGGGCGTGGGCGACATCTACACTGAGGGCGGCCTCTCAGACCTGGACTGGGTCAAGCGGATGTTCTACGCGAGTGACCTGCCCAAGCGCATCAGCTGGGAAGAGTTCGCTGAGAAGGGCTACTATGTCGTGCCTGTGCCCGAGGACACTCCCTATACCCCCGCACTGCGCTGGTTCGCCGAAGACCGTCCTCGGGACACCCCCGACGGGGCGCCGGTGTGGGACACGGTCCAACGCAAAGGTCTGCAGACGACCACGGGTAAGATCGAGTTCGTCTCTAGCAGCCTGAGCCGATTCTACGAGACGGACGAAGAGGATCCCGAACGACCCGCTCTGGGACCCCAGTACATCCCGAGCTGGGAGGGTCACCATACTACAGACCTCTACCAGAAATATCCGCTCCAGATGGTGTCTCCGCACGCTCGCTTCAGCTTCCACACCATGGGAGATCTCAAGGGCTCCTGGAGCAACGACATCAAGGACCATCGGGTGTATAGGAACGGCCGGTATTACTGGATCATGCGCGTGAATCCTAAGGACGCCTCCGCCAGGGGGATCAAGGACGGGGACCTCATCAGAGCCTTCAATGACCGGGCAGAGGTAATCCTAGTGGCTCAGGTGACCGAACGCGTCCGGCCGGGGACTGTGCATTCCTACGAGTCTTGCGCCGACTATCAGCCCCTAGGCGAGCCGGGCTACTCTGCGGACACGGCCGGTTGTGTCAACATGCTTACCTCGAGCCGCTTCATCACTCCCACTTCGACCGGTCAGGCCCCCAATTCCTGCCTGATCGAGATCGAGAAGTGGGAGGAGCCTAGCTAGTGTCTGGCGGCAGTTCGCTGGCGGCTGTACTTCACGTCCCACAAGACGAGGCCCTGTGGAGGCGCGGTAGGTCCTGCCGCGTCGCGCGCCGCCCCGTCCAATAGACGGAGGAAAGACTCCAGGTCGCGAATGCCCCTGCCTATCTCGACCATGGTGCCGACCAGGATGCGCACCATGTGGCGTAAGAAGGCCTCGGCTTCGATCTCGAGACAGCGGAGGTCCTCGCCTTCCGCCAGCAAGGCACCTTCTGAGGCCGAGCCTGACTCCGCACGGCTGGGAGCTACCCTGGGGGAGCGTAGAACCGGGAAATCGCCCTTGACCCGCCTCCACCGACAGGCCTT
>CAKZRW010000044.1 GCA_937148845.1 uncultured Actinomycetes bacterium | reverse complement strand
GCAGGTTCCGCTTGCCCGGCCTGAGCCCGACCAGGTTCCGGTTGGCCGAACTCGATCTGATACTCCGGGCCGGGAACTGGAGCCCCGGCGCCCGGCGTTCTCAGGCGCCGCTCCAGACCAGCTGCGAACTGCCGCAGTTGGGTAAGCCGTGTCCGGGCATCCTCGCTGGCTTTGCCCTTGGGCAACTCGAGGGCGGCGATGGCAGCAATCACTCTCTCAGGACGGAAGATCTCGAGCCGGCGAGCTTCCTCTTGAGTGAGCTCACCCCAGCCGCCGAGCAGATCCTGCAGGACCCAAGCCAGGGGGTCGACGGCTGGCTGCATCGCGCGGTCGGCTGTCAGCGCTGAGCCGGGAGCGGGAAGGCGACTAGGCCCGGCTGCAGGCCGCTCCTCTTGGGCCACAGGCCGGGACACGGCAGCGCTCTCAGGCAGGGCAGTGTCCAGCAGGCGTGTCTCTGGCGGGGTAGCCTCAGGCACAGCCCTTTCAGGCACAGCAGTCCCGGTCGCGGCGGCGGTCGCGGCGGCGTTCTCCTTGGTCGAAATCCTTGCTTCCTGCACAGCGGCCGATCGTCTCCGGATGGCCAGCAGTAACAGGAGAGCGATCAGCAGTGCCACGATGACGACGAGTGGCAGCAGGTAGTCTGTCCCGAACAGCTGTGGCATGATGCCCGTCCTTCCGCGGTCCCCGCGCTCGTACCTACCTATAGTATCCACCTGTTAGCGGCTGGTACATAGTCATTGTCGGCCTTGTGTACCATTGAGTTGAGCAGACTGTCTGCCAACGGGATCAGGAGGGTCGCGCACGGAGAAGAAAGCGCCTTTTGTTGAGAGCTCGCGTTCTGACCAGGCGATGGTCGACACGCACTCGCATCTCTTGCCCGCGGTGGACCACGGGTCGCCCGACCTGTCTACTTCCCTCTGCATGGCCCGGGTGGCGGCTGAGGCGGGGGTCGGGACGGTCGTGTGCACGCCTCACCTTTACGAGTACGACGTGGTCGTGCTTCAGCGAGCGCAAGAGGCCGTCTCCCAGCTCAGAAACGCTCTGCTTGAGGAGAACATCGCGCTCGAGCTACGTCTCGGCTTCGAGGCGACCACGGAAGTGGTGGCCGACGCCGACCGAAAGGAATTGCAATCGCTTGTGATCGAGGGCTCGGCTGTGGACGGCAGTGAGGGTGCGATCATCATCGAGATGCCTTTTCAAGGCTGGCCCGTATTTCTTGAAGAGACTGTCTTCCGTCTGTCCACCGAAGGTTTCATCCCGGTGATTGCTCATCCTGAGAGGAACGACCGGGTCCAGAACGACCTTTCCCTGCTAGAGAAGCTCATGGCTGCCGGGGCGGTGCTCCAAGGCACTGCCGGCAGTCTCAGTCCCCTTTTCCGACGCAGCAGTCAGCGGACCTTCCACGAGCTGTTGGTACGTGGTTGGTTCTCATTGCTGGCTTCCGATGCCCACGCTGACACCCGGTACACCTACAGTCTGGTCCCCCTGGTGGAGGAACTGGCGGGTCGGGTCTCGGATTCGACGCTGGATGTGCTCGTGCGGGAGAACCCGTGTCTCTTGTTGAGGGGGCATCGTCCCCGAAGGGTGGGCCGGGTGACGGAGGAAGGGCAGGAAACGAGAGCCGGAGGACTGATCTCGCGTCTACGCCGACGCAAGGAGCGGTGAGGGAAGCCGGCTTGGTTTCCGGTTCTCCGCGACGCCAGCTTCACTTGTGGTTCTCCGCGAAGCCAGCATGAGGCGTCGCTTATGCTATTGTCCGCGACATGAGCGGTGGGCACCTCTTTCTCGAATATCTGGCCAGGGTCACTCCCCAGATTGATGAACGTCTGCACAGCTACCTGGCGGGGGAACGGGAGGGAAGTCCCCTGCATAGGTACCTGTACTCCATCCTGGACGAATTCATCGCCCGGGGAGGCAAACGCGCGCGTCCGGCCATGACCATGCTGGCCTGCGAAGCGGTGGGCGGGGAGGCCGAGCTGGCTCTGGCCAGTGGTTGCGCCATCGAGTTCTTCCATGCTGCCGCGCTCATTCATGACGACATCATGGATTCGAGTCTGCTGCGTCGGGGTAAGAAGTGTGCCCATCTGTTGCATGGGTCTCCCCTGGCCATGAACGCTGGCGATTATGCCCTGGGGCTGGTGTGCACTATCGTCGTTCGCGATCCCGCCTTGAGTGACACCACCAAGTTGGCTGTCCTCGACGTAATAGGGGAGATGAGCGCCCGCACGGTAGAGGGGCAGGCCTTGGATGTGGGCTGGGTGCGCGACGATGTCTACGACCTCACGCCTCAGGATTACCTGGCCATGGCCCTGGGCAAGACCGGCTACTACAGTGGCATCGCCCCCTTGAAAGTGGGTGCGATCATCGGGGGTGCCGACGACCGAGAGATCAGGGCCTTAGTCGATTTCGGCAGGGACTCTTCCATCGCTTTCCAGATCCAGGATGACCTACTCAACCTCTTGGGCGACTCGGACACTATGGGTAAGGACTACTTGAGCGACGTGTTCGAGAGCAAGCGGACGCTCATGGTCATACATTGTCTCTCGGTAGCTGACCCGGCTGACCGCGACCGCTTGGTGGAGCTCCTTCGTCGGGGTCAGGATAAGAGCCTGGAGGAGGCGGCAGAAGTGGTGGCGTTGCTCGAACGACATGGTTCTTTGGACTACGCCCGGCGCTTCGCTCGGAGCCTCATAGACAGCGCCGTGCGCGCCTTGGACGGCCTTCCGGCCAGCTCGGCCAGGGACATCCTAGCGTCGATGGCTGACTTCTTCCTGGAGCGAGAGCGATGATGGTGGAGCGGAGCCACTGATGGACGATCACAAGCGACAGGCGCTCCGGGCCCTGCCGGCGGTCGAGGAAGTCATGAGCCGCCCGGAGGTGGCGTCATTGGTGGAGAAACACTCGCGGTCGCAGGTGGTCGAGGCGGTGCGGCGGACGCTGGACGACCTGAGGCAGGCGATCCTGGAGGGCGCGGCGCCCGCGAGCCCCGCTCCCCAGGCGCGGGGCGCCGTGGCGCCGCGCGGCCCCTCCGGACGCACTGAGCCAGTCTGGGACGGCCTGCTCGAGCGCGTGGCCGGTCTGCTTGCCTCGTGGGAGAGGCCCGGTCTGCGACGCGTGTTCAATCTCTCGGGGATCATCGTCCACACCAACCTAGGCCGCTCTCGGCTCCCGGAGGCGGCGGTCGAGCGTGTCCTTGAGGTCGCCCGTTCTTACAGCAACCTGGAGTACGACTTAGAAGCCGGTGAGCGGGGGAATCGGGAGGTCTTCGTAGAGGAGCTGCTCTGCCGCCTCACCGGGGCGGAGGCGGCCTTCGCCGTGAACAACAATGCGGGCGCCGTGTTGCTTCTGTTGATGGCGTTGGCCGGGGGGCGCGAGGTGCTGGTGTCGCGGGGCCAGCTGGTGGAGATCGGGGGGTCGTTCCGTCTGCCCGACATCATGCGGGCGGGAGGTGTTCGCTTGGTGGAGGTGGGAACCACCAACCGCACTCGGCTTGCCGACTATGAAGCTGCCATCACCGAGGACACCGCGATGCTGCTCCGTGTGCACACCTCCAATTTCCGGATCATTGGTTTTACCGAGGAAGTGGAGCTGGCCCAGCTGGTGGATTTGGGACGCAGGCGAGGCCTGGTGGTAGCCGACGACCTAGGAAGCGGCGCGCTTGCGGAATGGGAGTCGTTCCGGGGTGAACCGGCGGTGGTCTCCTCTCTGCGGGCGGGCGCTGACGTGGTGTGCTTTTCGGCCGACAAGTTGTTGGGGGGACCGCAAGCCGGGGTGCTGGTAGGTCGTAGAGAGGTCCTCCAGCGTCTGCGCAAGCACCCGGTGGCGCGAGCCCTCCGTCTAGACAAGATGACCTTGGCCGCTTTGGAGGCCACTCTCCGTCTTTACCAAGACCCCGAGCGGGCCCGGCGCGAGATCCCCACTCTGCGTTATCTGGCGCGGACCCCGGAGGAGACGGCCAGACTGGCGGGGTTGCTCCTCGAGGCCATAGAACGCGCCTGTGGCAGTCGTCCTGCCGGCGGCCTGTTGATGGAAGTCGAGGCCACTACCGCCCGGGCAGGAGGCGGGTCGATGCCGTTGATCGAGCTGCCTTCTCACGCTGTCCGCATGCGGTTCCCAGAACCGCCGGTGGAGAGTAGACCAGGCGGAACCGCGCGGCCTACGGGGGTAGCAGGAGGACCGGCCGGTCCGCCAGAAAGCGAGGTGGGCCCGGCCGGACAGCGAGTCCTGAGCGCGATCGCGCTGGAAGCAGCGCTGCGGCGGGCTCCTGTCCCTGTAATCGCCCGCATCTCGCAAGAGAGCCTTCTGCTAGACGTGCTTGCCCTGGAGGAGCAGGAGGTGGAGGAGGTGGCGGCGGGCGTGGCCTGGGTTCTCTCCGAGCTGGGAGTCCACGGGTGATGATGGGGCCAGGCGCGGCGCGCCCAGGTGGCACGGGACCGGCGCGTGGTCATTCCGGACAAGCCGCACACAGGGGCGATCCGGCGCGCCGCGCCCAGCCCGAGCTCCGGGTCCAGATGCTGCGTCCGCTCACCCTGGGGACCGCTGGCCACATCGACCATGGAAAGACCACCCTGGTCAAAGCGCTCACCGGCCGCGACACTGACCGGCTCAAAGAGGAGAAAGAGCGCGGGATAAGTATCGAGCTTGGCTTTGCTGAGCTGGTTCTTCCCAGCGGGCGGCGGCTTAGCGTAGTGGACGTGCCTGGACACGAACGTTTCGTCAAGACCATGGTAGCCGGGGCCACGGGCATCGACCTCTTCCTTCTGGTGGTGGCGGCTGATGACGGAGTCATGCCGCAGACACGGGAACACCTGCGCATCATCGAATTACTGGACGTGCCCCTGGGAGTGGTCGCCCTCACCAAGATCGACATGGTGGACCGGGAACTGGCTGAGCTGGCGCGCACCGATGTCGAGGAGTTCCTTGCTTCGACCCGGTATGCCCACTCCCCCGTGGTCATGGTGAGTGCTGTGACCGGTGAAGGTTTACCCGAACTGCTCGCGGCGCTGGAAGAGGTGGGAGGCAAGGTGCCGGAGCGCGCAGCCTACCCGGCTACGCGCATGCCGGTGGACAGGGTCTTCTCGCTCAAGGGCATTGGCACGGTGGTGACGGGCACGCTCTGGTCGGGCAGTGTGACGGCAGAAGACTCCGTCACCATCCTGCCCGCGGGACGGGGCCGTTCGGGCGCTGGCCGTGAGGTCCGGGTCCGCAGCGTCCAGGTGCACGACAAAGACGTCCTGGCGGCAGTAGGAGGCCAGCGGGTGGCTCTCAACCTAACAGGGGTGGACCGCGACGAGGTGCGGCGGGGCCAATGGGTGGTCAAAGATCCTGTCATCGGCCCCACCTACCTGGCCGACGTCCGTTTGCAGCTTCTGAGCGATGTCGCTGAGCCGCTTCCGCGGGTGAGCCGGGCTCGTGCGGACCATGGCACGGCGGAGCTGCTCGTGAAGGTGGTCTTGACCGATTGTGAGACCTTGGCCCCCGGGGACACCTGCTACGCGCAGCTCCGTTTTGAGGAGCCGGCTTTGGTCTACCCGGGCGACCACTTCATACTGCGCTCGCTTACCCCAGTGACCACCATCGGTGGTGGGCGGGTCATCGACCCCGCTCCCCGCAAGCACGGCACAGGTGTCAAATGGCGTGAACGGCTACGGGCGTTGGAGGAGGGGAGACCCGAAGAGGTGGCCCGTATCTTGCTCGAAGAGGCGTTTCCCTTCCCCTTCACACGCCGTGGTCTGGAGAACAGCCCTTATCTTTGGCGGTCCAGCCCCGAGGAGATCGAGGCGGCTCTGGACCGACTGCTTAAGACCGGAGAAGCTGTGGTTGCTGGGCAGGCCAGTGGAGGAGACGTCAAGATCTTCGCCGGGTCCAAGCTACAAGTACTGCGGGAAGCCGCTCTCGCTGCCCTCAAGACGCGGGCCGAGAGCAACCCTCTCGACCCCTACCTTACTGTGGGAGATCTGCGTCGCGAACTCACCAAGGGCAAGGATTCCCCGGCTCTGGAAGTAGCGCTTGAGGAGCTGCAAAGGACGGGTGAAGTCTTACGGAGTGAACACGGCTTGCGCTGTAAAGCGGCGCTGGCAGTAGCGGACGCCGGAGGCGGGGTGGTCGAGCGGCTGCTGAAAGAGTTCTCGCCGGCGGTCTCTCCGGAGGGGGGAGCCGGAGGCGTACCCCGCGCGGAGACAGCCAGCGTGAGCCAGGCGGCAGCTGCGGTGGGCCTGGAGGTGCGCGAGGCGCAGAAGATCGTGGATGCTCTCGTCAAGCAAGGGCGTCTGGTGAGGGTCAGTGAAGACCTCTACTACCCACCGACGAGGCTAGAAGCGCTCGTCGGCTTCCTTGCCGCAAGGATGGAAGCAGCGGGCCAGCTCACGCTCGCGGAAGCTCGTGATCTCTTGGGTACCTCGAGGAAATATGCGCAAGCGCTGCTCGAGCACATGGACTCGGAAGGCCTTACCTTGCGGGTGGGCGACGCGCGGCGCTTGCGCCGGCGTCGCCGGTAGGGGCACGGCCCGTGGGGCCTGATGCTGAAGGCGCCTGGTCGCCGTCTTAGGGTCCAAGGGCTAAGATAGAGGCGGTCCGGTCAGTACCGGGCCCATCACACAATAGTGGAGTACAACCGGGGAGCGGCGTTCGGTCTGGTGGCCGGCCTGGTCTTCAAAACCAGTGTTGGGCGGTGACCCCGTCCAGGGTGGGTTCGATTCCCATGCCGCTCCGCTCTCACGGGTGAGACGTTTTCCGACTGGACCCGGCCGCCGCGCGGTGACCGTTCGGAGGCCGGGAACCTACAGGCTACTGCGTCTTGAGTTCAGGGCTTTCCGCACCTTCTCGATCCGCGTTTTCAAGGCGTTGATCTCGTCCTCATACTGACGCACGGTGGACATTGACAGATGCACGCCGGTCTGGCCCAACACGAAACTCCGCTCCTCCTCGAGATCTTCGAGGTCTGACTCCAGCGAGGAAAGCAGCTCCTCTAGCTCCCCGACGGTAGTGGGCAGGTCATCGCGGAGAAAGGGGTCGTCTGCACTCGTGTCGAAGCGGGTGGGAGGGGTCTGCTCATTCATGGCTGCCGGTTTGCATGCGGCTAGGCATTTGTCTTCCTTCGGGCTTCGCAGCCTCCATTATCAGCCGGCCTTCGACCAGGTCGGCGCTCTTGAGCCGAGCGCCGAACTCCTCGGTCTGCCCCAGTATGGTGGTAAGGCGCACCCGGTCATCGTCCAAGAAGACCCGGGCCACGTTCTCGAGAACCAGCTGGTCTTCGCCTTCAGAACCAGGGGAGCGCAGATAGGCCTTAGCCAAACACATGCTGACCTCCTACGGTCGATCTCCCAGGGTGGAGAGAGCCGCCTGCAGTCTCTCATTGGCCTGCTGCAGGAGTTCCACCCCTTGTACCAAGTGCTCATGGGCTTGGGCTTTGCCCAGGTTCTCCGCCCGGGCGGCCAATTCCAGGATCTCGCTGGCGTGCTCGGCGTTGTGCTTGATAAGGTACTCGAGCAGCGCCTTCAGCTCGCGCATGGCTTCTTCGGTCATGTCTCCTCCCTTCTTTCGGCCTGCTTAGTGGGTGACCTTGATGGCCCCGAGTGGACAGACTCTTGCACATTCGCTGCAGCCCTTGCAGTTACCCGGGTTGGTGAGCGGGGCTTCGCCGGGCTCTTCCTGGTACAAGATCTTCTTTGGGCAGGCCCGGGCTGCTATGCACACACCACCCTCGCAGGTCGCAGGGTCACACTTGCGGTAGTCGACCAAGGCGCGCTTGCCAGTCACGGCTAATCCGACCCATCCGGTTGACTACTGATCGCGCCGTCCACTAGCTCAGCCGTCCCCTCGCTCAGCTGACCGCTCAGCTGCCTTGCTCTCCGCTCGGGGGAGTGCAGTCCGGGCTGAGTTTGCCGGCCGCCCGGCGAAGCGCAGTCTCCAAAAGGCTCTCCAGCTCCTCGAGCTCTTCCCACATGCGGGGCGGCGTGGAATGTTGCGGCCAGCGAGCCTTGAGGTCGGCAATTCTCTGCTCGAGCAGCCGGACCTCGTCGCCGGGGTCGGTAGCCTCGGGGGTGCTGTGGTGCCTGTTCTCTGCCTGAATCTCAGACATTGTCCGACTCCTTGGCCGCCGGCGCTAGCCCTTGATCAACACCAACGCGGACATCATGGCTACCGACCAGAGGATGTCGGGAGGCAGGTGTAACTCGCAGGTCTCGTCGAACAAGAGGGAGCTACGGGCCGGGAATTCCTCGTCTTCTCGCCACAAGATTACCGTGATAGGCACTCGCGCAAACGGGAGCAGCTCGATGGCGGCGTCCCCGTAGTTGCGGGGCTCGGCGCCGTAGCGGGCTCCCTGGCGGAGAAGACCATCGGGATCGTTACCGAACCGTCCTGCGATAGCGTCAAGGGGCAGCAGGTGGGAGCCCTTGAGATAGATCTGACCGCTCTTGAGCTCTTCGGGTTTGAGCAGCCGGCCGGTGGGTTTGATGTTCTGGGCGTCGAGGAGATAGCGAAGGATAGACAGGCGGGAGAAGTAGGCTGTCTTGGTCAGCAAGAACTGGGCCTGAGGGGAGTCCCCGCGCAGCTCGCGCCTGGCCAAGTCGACCGTGACGAGCTGGCCGAACATGGGCACGAAGTAGCTATCCTCCTCACTCCGATAGAAGACGGCTGCCCGCTCGCAGACTTCCCAAGGGTCGGAGCGGTCGAGAAGGTTCCAGGCGTGTTCTTCTCCCTGCATGGGGGAAGTATACCGTCAGCATCCCCTGCAAGGGCCTCATGTCCGCCGCGGCGGGGATGTCTCCCTTGAGAACGCCTGCCGTGATAATGTTGGTGAGCGCCGATAGGCAGAGCTCCAAGTCACGCGACCAGGGGGGAAGACGTGAAGATCAAAGCCGCTGTCCTCAGGGAGATCAACAAGGGCTACAGCCTCGAGGAGTTGGAGCTTGATCCCCCGAAGGAAGGGGAGGCTCTCGTCAAGTACGCCTACACTGGTTTCTGCCATAGCGACCTGAGCAACACCAAAGGTTTCATCACCATGAAGCTGCCCATGGTCGCTGGCCACGAAGCCGCTGGGGTGGTGGTCGAGGTTGGGCCGGGGGTCACCCGGGTGAAGCCGGGCGATCATGTGGCAAGCGCCTGGATGTGTCCTTGCGGTGACTGTCCTGAGTGCCGCAAAGGCTTGGGCAACATCTGTTCAGGCACTTTCCCGCAGTTTGTGGGTGGGACCATGCTGGACGGGACCAGCCGTATGCGCGACGCCAAGGGCGAAGTGGTGTTGCACGGCAACTTCGTCTCTGGCTTCTCTGATTACACCGTGGTCCCCGAGGGATCGCTCATACCTGTGCCCAAAGACTTCCCCCTCCAGTGGGCCGCCCTCATGAGCTGCTGCGTTCCCACTGGGTGGGGCACGGTCACCAAGCTGGCTAATGTACAACCGGGTGACTCGGTGGCAGTGTGGGGCTTAGGAGGCGTGGGGCAGAACGCTCTTCGCGCCGCCAAGATGCGGCAGGCGAATCCGCTCATCGCTGTGGACCTCGAAGAAGCGCGGCGGGAGAAGGCCATGAAACTTGGAGCCACCCATTTCATCAACAACTCCAAGGAAGATCCCGTCCCCATCATCCAGGAGCTCACCAAGGGCGGCGTCGACGTCATCATCGAGTGCAGCGGGGACCCCGGAGCCACCGTGCAGGCCTACTGGGCTCTCCGTCCCAGCGGGAAGCTCATGCAGGTGGGCATCATGGGTGAGCATGAGGTGGCGGCTCTACCTCTCACCGTCTTGGTGTTCGGGCAGAGAGCCATCATCGGTGGGCTGTATGGCTCCATCTCCACCAAGGACGACATCCCCAAGTACGTGGAGATAGCCAAGAGCGGGGATATGATGCTCGACACCATCATCGAGGGCTATTTCACCTTCGAAGAGATCAACGAAATCAGAGAAAAGATGGAGCGGCGGGAGCTGAACGGCCGCTGGGTCTGCAAGTGGGATTGACGGAGGAATCTGGTGGAGCTTACGGACAGACCAGTAGGAGTCGGTGATCTTGTCGGCCAGGCTGTGGTGGGAATGAGCGCGGCTGGGCCTGACTTGGGCGACGGTGCCTGTGGAGGCGAGCCGGCCATCCTCGAGGAGATCGAGGTGGAGGAGCTGGCCGTGGATGGCATCTGTGGAGTGTATTGAGCGGGTAGGGCCGGACTTGGTGGTGCCGGACTGGGTCCGTGTACGTAAAGAGGACTTCGGCCTGCTCTTCTACGACACCCGGTCCACCCGGCTGACCTTCGTACGTTCGGGAGATGCTTTGGAGCCGCCGCCCTTCGTGGGTGGTGACCGGCGGCTGCGGCGCTGTCCAGGGGCGGCTCTTACAGTGGTCGGTACCAGCGGCCCAGGGGCGGACATGCCGGGTGTGGCAACGCCGGGGTCTTCAGGGCCGGGCCAGCCTGGGCAGGGTCTGGCCGCGACGGCCCGGGCCGCGCAGGGAGTGGCTGCTGTCAGTATGCCCCGTCGCCTGAGCGACAGCCTGCTACGAGCTCCGGTGAACGTCACCTGGGAGGTCACGCGCGCCTGTAACTTGAGCTGCGCGCATTGTCTCTCGGCTGATCTACGAGCGGGCGCCCCGGGCGGTGCCCCGTCACCCGGGACTGGCGAAGACCTGCTCGAGGAGCTCGACTTCGCAGCTTGCTGCGAGCTGGTCGACGAACTCGCGCGTCTGAAAGTCTTCCAGGTGAACTTCGGGGGTGGCGAGCCCTTCCTTCGGGAAGACTTCCTGGATCTTCTCGCCTACTGTCACTCCCGGGGTCTCACCACCTGTGTGAGCACCAACGGCACTGTGCTCGACAGGGCGCTGGTCGAGAGGCTGCTCGAGCTGCCGGCTCCCGTCTATCTGCAGGTGAGCTTGGACGGAGCCCGCCCGGAGACCAACGATGCCATCCGCGGTCGAGGGACGTTCGCTCGTATCCTCAAGGCGGTGGAGCTGCTTGCCGCTAGCGGCTATCCGGACTTCAGCCTCAACATGGTGGTCACCCGTTTGAACGTCAGCGAGGTGGGTGAGTTCGACCGCTTGGCCCGCCGCTACGGAGCGAAGACCCGGTTGTCGCGCTTCCGGCCCTCGGGGGCGGGGTGCGGGACTTGGGAGGACCTCAGTCTCACTAAGCAACAGTTGCGGGATCTTTCGGCCTTCCTGGCTGCGCAACCCGATATCCTCACCGGGGATTCCTTCTTCGCTCTCACTCCGGCCGAGCGACGCGTGCTGGGCCTGCGTCGTTGCGGCGCTGCCCGCATGACCTTGGCAGTGGCGCCCGAGGGCAGCGTGTACCCTTGCGCTTTCCTCTGCTACCCGGCCTTCCAGGCGGGCAATGTCCGCGAGACCCCTCTCTCCGTAGTTTTCCGCGAGTCGTCTGTCTTGGCCCAGTTCCGAATCCTTGAACCGGCCGCTTGTCGGATGTGTGACCGCTTCTCCGCTTGCCACGGTGGCTGCCCGGCAGTGGGTTATTTCCTCACACGCAGGCTGGGGGTGCCCGACCCGGAGTGTCTGCGGGCGGTGCAGCGGGCAGGGAGGGTCGAGGAAGGGATTTGTGTGGAGGCCCAGACCTGTCTGGGGGCCGAGACCTGTTTCGAGGCTGTCTAGAGGAGGTGCTTGAGGTCATGCAGTTCCCCCACCTTTTCAGTCCGCTTCGCATCGGGCGGGTGACGGTAGCCAACCGCATCTCCTTCTCGGCGCATCTCACCAATCTGGCCGAGAACGGCCTCCCCACCGAGAGGCTGACCAACTACCTGGTGGCCCGGGCCCGAGGGGGCGCGGGGCTCATCATCACCGAAGAACAGTCGGTCCACCCGACTGACAAGGCCTATGAGCATCTGATCGAGGCTTTCAAGCCGGCCGTCATCCCCGCCTACAAACAGCTCACGCGGGCAGTGCACGCCTACGATACCCGCATCTTCGCCCAGCTCAACCATAACGGGCAGCAGTGTAGCGGGAGCCTGTCCCGCCTCCCGGTGTGGGCGCCTTCGCCGGTGCCGGACGTGCTCTATCGGGAGACGCCCAAGGCCATGGAGATCGAGGACATCCAGGAGGTCATCGCCTACTTCGCCCGGTCCGCCCTCCATGTGCGGGAGGGTGGCTTCGACGGGGTGGAGCTGCAGTTCGGTCACAGCTCCTTGGCCCGGCAGTTCATGTCGCCGCTCACCAATTTCCGTAGCGACGAGTACGGGGGGAGCTTCGACAACCGGCTCCGCTTCGCCTTGGAGGTGGTGGCGGCGGTAAGGGCGGCGGTGGGGGACGATTTCACAGTGGGGGTGCGCCTTTGTGCAGACGAGCTCATCCCTGGCGGCCTCACCCTGGAGGATGCCAAGGAGATCGCCAAGCGTCTCCAGGCCACGGGGCAGGTGGACTTCTTCAACCTCACGCTGGCTACTTTCTACAACCTCTACATGGTGGGCGGGCCTATGCATGTGCCCCTGGGCTACACGGTCCCCCTGGCGGCTGGCATCAAGGAGGTGGCCACGCTGCCGGTCTTTGCTACCGGCCGCATCAACGACCCAGTCTTAGCGGAGCGGGTGTTGGCGCAGGGACAGGCTGACATGATCGGGGTGGTACGCGGGCAGATAGCCGATCCGGATTTCGCCCGTAAAGCCCGGGAAGGTCGCACTGACGAGATCCGCTACTGCATCGCCTGCAACCAGAACTGCTATGGGCGGGTAGGGCTCAACAAGACCATCGGCTGCGTGCAGAACCCGGCGGTGGGGGCAGAGGCCACCGAGGGCGAAGGGCGGCTGAAACCCACCTTGCGTAAGAAACGGGTCATGGTGGTCGGTGGGGGCCCGGCTGGCATGTGGGCGGCCAAGATCGCCACGATGCGCGGTCACGGCGTCGTCCTTTACGAGGAGAAGGAGGAGCTGGGCGGGCAGGTCCTGCTCGCTGCCAAGGGGGCTGGCCGGGAGGAGTTCGGGGTGATCGCTCGCAACGAGCGGAACCAGCTGGCCCGGCTCCGGGTGCCGGTCAGGCTGGGGACCCAAGTCACCCCTGAGCTGGTCGCCGAGGAACGGCCTGACGCCGTCATCGTAGCTACGGGGTCGCGGCCCAAAGCCTGCCCGGTGGCGGGCGGGGACGGGCCCCAGGTCTTCAATGTGTGGCAGGTGCTGAGCCGCGAGGCGGCCGACGGGTTGGGTGAGCGGGTCCTTCTCATCGACTACGACGGCCACCATCAGGCCACAGCCACGGCTGAATTCCTGGCCGAACTGGGCAAGCGGGTGCACATAGTGACCTCGAGCCTGTTCGTGGGTGCGGAGTTGGGACCCTCGCAGGACCTTTATCTAGCCCGCCAGCGCTTGCTCACCAAGGGTGTGACTTTCACTGCTGATTTCGCCGTCATGGAGATCAAGCACACCGAGTCCGGTCCCGAGGTCCACGGCTTCAACGTCTACTCCAACCAATGGGACGTCTTCACGGGCTACGACAGCATCGTGACTGCCATGGGCAACGACGCCGACGACGCCCTGTACTTTGCGCTGAAAGGGAAGGTGCCGGAGTTGTATCGAGTGGGCGACTGCGTGGCTCCGCGCAAGGTGGATATGGCCGTCTACGAGGGTTACCAGGCGGGAAAGCGCGTCTAGCGGGCGACCGAGGGCGAGTGAGACGAAGGCGGACGTGACTGAGCGGCGGGGCATTGTGGTGGCGGCGCTGGAGCCGGTCGGGCGGGGACCGGAGGGGGCTTACAGCGCTGCTCTGGCCGCGGAGGCGCGCCGGCTGGCGACCAAGGCAGGTTGGGAGCTGCGCATGTTCTCCTTCGGACCTGGCGGCGGTGAACCGGTCCAGGTGGCCGCTGCGGTGGCGAGTGTGCTACGACCAGGCGGGGGTCCGCTGTCTGCTGGGGGCGAGTCCTTTTCGGCCGCGGAGTCCGCTCAAAGCGAGTCGTCAGCGACCCCGGGGGTCGTTCTTCTGGCTGATACTGCGCAAGGTCGGGAGCTGGCGGTGTTGCTTGCCGAACGGCTGCAGTGCGCCGCCGTCCTGGGCTGCAGCGACCTGCAACTGGGAGAGGGTCCTATCCGTCTGGTGAAGCCGGTCTACGGGGGATGGCTGGAGCGCGAGTGCCGGCTGGCCCCGAAGGGGTGGGTCGTAGCTACCTTGGACTTGGCCTGGCTTGAGGAGGCGCTGGTCGAGTCCGGGCTAGAGAACGAGACCAGGGCGGAGGTCCAGACGGTTGAGTTGGTCGACGGCGGCGCGCCCGCTTCCAGTCCCACACTCTCTGTCCAGAGACTGGAACTGATCCCCCCCGATCCGCGCACCGTCGACCTGACCCATGCCCGGCGGGTGGTCGCGGTAGGAGCGGGAGCAGCCAGCCCCGGACTTCTGGCCGCGGCCGCGGAGTTGGCCGACCTATTGGCGGGTTCGGTGGGTGCCACTCGGCCGGTGGTGGATGAAGGACGCCTGCCCAAGGAGCGACTGGTCGGGCAGACTGGCAAGACGGTGCGGCCGGAGCTCTACCTGGCGCTGGGTCTCTCGGGGTCGCCGCATCATGTGGCCGGCATACAGAGGGCCGGCCGCATCCTGGCTGTCAACCGGGATCCCCGGGCGCCTGTGTTCACCGTGGGTGACCTAGGGTTCGTGGCCGACCTAGAAGAGGTCCTCCCAGCTCTGGTCGACAAGATCAAAGCCTGGCGGGAAGGGACTAGAGCAGGGGTAGAGGAGCAAGGTGCGGATGACCGCCAACTCTCGCGGTAACGAGCCGACGCCGACTGCGTTCGATGCCATCGTGGTAGGGGCAGGCCCGGCTGGTACGACAGCAGCTTTGGCCCTGGCCCAGGCTGGCAAGCGGGTGCTTCTGCTCGAGCGGGGAGAGTACCCCGGAAGCAAGAACATGTTCGGCGGTATGGTGGCTTGGTGTCCCGCGCCAGAAGAACTCCTTCCCGGGTTCTGGGCCAGAGCCCCCTGGGAAAGAGCAGTCACCAAGCGGGTGCTCTCTCTGGTAGGGCCGGGTTCGACCACTTCGCTAGTCTTCCAGGCGGCTGCGGAGGCGGAAGCTCCCTCTGTCGGGGCCGGGTGGTCTTCTGACCGCTCGCTGACTGGTCTTACCCTGTTTCGTCCGCATTTCGACCGCTGGTACGCCGAGCAGGCGGTGGCGCACGGGGTCACGCTACTCAACGGGTGCCGCGTGGAAGGCCTGGTGAAAAAGGGGGACCGCGTGGTAGGGGTCCGGGTAGCCGGACCGGATGACGTCGTGGAGGCGCCACTGGTGATCGTCTGTGACGGGGTGCTTTCTCTGCTTGCAGCCGAGGCCGGACTCCATCCTGGGGTGAAGGCTGAGCAGGTGGCCCTGGGGGTGCGGGCCCTTTACCTTCTGGGGGAAGAGGAGGTCGCCAGTCGCTTCGGGTTGGTGGGGCGGGAAGGGGCCACTCAGGAGTTCCTCGGCTGCACCGAGAACGTCCGCGGAGGGGGGTTCATCTACACCCAGACGGAGACCCTGGCGGTGGGATTGGTCCTCCACCTGGACGCAGTCAAGGCACGGGGCCTCGCGCCCTACGAGTTGCTCGAGCGTTTCGTGGCCTCGCCGGCTGTGGCGCCGCTCTTGCGGGGAGCGCGTCTCGTGGAGTATTCGGCTCACCTGCTGCCAGAAGCAGGAAGACGGATGGTGCCCCGCTTGGAGACGGAGGGTCTCTTGGTGGCGGGCGATGCGGCAGGCTTCTGTTACACCAACGGACTTACCCAGGAGGGCATGAACCTGGCTATGACGTCCGGGTTGCTGGCCGGGCGGGTGGCGGCCCAGGCGCTCGCAGCCGGTGAGGTCACGGTGCGCAGCCTCTCCCGCTATCGGAAGGCGCTCGAGGAGAGCTTTGTTCTTCGTGATCTCCGCACCTACCAGAAAGCCATCGACTTCTTGCACCATGACCGGCTTTTCACCGTCTATCCGCGGGTCATCAGTCGACTGCTGGAGGACATCTATCGCTCGGATGGCCGTCCGAAGGCCAGGATCGGGCGGTTGGCGCGGCGAGTGTTCAAAGGGGAGCTTTCAGCCTGGCAACTTGCGGCTGATGTGTTCAAGATCGGGAGGGCCTTCCTGTGATCGTCGACGATCTGTTCGACCTGGTCAGCTACCGGGTGCATCCTGAGCCGCATATCCGGCTTGAGCGGGAGCGGTGCCAGGGTTGTTCGCACCGGGCCTGTACTTTCGCCTGCCCTGCTCGCTGCTACACCTACAGTGAAGAGCGGGAGCAGGTCGACTTCGCCTATGAGGCTTGTCTTGAATGCGGCACCTGCCTGCTCGTGTGTGACCGGGGCGCCCTGAGCTGGGGCTACCCCGCGGGCGGGTACGGAGTGCGCTTCCGGCTTACGTGAAGGAAAGACGGGATAGCAAGGCGATGCCGAGAGGGCAGCGAGGACGGCGGGGCGGCCGTGAAGACAGGAGAGCGGGAGCGAGGGTGACGGAGTGAGCGGGCTGAAAGTTCTTGTGTGCGTCGGTCGGGGGCTCGACGTCCGAATCCCGCCGCCGGTCGACCTGCGCAGCGGTCGGGTGCGGGAGGACTGGTCGGTGCCCGAGATCGACCCGGGATCCCAGGCCGCCCTGGCTCTTGCTCTAGAGCTCAAGAGGCTCTGGTCAAGCCGTGGCTCAGCGGTAGAGGGGGGATCAGCGGGGGGATCGACCGGGGGATCAGCGGGCGCATCGACGGCGGAAGTGACGGCCCTCCATCTGGGTCCGCCCGGGGGCGAGCTCTGGCTGCGGCGGGCCTTGGCGTGGGGCTGCGACCGGGCGGTGCGGATCTCTCCAGCTGAGGAGGCAGAGGCGGACGAGACACTCGGCCTGGGCGGTCGCCTGCCGTGGGGAGCGGCGGGGAAAGCCGTCATACTGGCGGCAGCGGCCCAGGCTTGTGGTTTCGATCTCGTTCTTCTTGGTGCTGAGGGCGTAGCAGACGGTAGCGGCCAGCTTGGCCTGCGGCTGGCCGCTCGTCTTGGTCTGCCGTGCGTGACGCGGGCCTTTGCTTTGGACCTGATACCGCAGGCGGAGCCTGCGGCGCCGCCCCTGGGGGTAGAAGTGAGACGGGCATTGGAGCAAGGGTGGACCGAGCGAGTGCAAGCTAGCCTGCCGCTGGTGGTTACGGTGACGCCGGAAAGAGGGTCGCCGGCGGCAAGTCTCCCGGTGCCGACCGCCCAGGCTTTGCTCCAGGCTGAGGCCGCTGAGCTTACCGTGTGGACGCTGGCGGACTTAGGGGTGGCTCAGCGATGGGTGGAACAGGCAGAAGAGGCTCTGACCTGCGGCCTACCCCGAGGGCGGCGGCCCCGGCTGGTCCCGCTACGCGCGCCGTCGAGCAGTCTCCCGGCTTTCGAGCGGATACTGCGACTCGTCCAGGGGTCGGTGCAGCGGCGCGAGGGCCGGGTGGTGCCGCTTGGCGGACTGTCACCCCAGCAAGTGGCAGAGGAGATCTTCCGGGTCCTCTTAGCGGAGGGCTGGTTGGATCACTTGCGCTCTACTAGCCAGCCCGAAAGGGCGACTCCGGATGCCGAGGGGGCATGATCCCCCTTCGCTACAGGCTCCGGGAGGGAGTCCGGCTGGAGCCCGACGGGCGCGGGTCTTGGCGGCTGATCAGCTTGTCACCGCTCTATGTAGTGAGGATCAATGAGGCCGCCGCTCAGCTTCTGCAAAGAACCCGAAGGGGAGCCACCGTCGGGGAACTGGCAGCTGCTTTCCGGGTGACCGAAGAGCGCATATTCGATCTCTGCCAGCGGTTCAGCGCACGCGGGATTCTCGAGGTAGCCCGGGCGAGGAGCTTCACGAGGGACGAGGCCCGAGGAGGGGACGAGGCCCGACGGGAAGGCGAGGCCCGACGGGGAGGCGGGGAGCTCGACCTCCAAGTCTCCATCATCATCCCCACCCTCGACCGGGCCGCGGAGCTCGAGCAGTGTCTACGTGCTGTTCGGGGGCTCGCTTATCCCCCCGACCTGGTCGAGGTTATCGTGGTGGATGACGGCTCGCGCGATCCGGCGTCCGTCGCCGAGGTGGCGGCAGGCTATGGTGCGCGTCTTCTCGTAAACGACCGCAATCGGGGGCCTGCCTATTCGCGCAATCGGGCAGCGGTGCAGGCCAGGGGCGAGATCTTCGCTTTCCTCGATAGTGACTGCGTGCCCGACTCCTCCTGGCTTGCCGAGCTGACTCCTTACTTTGCCTGGAAGAAGGTGGGGGCGGTGGGGGGCCGTACGCGTGCGTACTTGCATGGTTCGCAGAAGGTCACCGGGCTCGACCGCTACGAGGAGGTGTCGTCGCCGCTCGACCTGGGCCCCTGGCTGCACATCGCAGGTCCGGGTTCCGATACTTTCTACCTGCCTACCTGCAATCTGCTCGTGCGGCGCTCGGCTTACGCTGCCGTGCGCGGGCTGCGGGAGAGGCTGCGCGTGGGTGAGGATGTGGACTTGTGCTGGCGGCTGCGAGCCCGCGGCTACTATCTGGTCTATGCGCCTGAGGGGGTGGTCAGACACAAGCACCGGGGCAGTCTGCAGGGGCTGCTGAGACAAAGGCTCCAGTATGGGACTTCAGAAGCCGTCCTTCACCGCCTGCATCCGGAGAAGCGCAAGCGGTTCCCGTTGCTTCCAGCGCCGTTGGCGACGGTAGCCTTGACCATGTTCGCCTCCGTGAGCTTGGAGCCACGCCTCCTCCCTGCACTAGTCCTGCCCACGGCCTGGGATGCTCTCGGCCGATTGGCGCATCTGCGGCGGGAGCAGGTGGACGTGCCTGCTACCCAGGTGTGGGGGTCCGTGGTCCGCACCCACCTGGGTATGCTCTACGTGGCTTTCTTTCATCTCCAGCGCTATTACCTGTGGCCCCTCGCTCTTCTGGGCAAGAAGCTCCCCGGGGCGTGGGTCCTGGGGGCGTCCGCGCTTGTCTATTCGGCTGGGGTGGATTACCAGGCCAAGCGGCCGCATCTGGACTTCGCGTCGTTCCTTCTCTGCTACACCGCCGACCATCTTGCTTATCAGACCGGGGTTATCGCAGGTTGCTTGAAAGCTCGTAGCTTCCGCTCCTACCTACCTAGCTTCTCGCGATCCGATGGGGTATCGCGGAAGGCATCTCGAGAGGTCTCCCGCCCGAGGTCCGGGCGGACGTCTTTGGGAGCGCTTGCGTCCGCACAGGGGCAGGACTAGTGTGAAAGTGAGAGTCTTGGAAGAGCTCCCAGCAGCATGACAAGGGGGTGAGCGCCGTGAGCGGCAGCGTCTACAAAGTGATCGAAGTGGTCGGCACCAGTCCGGACTCCTGGGAAGCGGCCGCCCGCAATGCCATCGAGGCAGCGACAGCCACCTTGGAGGACTGCCGCATAGCCGAGGTGGTGAAGATGGATGTGCGGCTGGAGGACAACAAGATCGTCGAGTACCGGACCAGGCTGGCCCTCTCCTTCAAGTATCACAAGGAGCTCGCTGACTAGAGGTTCAGCGGGGAGGCCGCGGCCGCTTTGCGCAAGGAGCTCCCGCTCCCTGAGTTGCGGCGGCCGCGGCCCGGGTCGGCTTGCAGACGGAGAGGCTCTAGATGAACAGGTTGACGTTGGCCTCGTCGGCTTCGGCCAGGTAGCCGGCCACTCCCGCCAACTCCACACCGTCGAGCAGCTCTTCCTTGCTGAAGCCGAGCAGTTCCATGGTCATGGTGCAGGCCACGAGCTTGACCCCTTGCTCGCGGGCTGCCTCCAGTAGCTGGGTGAGGGTCATGGCGCCCTTGGCCTTGATGACCTTGTTCATCAAGGGGACACCCAGACCCATGAAATTCATCTTCGAAAGACCCAGCTTGTTGATCCCGCGGGGCATCATCATGCCGAACATCTTCTGCAGGAAGCTCTTCTTGCCAGCCTTGACCTTCTGCGGTTTGCGGATGGCGTTGAGCCCCCAGAAGGTGAAGAACATGGTCACCTGGTCACCCATAGCCGCCGCCCCCGTGGCGATGATGAGGGCTGCCATCACCTTGTCGAAATCGCCGCTGAACACGATTATGGTCTTCTTATTAGTCTCCATTCTTCCCGTCCTTGGTGTGTTTGCTGCCAGTCGGTGTTTACTACTGCTCGCGGCAAGTCGCTGCTTCTAGGCTGCGCTACCTTGTCGGACTCCTTCGGCCCCCTCCTCGCCTGCCAAGGACCGCTCGGACGAGCTCCGCGCGGGAAGGGTATCCCTCTCTGGGAAGGGCACGGCCCGCTTGGACAACACCGAGAGGTACATGGCGAGAGGCCTGCAAGCTATGGGCGACCGCTGTTGGTGCACCTCAAGCTTCGCGATCCTTCCCGGCAAGACCCAGATAGTGGCTCCGATCAGTCCGATGCTGGCCAAATACCCAAGAACATGCACTTGCCAATCGGGGATCGGGCCCGACCCCATGGCGCCCAGGAAGAACATGATGAGTGGCACTTCTGGACGTCCTCTCTGCTTCTACTCCACCGCCCGATAGCGGTAGTAACCTTCGTCGGTGACCTCCCGCTCCTCCACCAGGTGGCCGTACTTGCGCATGCCCATCACCCAGTAGGTGACCTCCGACGTAGGGCAACCCAGCGCCTCGGCGATCTCGGGTATGGTGAGGGACTGCTCCTGGACCAACGCCAGGATGCGGCGGCGCATGGACTGTTCTTCACGTATGATCTCGCGGACGTCGCGAGTCGAGCTGATGGTCATACCATCACCTCCTCCGGGACCGAGTCTTCCCAGCCCAACTCTTCGGCCAAGCCGTCGATCATGGCCTTGATCTGGGCGTCGGTGTAGCCCTCCAGGTCGATAGCCCTCCGCGGGCAGACCGGCACGCAGCCGCCGCAGCCCTTGCAGGTGGTCTTGTCGATGACCGCTACCGTCTTTCCGTCTTGCTCCGCCTGCTGCGGGGCCCCGTAGGGGCAGACCTCCGCGCATTCTCCGCACCACGTGCAGGCTTCGGGATCGACTATTGCCACCAGGGGGTCTAGCTCGGCAAAGCCGCGCTTGAGGATGGCCGCCGCCTGGGTCACCGCCGCCAGGGCCGACGCCACCGCCTCGGACGAGCTCATGGGTTGCTGGCAGGTCCCGCAGATGTAGACGCCGTCCACCACTGTCTCCACCGGGCGGAGCTTGGGATGGATCTCGTTATAGAAGCCACTCTTGCTGACCGGGAGCTTGAGCGCCCGGGTCAGTTCCTCGTTGGCCCGGGGCACCATGCCGGTGACCAGCACTACCAGGTCCACCGGGATCTCCACCGTCTCCCCGTCGGCGAGTAGATCACGGGCGGTCACCAAGAGACCGCCCCTCTCGGGGTCCGGTTGCACCACGGGGGGCTCGTCGTCGGGCACCTTCAGGTAGACCGACTTGGTCTCCAGGGCCTCCCCGTATAGGAGCTCGTACTTGCCGTAGGTACGGACGTCACGGTGCAGATGGAACTGGTGTACGCCTCCCGGCCGCCGGGCTACCTGTACCGCCGTATGGGCTGCCGCCGTGCAGCAGTAGCGGGAGCAGTACTCATGGGCGTCTTCGACCGCCGAGGGGTCTTGTCGGCTACCTACACAGTAGAGGTAAGCGATGGTCTCGACCCGCCGGCCTCGATAGACGAGCGGAGTGTTCGTCTCCTGGCCTTCGAGCAGTTCCTTGAACTCGGGCAGGGTGAGCACGCCTTCCAGGCCGTACCCCAATTCGCCCGGCTTCATGGGATAGGCCTCAAAGCCGGTGGCCACGATGATGGCCCCCGCCTGCACCGTGACCGTCTCCCCGGTGGTCTGATCCACCCGGATGGCCACTTCGTAGTTGCCGAAGCTGCCGGACTTACCCGTCACCTCTGCTCCCAGGAAGACCGTGATGCCCGGATGGGAGCGGACCTTCTCCACCAGTTCTTGGATGAGCGCGCGACCGCTCCGGCCCTTGGGATAAAGCTCCTTGAACTTGCCTACCCAACCGCCGAGCTCTGTCTCTTTCTCCACCAAGAACACGGCCAGACCGATGTCCGCTAGCGCTAAGGCTGCCCGTAGACCGGCGATACCTCCTCCGATGACTACCGCCTTGGGCACCGTCTCCACCACAATGGGTTCAAGCGGCACGGTGAGGCGGGTGCGTCCCACGCCGGCTTTGACCAGGCGAAGGGCCTTGAGCGTGGCGCCGGTGCAGTCATCGGTGTGGGCCCAGGAGCACTGCTCCCGGATGTTCACCTGCGTGTACTGGTAGGGGCTTAGACCGGCCCGTCTGGCTACTTCGCGGAAGGTGAAAGTGTGTAGCTTGGGGGAACAGGAAGCCACCACGATGCCATCGAGCTGGTTCTCGGCCACGTCCCGGATGATCTCCTGTTGGGAAGCGTCCGAGCAGGTGAACATGGCGGTCTTGGCCACGACCACGTCGGGGTCCTTGCGGATCTCGGCGGCGACCTTCTCCACGTCCACGAAGTCAGCGATGTTGCCCCCGCAGTGGCAGACATACACGCCGAGTCTGCGGGGTTGGGCATGCGGGCCCGGGACTGGGAACGAGGTGTCCGCCCCTGAGGCCCCGGTATTCACGGTGGTGGCCGAGGGCGCGGGGTCAGTCATTGCGGGATCTGTCATTCCTGGCTCGATTCCAGGTCCCATCACTCCACCTCCCCTGCGCTCACGCTTGCCAAGTGCTCGGCACCCACTGCCCCGGCTGTGCCACTCGTACTCGCGTCGTAAGCTCCGGCGCCATTCATACCTGCGCCGTTACCACCGGCGCGTAGCTTCTCCAAGTAAGCGGCGGCTTGAGCTACGGCAGCACCTGCATGCAGAATCGAGTCAGGGATGTCGCGGGCTCCGGAAGCCGTCCCTGCTACAAATACCCCCGGAAGGTTGGTGGCACCGGGGTCGCGGTCCTCGTCGGCCTCGCCCACGAAGCTATAGTTGTCAAGTTGCAGGTCGCAGAACAAGAAAAGTTCGCTCACCTCCAGGTTGGGCCGCACCCCTACGGCCAGGACCACCAGGTCGTGCTCTGTCTCGCGGATCTCGCCGCTCTCGATGTCCTCGTAGCGAAGAATGAGGTCGCCGTTTTCCTTCTCCTTGATGCTGGCCACCCGGCCCTTCACGAAGTTCGCGCCCATTGCTTTGGCCTGCTCGAAGAACTCGTTGTAGCCCTTGTTGGCGGCGCGGATGTCCATGTAGTAGACGGTGACGTCGGCCAGAGGCAGGGCCCCCATGATGAGCTGGTTGTGCTTTATGGAGTACATGCAGCAGATGCGCGAGCAGAGGGGACTGCCCAAGGTCTGGTCGCGCGAGCCGGTGCAGAGGACGAAAGCGATGTTCTCCGGTACCTTGCCGTCGCCCGGCCGGAGCACGTTGTTGTAGGGACGGGTGGGCGCGAGCAGCCGGTCCATCTGCATGCCGGTGATGACGTTCTTGAACTTGCCGTAGCCGTACTGTGGCTTGTTGTCGGCAGGGAAAAGGGTGTAGCCGGTGGCTAGTATCACCGTCCCTACCTCGACCTTCAGGTCTTCCGGCTGCTTCATCTCCAGGTGGATGCAGTCGGCCGGACATACCTTGACGCATTCGTGGCACTCCGAGCAGACACCGCAGTCCAAGCAGCGGCTGGCACAGTAGAGGGCCTGCTCCTCGGTGAGGGTCTCTTCTTCAGGATAGAACTCGCCCGGTTTGAGCTTGATGACCTCTTCGGAGGCACTACGCGCTGGCAGATGCCGGTAGGTCGCTTGACGGGCAAGGACGACGTCCTTGTCGACCATGGGGAGGTCGCTCTCGTAGTCAGGGGTGTCGAAGTCGAGACCCTGCAAGAAGCGGTCGATCATGTAGGCGGCGCGGCGGCCTTGGCCCGCCGCAGTGGTGATCATCGAGGGTCCAGTCACCACGTCTCCAGCCGCGAACACCCAGGGGACCGCCGTCTGCAAGCTGTGCGGATCCACTTGGAGGGTGCCCGACGGATTGATAGGAAGGCCGAACTCGCCTGCATCGGGCCGCATGCCTGCCGCCACGACCACGAGGTCACACGCCAGGCTGCCTGCGTTCTTCGAGTACTTGGGATTGAAGCGACCCTGCTCATCGAACACCGACACGCAGTGAAGAAGCTCTACCTTCTCCACCCGACCATCACCGACGAAGCGGCTCACGCCGCAGGAGTGCTTGAAGGCGACGCCCTCAGCTTTGGCTTCGGCTACTTCCCAGGGATGGGCGGGCATCTCGTATAAGGCCTCGAGGCTCACTGCTTGGACAGAGGCCGCGCCCAGGCGGAGTGCGGTCCGAGCCGCGTCCATGGCCACGTTACCTCCACCGATGACCACTACCCGCTTGCCTTCCACCGGCAGGGGCTCGCCCAGTTTCGCTGCTCGCAGGAACTCTGAGGCGCGCATGACGCCCTCGAGGTCTTCTCCCGGCACGCGTAGCTTGGTACCCAGGTGGGTGCCGATAGCGAGCAGCACGGCGTCGTAGCCCTCTCTCTTAAGGGCCTCCAGGTCTTCCACCTTGGTGTTGGTGGCGATAGTCACGCCGAGGTCGGTCACGTTGGCCACGTCCTGGTCCACTACTTCCCCCGGCAGCCGGTAGGGCGGAAGCGCCAGACGGAGCATGCCCCCGGCCACAGGAGCAGCCTCGAAGATCTTCACCTCGTACCCTTTGCGGGCCAGATGCCAAGCAGCCGTGAGACCGGCCGGGCCCGACCCGATTACAGCCACCTTCTTGCCGTTTGAAGGTGGGATCTCCGGTGCCACCCGCGGCCGGGAATAGTGCAGGTCGGCGACGAACCGCTTCAGTCGTCGGATGGAAAGCGGTCCTTCCAAGCGGCCCCGGGTGCACTCGGACTCGCAAGGGGCATAGCAAGCCCGGCCCAGGCTTCCCACCAAGGGAGTAGCTTCGCATACCAGTTGGAAAGCCTTCTCGTACTCCCCGGCTCGGATGAGAGCCACATAGCCGTGAGCCTTGATGCCGGCCGGGCAGCTGAAGGTGCAGGGGGAAGTACCCGCCCGCTCGATGACCGCCTTTTTGGGCACCGCCTGGGGGAAGGCGATATAGGCAGCCCGCCGCGACACCAGGTCGGCGTTGTACTCGTCGGGCACCGCTACTTTGCAGTTCATCTCGCACTGCCGGCACCCGGTGCAGGCCGCCTCGTCCACGTAGCGGGCCTTGCGTTTGACGGTCACCTCGTAGCGGCCGTTGACAGGCCTGATGCCCTTGACCTCGCTATAAGTGAGGACGGTGAGGTTGGGATGGTGTATGGTGGCCCCCATCTTGGGGGTGGAGATACAGCTTGCGCAGTCCAGGGTGGGGAAGACCTTGCTGAGGAGGATCATCTTGCCACCTACGCTGGGCGCCTTCTCCACCACCAGGACTTTGTAGCCCATGTCACCCAGCTTGAGGGCCGACTCCATGCCGCTAATGCCACTGCCGACCACCAGGGCGTCGTACTGGAGCTCGCTCATGCTGCCACCTTCCTCGATGGGCCCAGCGGAGCCAGGCTCTCGGCGAACTCGCGCATGTGGTTGACGAAGGGATCGGCACACACCGAGCAGACAGCGGCCATCTTCACCCGTTGCGGTTCCAACCCGCGTTCCTGCAGCATGGTCTGCGCCCGCGTCACCACTTCGGAGGTCAATTCCGCGCAGTTGGGGAGGTACGCGCACTCCTCCCCATCGGTGGCGACGAAAACGCCGTCAAAGCCCTTCTGGATGGCATAAACGATCCATTCGGGCCGGATGCCGCTGGTGCAGGGCAGGCTGATGACCATAACGGTCGGGGAGTAATGCAGGTGGGCGCTGCCGGCCAGGTCGATCCCCGGGTCGGAGATGTTGTGAGTCGAGAAGACCAGGATCTTGGGCGTGGACGCGCCCCCAATCGTGCTCACTTCTAATCACCGGCTCTCTTACTTCAGCTTCTTGACGAACAGCCGCAGATAGCCTGCTTCCTCGACCATGCCCAGATACTCGTGGCCCATCTTTTTGGCCCAAGCGGGCAGGTCCTTCTGGGTGCCGGAGTCGGTAGCCAGCACCTCCATGATCTGGCCGACTTTGACGTCGGCGATGCCCTTCTTGGCCGCGAGGATGGGACCGGGGCAAGAGGTGCCGCGGGCATCGACTACCTTGTCGCCTTTGAGGGTGCTGAGGTCGGTCATCGTCTTCTCCCTTCTGGTGGGTGTTGCCTCGTTGGAGTGAGTGTCAGTGGTTCTCGCTGGGGGATCCGGCCGCCGGGACGGCTGTCGGGACGGGCTCCGCCGCAGTCTCCGCCGGTCCGCTGTCTCCGCCGAACATCACGGCCACCGGGTCGAACACGCCCGCGGCGGCATGGAGGGCAGTGCCCTCGGCCTGATGCTGTTCGAGGAGACCCTGCCGGATGAGTGCGCAAGCCTGCAGGAACTTGGAATTGGCTATCGAGTAGTAGACGGTCTGCCCCTCTTTGCGCTGCTGCACCAAGAGTCGCTCCCGCAGCACGCGCAGATGCTGGGAGACGTTGTGTACGGAGATGCCCAGACTCTCGGCCAGATCACTCACGCATTTCTCGCCGTCTTTCAGCTCGTACATGATAGCCAGGCGGTGCTCGTTGGCCAGAGCCTGGCAGAGCTCGGCGTGCATCTTGAAAAGCGGACGCATATCCACGGGGTTGTTTCCTCCTGCTTGCGCTGCTGTCATCGCCGGGAATAAGACCGGCTGCTACGCTTGGTCTGGGGGCGCATTTTCTTTATCGCTTATTTGCGAAACTCAGTATATACACATACAAGCAACTTTGACAAGAGGGGGCAGCGACGTTCGCTCGATGTTCCCCCTGTCGCCCACTTGCGCCTTCCCCCTGCGTCAACCGGGCCTTCTCCCGGCTGAGGATATGCCCAACGCAGGTCGCTGCCTTAGACAGCGCCGGCTACCCCCAAGGAACGGGCGGATTCCGGCCGCAGACTTGAGCGCGTCAGCGACTTTGCGGCTTCGCTGACCTGTTCGTGGGCTGTGCCTGGCTGACCGTCCATCGTGCCCGCTCTAGCACGCCCGGGCCCTGCCTTCCCACCCAGAATCTATCGCCGCGGTGGACGGCGGGTGGTTCTTCGCCACTACTCAACCCTCAGTATCGCCTGAGGATCATTCACGACGATCCGGTAGCCTTCCCGGTAATGTTTCTCAAGTAGCCCTCGCACCCTGATCCGCTTTCCCACAAGATCGCGCAGGTTGTCTTCGCCTCCAGCCGCGACCAAGTGCTCCGGACAGATGACCAGCTTGAGCCCTTCCTTCCAGGGTAGGTTTTCGAACATCAGGGCCCATTCCGGCCTGCTCTGTTTCTTCAAGAGCCGGACCACCCGGCCTTCGAAGACGATCGTGCGGTTGATGTGCGGCCGATAGTTGGCCAGCGTCAGCACCTCGGATCGACCGTCTCCCCCTCCCACCGGGCCGAACCTGATTCTCGGTTGCTCTGCAGATGGCCGGGTGCTAGTGGCTGCTTCGCGACGAAACGGACGGAGGTCTGACGAATTGCAGGATACGCAGCGGCCGCCGCGCCCTTGGAGGAAGTGATAGCTGGGGGCCTCATAAAACGCCTGGCATCGGCGGCACTGATATAGTTCCCCGCTGGGGCTCAGCTGCCTACCGGTAAGGGGGTCAACCAAGCCTGTGAGGTCTCGGGGCCTCCAGCCTTCAAGGGAAGGGGGCCCAGACCGGGTCCGCTTCGGGCCTGTGGCGTGCCATGAATCGGGGCGCGTATGCCCAGTCTGGCCGGGAGGTGGCTGCGCTCCGGGCGGCAACGTCGTCTGCTGCAAGGAAGCGCTCAGGAGCCTGATCCCTGCCAGCGTTTGGGTGGGACTCCCGGGCCGGGAGGGAAGAGGGCGGCGCTCATTGAGCCGACCCTGCCGATACCGTGCGGCGGCTCGCACTAGTTGTAATGCCCTCACACCTTGTTGACAAGGAACAGCCAGGGAGACAAGCCTCTCAGTGCGGTATGGGGTCGCTGCTGA
>CAKZRW010000043.1 GCA_937148845.1 uncultured Actinomycetes bacterium | reverse complement strand
GGTCGCTGGTGATGATGTACGAGTCCGGGGGCACCGCCGACGCCTACTGCCGGGCGGTGCGAGAAAGGGACGTGATCGTGGACGAGTTCACCGTGACGCTCCGCGACGCGTGCGGGGCGGAGGCGTACAGCTTGAGCTGGAGCCCGGGAGTAGTCGGGTAGCGTGCTTGCCGGTGGAGGGGGGCATGCTACATTCGGATGGACGTGACAGGAGGTGGACGATGCGAAGAGGAATGGCAGCGGTTGTCGTGCCGACGGGTCTGGTCTTGATCTGGGCAGTGTGCCTTGGCGGGGCCGGTGAACGAGAGCGGATGACTGCCGAGGAGCTGCTTCCCTTCGAGACAGCTCTTCACCCCCCACTTGGATTTCAGATCGGGGTGCCCCAACTCATGCAAGGTGGTGATTTCACTGGGGACGGAAACACAGACTTGGTCATTTTGACAGCAAGCCCCGGTCCTGACGGCACAAGGCCATGGCGGATGCGGGTGGTGCTTCTGGCCGGGGACGGCACGGGTGGGTTTCGCTCGCCGCGCGTGCTATATGAGGTAGAGGAAAGACTCCTCGAGGGCGAACTGGTATGGGGTAGGCTGGGCGGGGTTGCCTCAGGGGATTTCGACCTGGATGGCTATCGTGACTTCGTTGTTGCGGACGCGGTGAGTGGGGGAGTGCGGGTGTTCTGGGGTGGGGACACGGGCGAGTTCTCCACAACCTTCGTCGAAGGTCCAAATGGATTTGCGCCATCTGCAGTCGTAAGCGCTGATCTAGATGGAAGCGGACAACTTGACCTGGCGGTTTTAGATCCACTGAATGGTTGGATCCATGTGTTTTCCAATACAGACGTAGAACGTGCTTTTGCCCACAGTGTGAGTGCTCTGTTGCCAACAGGCTATCTTGCCCTTTGGATGTATGCGGGGGCCTTTGCAGATGCGGCAACCAAGAGTCTCGTCGTGCTGGGTTACGAAATGGGTAGCCCACAAGGGGAACGTGTTCTTCGCATCACGATATGGAGCATGTCCACGGGGAAACTCACGTTGAAGACTAGCATCTGTGTTGGGGAAGAAGCACCGGTGGAGCCGCCAAACCTCGCAATTGGAGACTATGATGGGGATGGCTATCCGGATATTCTGGTCGTTCGGAATCAGACCGTGTTCACCCTGTGGGGGGACGGAAGTGGGGAATTCCGACTGACACCCACCTACCCGGTACTTGATCCTGTTGTTGTTCAACTCTTGCTTATCGACATCGACAGAGATGGTTGCCTGAACCTTGTTCTCGTTGGGATGATGACACGGAGAGTCTGGATCTCAACCGGCTGCTACGTCGAGGGGCACATGGTGCCGGTCGCGTTTGGCCGACCCCCTTGCTGTGTTGTAGTGGATGACCTGGACGGTGATGGCGTGCAGGACCTGGTCGTGGCTACATCCATGATGCCTGACTGGACACATGTCGAGATCTTCCTGGGAACGGAGGGCAAGGGAAATGCGGAGCGTTAGTCGTGTCGCGGCTTGCGTCTTTCTGGTCGCCGTTGCCGCCGTCTCTGGTTTGGGGCATGAGACCGATCAGCAGTGTGATGTTGTGAACAGTTCGCGAGGCCTGGATGAGTTCAAGCAGCACTGGAACGTCCATTGTGTCGGGATACGAGAGTCCGAAGGTAAGCTTTGGTCTGTGGAGGGTAGCCTTGTATGCACTGCCCTGCAAAGCATGTTGTGGCCTTTCCCCACGCCACCTCTGGTTCGGGGGGTTCACGGAAGGCAGCAGTATCTCGTGGTGGAATTCCAAGGAGCATGCATTTGGTGTCCGTTCATCTACAGCGCGAGCGAAGCCGGTCCTCCTGCCGCTGACGCGGTATGCAGATGCTGCACGGGGTCATGGCCGTGCGCCGACGGGAAGTCCGATCCATTCCCGGAAGTGCGCAGGTCTCGCCATGCCCCCACCATCTCTGTAGACGCGAGGCACTCGGCGCGTCGGGACTCGGTTCACGCGATTGAGATCGCTGTGAACGACCGCGATGGAGACGTGCGGCTCGTGTATTGGTCGGCTCCCCAGCGCGGCACCCTCGTGGGGCCGAGCCGAATCGTCCCGGAGGGGACATACCACCATACGCTGCTATTGACCTATTTCCCGCAGACATGCTGGACCGGCCGGGTTAGCTTCACGGTGACAGCAGTCGATGCGGGGGGCTTGTTGCGTGGAAGACAGTGGAGATAGTGGTCATAGATACTCCACCCCAGCTTGACAAGCCCGCCTTCTTGGTGAAGAGCGTCGACGGAGAACCTGTGACGTTCGAGCTTCCGGCTGCCACCGCGGCCCCGCCGTACGTTTCGGATGATCTAACGTATAGAGTGATCCGTGAGCCCTTGCACGGAGTATTGCAGGGAAGCGGCCGCCAGTACACATTCACCCCGGATCGGTCTTACTGTGGGATTGACACGCTAATGTACGTTGTGGAAGACCCGTGCGGAGCGCGCTCTTACGGAATCGTGGAGCTTGTCGCTCACCTCAGGCCGACTATCCATGGGCCGAGCGAAGTCAAGGCGCAGCGGAGGAGGAGAACCACGTTCGATGTGCTGGTCTACGACCCCTGCGGCGGGTTTCCTCGCATTACGGTCACTGCAGATTCTGGAAGCTACGTGAGCGCTGTTCCAGTGTTCTTGGACTCTAAGGTCGGGCGATGGTCAATTGTGTATACGCCACCTAAAGAGCTCTCCGAGGATATCTTAGATGTGGTACGAGTTACCGCTACTTCAGGCGCAACAGGACTCACCGCAGCGCAGGATGTGCACGTAACCGTGGTGGGCAACCGGCCGCCGCAAGCTTCGCCGCCCCACCTGCGGGGGGAGACCACGGTCCGGCTCACCCCGGGTGGTGCGGTCAGGGGGCCCGTGGCCTACAGCCGGATCGAAATTTCGGACCCGGACGGAGATCAAGTGTTCGCGGATTGGGGTGATCTCCCCCCGATGTACGCCC
>CAKZRW010000042.1 GCA_937148845.1 uncultured Actinomycetes bacterium | reverse complement strand
CAGGCCCATCAGATACGAGATGTCTTGGGTCCAGTATACGCCCACCAGTTCCCAGGCGATCTGGGTGCTGTCTGCGTCGGGGCGGATCAGGCCTTGCTCCTTGCCCTCTTCGATGATGTCGGCGATGGCTTGGGTGGCGGTGCGCTGGTGCTCGGCCAGGGCCTCGCGCAATCCGCAAGAGGGGGGGGCGGCCACGAACTCGAACAGGGGATACACGAATCTTTCTTCGTCGGAGGTCAGGGTACCGAAATGCCGACGCCCGATGGCGCGCAGTCGGTCGAGTGCGTTCTGGCCCTCGCCGGCCCGAATGACGTCGAAGATCCGTTCGTACACCAAGTCCATAGCAGCCAGAAGCATCTGCTGCCGGCTACTGAAGTAACGATAAAGCGTAGCTTCGGACACACCGGCAGCAGCGGCGATGCGGGAGGTGCTGGTGGCCTGCACGCCATGCTTGGCTACCAGGTCCGTGACCACCTCGATTATCTGCCTCCGCCTCTGAGCGGCAGGTAGGCGGCGCTTTCCGCGTACGGCAGGCATGGATGCATGGTAGCGCATAGCGTCGCCTACCAAGCAGACTCAGGCCGGGATCACTGGCAGGATGATGTGCGAGGGATGCTCCCGGTCGTGATAGTAGGTGTCGGTCCCCACTTTTATGCCGTAGTAGTGCCCGCCGAAGTCGAGCGCGGGGGAGTCGCCGCAGGCAAGATCCACCCGGATGCGGTGTCCTTTCTTGAAGAGGTTGCTGGTGGGCCACACCTCGATCTCGAACTTGTAGACCTTGCCCGGCTCGATGGGCTGCGGCTTGTCGTGCAGGTAGTAGGGCCGATAGGGTTTGGAAAGGTCCTCGCTCTTAGTGCAAGCGTGCGAAGCCTTCAGCCAGCCCCGGGTGAGTATCAGACCCCTTGGCGGCAAGCCCGGTATCTGCTCGTCGTCGGGCGCCTGGTCGACCAAGCGGCAGAAGAAGTCCGTGTTCTGCTGATCGGACGAGGCGTAAAGCACAAGCACGATGTTGCCGGTCACCTGGAGGTCTTCTTCCAAGGGGGCGCTCGTGAAGGTGCAGATACGCTTCTGGCCGTAGATCACACCGTTCTCCTCGACCACCGCGGTGCCGCCTCCTGAAAAATGAGTCCAGTCCGGATCGGGATAAGAATAGGAGAACGAGCTCTCACTCTCGGTGGGCGGTTCCCAGCGCAGGCTTCCGTCGTTGAGGGACTCCACGGCTCCGCTCTTGGCCGCATTGAAATACAGCTTGCGATACTCGGTCTGGGGAAGCGGCCAATCTTCATACAGGCGGTACTCATCGGCGCCTCGCACGAACACCGACACCGGAGGCTCTTCCATAAAGCCGGTGTCGTTGCCTTTGAGCCAGTGGTCGTACCAACGCAGCATGAGGAGTTTCATCTCCGTGGAGTTGAAGATCGCCATCTCGTCGCCGTCCATCAGGCCGTGGACGAGCATCATCTTCTTGGGTACTTCGAGTTCCTCGTACCCGCGGACCACGCCTCGCAAGTGCAGACCTACCTTGTGTAGAGCTCCCACCACGAAGACGGGTACTTTGATCTTCTTGAAATCGGGGTTGCGCAGCTTCCAGAAATCGTCATAGGTGGGGTGGTTGATCACATGCCACACCATGTCCCATTTCCCCATATCCGGGTTCGGAGCTGGAGTGCCGAACCGGTCGGGAATCCCCAACCGGTAGTGGCCGCGGATCTCCCACATATGCCAGGCAGTGGGGAAGCCGACGGCCATCATGCCCCCGTGCCAGGCCACGTCGCGGTAAAGGTCGGCGCCGGCGTCCCAAGGCAGGATGCAGGTCAAGTGAGGCGGTTGCTGGACAGCAGCGAACCACTGGCTCCAGGCGAGAAGCGACTCCCCCAGCATGCCCACTTGCCCGTTGCACCATTCTTGGGCGGCTATCCACTCGGTCATGTCGTAGAGGTCGTTCTGCATCTCCTGGCCGAAGAGGTCCCACTGACCGGTCGGGGAGTGCCCCGTACCCCGGGAATCGCTGTGCACGAACACGTAGCCCCTACTGACAAAGAACTCGATGTCGTTGGTCTCGCGCATGTGAAAGATGGGCCAGAGAGGCAGGTGGTCCAGGTCTTTCTGGTAAGAATCAGCGGCGTGCAGAGCGGGGAACTTGCCTGGAGCGTCGGGGCGGTAGATGTTGCAGGCGATCTGGGTGCCGTCCCGCATGGTCATCATCACGTCGCGCTCCACAGTCATCTTGTACTGCGGCTGGCTCAGTTTCTCGGCTGGGAAGTCAGGCGGAAGCATGGTGCGCATGATCTCGGGCTTGAGGGTCTTTGAATACATGGAAACCTCCCGGTGTCCCGCTGACGTCGGACTGGTGACGTCCCTTTTCTCCGCTACATACGTTACAACTACCGAAGCTGTAGGACTGCGCTATAGTCAATACGGATGAAACGAGCCGATAATTACGTTATGACATTCCCAACATTTAGCAAAGGATCTGGGAAAGGAGATCGTCTGGCATCCCGGCAGGCGCGGCCTAGTGACTGGGCGACGGCGGCGAACCCAGAGAAGGCAAGTGATCGAAGTGATCAGTCTGTGCTCTCCGGACGAAGGTCGCCGGCCGGGCGGGGTCGCTCACTCGAGCTCCTTCTAGCAGCTGCTCTGGCTACGGTGGTTAGTCTCGTCTTGCTGCTCGGTGCTTGCGGCGGCTCTTCCGGCTCGACTGTATCCAGCGCGGCAAGCGGGAGCACGATGGCGAAGAGCGAGCTCCCAACGGTCTCGGAACAGCCGGAGGGCGAGTCTGCTGAAGACAGCGGGATCACCGGAGGGACCGAGGGGAACGGTGCGGCGGGTGGCCAGACTGGCGAGGCGCCGCTGGAAGAGCCCACCACTCTTTCGTCCACAGAGACTACTTCAACTGCTGTGTCTGTGCCCAAGACCACTAGTACTACCGAGAAGCTAGTCGCTGGCGAGACCCGCCTGGACGACGGCACGGTCAAAGTGATGGGTTTCATCGAACGAGTCTGGGAGTCTGGGGGCAAGCGTTGGCTACGCATAGACTACGCTGAGTTCTTGACCGGGGACGAAGCAAAGCAGGCGGCCATCAAAGCCGGGCAACTTGCCCCTGGAGAAGAGCTGGCCAACGACTATTTCATCCGCAACGAGAGCCACACTCTGCGCGAGTACCAGGTATCGTCCTTGGTGCAGATAACCACATCCTCTTGGCATGGAATCCTTGGGGAGGCGACCACCTGGGAGGAGTTCAAAGCCTTCTGGAGCGACTCGCCCCCCGATCCCGAGGCGGGTTTTCTCAAAGAGTCTCCTTGGTGGATCGTGCGTGACGGCCAGCTAGTGGTAAGGATCGACGAGCAATACCTGCCGTAGCAGGGGCGTCGGCAGACGCTGTTGCCGCTGACCTCAAAGTGGCAGCAAGTCCAGCGAGCGAAAGGAGTGGGGTATGAAAGTAGACAGCTCGCAAGGTGCCAGGAGAGCGCGATCTGCACCTGGAGGGGGAAGGTTGCTCCTTGTCCTCATGCTGGCAAGCATGCTGGCAGTGGCGGTAGGATGCGGCAAGAAAGAAGAGACCACGACGATAAGTCCGCCCGAGACCACCATGAGTACACTTCCCCCCGAGACCACTACGACCACACTTCCCCCCGAGACCACCACGACCCTATTCGATATCCACTCAGTAACGTCGAGTACCGAGCCGGAGACCACAACTTCCACTACAGAAGCACTTTCCAGCGCGGAGACGCGATTGCCCAGCGGTCATATCAAGGCTATGGGCTACATCACGCGCGTCTGGGAGTCTAGCGGCAAACGTTGGATCGAGATCGACTATGCGGAATTCGTCCATGATCGTGACGAGATGACCCGGCTAGCCAGGGAAGCCGGAGAGATAGGCCCCGATGAGGAATGGGACCTCGAGTACTACATCAAGAACCTCAATCCTCAGCTACGCACCTTCCAGGTGTCCGACTCGGTGGTGATAACCACTTCGACCCGTTGGGTGCCGGGCGATGACTGGGAAGCGCCCTGCACCTGGGCCGATTTCATGAGTTTCTGGGGGCCGGGGCCTTTCCCAGAATCGGAAGGGCACTTGCATGCGGTGCCCTGGTGGATCGAACGGGCTGGTCGCCTCGTAGTCAGGATCGACGAGCAGTATCTGCCGTAGTCCGGTCGCTCACAGGCGGGTGGCCTTCTTGCGGGCTTCGACGTCCAGGATCGCTTTGCGGACCCGGACCGACTGAGGGGTGACCTCGACCAGCTCGTCGTCCGCGATCCACTCCAGGGCCTGGTCCAAGGAGAGACGCCGAGGGACTTTGAGGGGGACATCCACTTCCTTGGTCTCTGCCCGATAGTTCCCCAGCTTCTTGGTCTTGGTGGGGTTGCAACCCAGGTCTCCGGACCGGGAGTGTTCCCCCACGACCATCCCTGCGTACACCGGGTCCAGGGGGGAGACGAACAGGGTGCCACGCGCCTGCAGGTTCTCAAGAGCGTAGCCGGTGGCTACACCGGTTTCCAAGCTGACTAGCGAGCCACGCTCCCGTCGGGTCACCTCGCCCCGCCAAAGGCCGTAACCGAGGAACCGCGAGGACAGGAGGCCGAGCCCCCGGGTGTCGGTTAGGAACTCGCTGCGGTAGCCGAGGAGGCCGCGGGTGGGGATAGTCAGCTGCAGACGGACCATCCCCCTACCGTCGTTGTGCATACCTGTTATTTCGGCTTTGCGTAGGGCCAGTTTCTCGATGACGAGACCTTGGAACTCCTCGGGCACCTCTACGCTCAACTCTTCCAACGGTTCCAGCAGGTCGCCCTTCTCGTCCCGTCGGGTGATGACCTCCGGGCGCGAAACACACAACTCCAAGCCCTCCCGGCGCATCTCCTCGATCAGTATGGCCAGGTGCAGCTCTCCGCGCCCCGACACCTTGAGGCTGTCGGGTCGGCCCAGGTCTTCCACACGCAGGGCGACATTGACACGGGCTTCGCGCTCAAGACGGTCTCGGATCTGGCGGAGGGTCACTGCCTGGCCCTCCCGACCGGCAAAGGGCCCGCTGTTCACCAGGAAGAGCATGGAAACGGTAGGCTCCTCCACCTCCAAGGGGGCTAGCGCGGGGTCGGCCGACTCCGGTGCCGACAGGGTGTCGCCCAAGCTCAGATCGGTGGGAAGATTGACCCACACGATATCTCCGGCTTGGACCTCCTCCACTTCCACCCGGTCCAGCCCCCGAGTGACCCAGAGATGGGCACTGCGGGTCGGTTCAGTGGCGACCACAGTCCACTCCCGGCCTTGGGTCCAAGCGGTCACCGTACGCACTAGCTCTTCACCGCGCCGATGAGAACCCTCAAGGACACGACCGCAGCCGATGCGGCCCAGGTAGTCGCTCCAGGCCAGAGTGCATATCTGCATGCGGAAAGGAGCCCCCAGGTCGGCGCGAGGTGGCGGCACCTCTCTGACGATGGTCTCAAAGAGGGGGTCCATGCCCTCTGGGGGCTCACGATCAGGGTCACGGACCATCCAGCCTTCCAGGGCTGACCCGAAAACCACTGGGAAATCGGCTTGCTCGTCGGTAGCTCCCAGTTCCAGGAAGAGGTCGAAAGTCTTGTCCAAGGCCCCGTGAGGGTCAGCCCCCAGGCGGTCGACCTTGTTCACCACCACGACGGGCCGCATGCCCAGGCGTAACGCTCGCATGAGGACGTAGCGAGTCTGCGGCATGGGACCCTCGTTCGCGTCCACCAGTAAGAGCACGGAGTCGACCATGGAGAGGATGCGCTCCACCTCGCCCGAGAAGTCCGCATGCCCAGGAGTGTCGATGATGTTGATGCAGTAGTCTTGCCACTCCACGGTGCAATGCTTGGCGCGTATGGTGATGCCACGCTCCCTCTCCAACTCGTAGCTATCCATCACCCGTTCCTCTATGCGCTGGTTGTCCCGGAACACACGGGTGGCTCGGAAGATGGAGTCGATCAAGGTGGTCTTACCGTGATCGATATGAGCGACGATGGCTATGTTGCGTATTCTCTGCGACACGGCCGCGCATTATAGCCTGGGTTCGGTGGGTTTCCCCGGGGTGATCTATGCCGGTAATGCCAAAGTAGCTTGCATCGCGGGCACTGAGGTGCTAGAAGGGAGTGACAGGCGACTTTGGATGAGCAGAGTCAGGTGGGTCTGGGTTCTACTGGGCTTGAGGGGAGAGCAAGGGGGACTGCGTGGAGGAAGCCGAGCTTACGTACAAACCACCCCGCCAACGTCGTAGTCGGGAATCGTTGGAGCGCATTCTTGACGCTGCGGAAGAATTGATCCGCGCGCGTGGCTTTGACGCCATGACCATCGCGGAAGTGGTCGATCGCTCCCGATCCTCGGTCGGTAGTATCTATGCGCGCTTCCCCAACAAGCTCGGGCTGCTACGGGCTGTGCATTCCCGGTATCTCAACCGCGTCCAGGACGAGGTGTTCGCAGCCTTGGACCGAGCTGACTCCGAGAGCGAGAGTCTGGAGGACTTGGTGGAACGGGTAGTACGCGTGGTGGCCTCTCATCTCTTGAGTGAGCCGCAGCTTTTTCGCGCCTTCATCGTCGAGGCCGTGTTCGACTCCAAAGTGAGAGCACAAGGGGAGCGCACAAACGCCGCTCGCCGCAACAAGGTGATGGAGGTTCTGCTCAGGCATCGTGACGAGATCTGCCATCCTGATCCCGAGTCCGCCGCACGCTGGTTCTACTCTTTCTGCATGGCCCTGCTGCGCGAGCGCATCACTTTTGGTGAGGCTGCGGAACTGACAGGCGGCTTTCCTGACGAGGCGCTTATCCGGGAACTTACCCGCACCGGTCTCGCTTACCTCACCGGCAAGGCTCCCGACTCCGTCGAGCCACAGGGTTCTTAGACGCGGCGGCCAGGGGTGACTGGTAGTGCCGCTGGCATGTCCTACCCTTGTCTTCTAGGTGTATTGCGGCTGCGCGTGCTGCGCCCATGCCTTATCGCGTCTGCGCCTATTGCGCCGCAGGATTTAGAATGATATTCTGCTTCTATAGGGGCAGCGCCAGGTTTTCTGGAAAAGGCCGGTATTATACCGAAGGGAGTCGTGCGTGAAGACCATCGACCTCGAGAACCACTTCCTCACCCCAACTTGGTTGGAAGCTCTTCATGCCAACAAGGGCTTCCCCACCGTCGATCCGCAGAAGGGTCTGGGTTTTGCCCCTGACGCCTGGATGCCACTGGCGGTCGAGCCCAAACTGGCCGATGTGGCGGAGGCCCGGCTCCGGCTGATGGATGAAGCCGGGGTCGACTATGCTGTGCTTTCGGTCACCTCTCCGGGGGCGGAGCAGTTCCCGCCTGAGATCGGCAAGAAGGTGGCTAGGGACGCCAATGACTTCCTCGCCCGGGTCATCGAGAAATATCCCGAGCGCTTTGGCGGTTTCGCCTGTCTTGCCCCCAAGGACCCGGAGTGGTCGGCGGCGGAGCTCGAGCGCTGCATCAAAGAGCTAGGTTTTTCTGGCTGGAATACTCACTCCAACTATGGCGACTCCTATCTGGACGAGAAGAAGTACTGGCCCCTTCTCGCCAAGTGCGAAGAGCTCGACATCCCCATTTACTTGCATCCGGCCGTGCCCAAGATCGCCGAACTACGGGAGTTCGGGATGGTGCTGAGTGGCCCCACCCTTGGCTTCGGTACTGACGTGACCTACTGCTTCATGCGCATGATCGTGCGGGGAGTGTTCGACGCCTATCCCAAGCTCAAGATCATCATGGGTCATTTCGGCGAAGCGTTGCCCTTCCTGGTCGACCGGGTCAATCGGGCCTGGATGCAGAACCATGCCAAGCCCAATCCTGAGATCGGAGAGGGTTGCAAGATGCCGGCCGGTCACTACATCAAGCACAACCTCTGGGTGACCACCAGCGGCAACTACTTGCCGGCCGCTTTCTACTGCACCCGCGACAGCCTGGGGATGGACCGTATCCTGCTGGGGACCGATTTCCCGTACGAGAACATGAAAGACTGTATGGACTTCTTGCGCAGCCTACCGCTCACTGCCGAGGAGGCCTACGCCTTGTTCGAAGGCAATGCGAGGGCCCTCGGGTTCTAGACTTCCTTCTACCTTGGGGGCGGCGCGGAGGTACCCGGAACCCTCCGCGCCGCCCCTTTAGGTTCGCTATCCTAGTGTCACCGTGAGAACCATGGAGACCAGCACTGCCAGCGCCGAGGACCCGTCGCGTTCACTGCCTGTGCTTTTCGGTACCCAGTTCTATATCGGGGTCATGCTTATCACACTGGGACCGGTGCTCGACTCCATTCTGAAAGATCTTGGTCTCTCGCTGGCCCAGGGCGGACTGCTCTCCCTTTCCTTCTATGCTGGTCGGGTGACGGGCATGCTACTTCTCAACTTCGCCCTGGCCCGGGTGCCTCTCAAGACCATCATGGTGGCCTGCGCCTGGGTGGTGGCTCTTGGCTCGGCCGCGGCTGGTCTGCTCTCCTTCAATCTGGGCTTTCTGATGGCAGCTCTGTATGTGAGCGGAGTAGCCGGGGTCATACCCAACGCTGTCTCGGGAGTATGGGTAGCCGCACACGTGGAGAAGGGTCTGGAGCGGGCCATGCTGCTGATCGCCGCCTTCTTTGCCTTGGGGGTGGTGGTGGCGCCCCTGGCCATAGGCGGCCTGTTGCAGGCGGGCGTCACCTGGCGCATGATTTTCATAGGAGAAGCGGTCCTTTCGGTGGTGGTGGCCGGGGTTCTGACCCTTCTTCCTTTTGCCGACGTCAGGGGAAGGCAGAATCTTGGGCTCGTTCACCTGAGGGGACTGGCCTCCTCCCGGCGCCTTCTCTTGACCGTGATGCTGGCCGCCATCTTCTCTTATGTGGCGACGGAAGGCATGCTAGGCGTATGGCTGCCCAAGCACCAGGTGGAGGTGTTCGGGGCAGGTCCGGCGGTCGCGGCGCTGAGCGTCACTCTCTTTTGGTCGGGGATCACCGTGGGACGCTACCTGGCGGTGCCGCTCACCCGCACTCATTCGCCAGCTCGTCTTCTAGCCGGTTTTGCGGGCATGGAGGCGGTCTTTATCGCCGCCACCGCTCTGGCGCCGAGTCTCTTGTGGTCGCAGGTCTTCGCCTTCTTGGCTGGTCTGGGAGCCTCGGCCTGCTGGCCTTTGGTGGCCTGCTATACACCACGGTTCCCGGGCTGGTACTCGGGCGTAGTGTATTCCTTGATGATGCTGGCAGGCACTGGGGCCTACTCCACCTTCTCGTATGTGGTCGGACCTGCCGCTGAGGCACTAGGCATGTCGATAGCTTTGGCTCTGGCGGCGGTACCGGCGACGGCCGTGATGATTCTCGCCCTGGTGCTAGAGCGGGCCGGCCGGGCGCCCTCGCTCTCCCCTGCCTCGCCCACTGGAAGGGAGCACAGCCTAGAATGAAGGGCGCATGCCGCGGGTCACTCCTCCGGCTGGCAAGGGGCCGGGGAGCTTCTGATCCCTCCTCTGCCGAGCCCTCCGTCACTGCGGGTACTGCCAGCGCGGCCTACGCCTCGCTCTATGCCGCCACCTTCCTGGTGGGCGTAACCATGATCTCGCTGGGGCCCCTTCTGGACCCCATCCTGGCCGAGCTTGGTATTCCGCTGGCGCAAGGAGGGCTCTTGAGTGTGGGCTTCGCCGTGGGCATGCTGGTGGGGGTCATTTCGCTCAATCTCTTTCTGGCCCGTGTTTCGGCAGCCTGGACGATCGTACTTGCGGCCTGGCTCGAGGCGGCGGGTCTTGCGGCCTCCGGTCTGCTCGCCCGCGGCCTATGGTCCCTCTTCGTGGCTTACTTCTTCGTAGGTCTGGGCGTGGTCTTTCTCAACAGTCTTCCCGGCATGTGGGTAGGCTGCCACGTCAAGACTGGAACGCACCGAGCCATGGTGATCCTGCTTCTCTTCTTCGCCTTGGGGATGATGGCCACCCCGCTCGCCATCGCCCTGGCCCTGGCCCTAGGCGGTAGCTGGAGGTGGGTGTTCGTCGCCGAGGCGGTGCTGTCCCTCCTGGTGGCGCTCCTTCTCACTGTCCAGCCCCTGAGTGACATCAAAGGCCGCGAGAACCTACGGCTCCGGCAGGTACGAGCGGTCATCGGGTTCAATCCGGTGTTGTTCGCCGTGGTACTCACTGCGTCTGTCCTCTACATCGGCGCCGAGTTCATCCTCAACGTGTGGTTGCCCAAGTTTGCCATCGAAACCTTCGGGGTGGGAAAGTCGGTGGCAGGGATCGCGGTGACCCTGTTCTGGGTGGGGCTGCTGACCGGCCGCCTGGCGATGGTCGAACTCACGCGACGAGTGGCCGCTTCGCGCTTGCTTGCTCTCGGCATGGGAGTGATGGCTGTCTTTGCGCTGGGGGTGGCCTTCTCCGTGTCGGTAGAGATGGTGATGGTCATGGCCTTCCTGAGCGGGCTGGGTGCCTCAGGGGCGTTCCCCCTCATCCTGGGCTTCTCGGGACGGTTCCCGGCATGGCACGCGGGAGTTGTATACTCCGGAGTCATCATGGCTGGAGCGCTGGGTCGCATAGTCTTTCCCTATCTCATAGGCCCCATCGCGGAGAAGGCCGGCTTTCGTCTGGCCATGGGCCTGGCCTTCGTGCTTGCCGGGGCGTGCTCTGGGCTGGCGTTCTACCTGCGGCGGGTCTCCGGAGAGGGTGAGGCCGCCGGCTAGGGCGCGCCGCCGGCTCCGCCGGCGGCGCGCCAGTCCTGTATACTCCGGCATCTCGACCCTTGGAGGTAAGGAGCGAAGATGAGGGCCAATCTGGTCAGCCCGTCATCAGCACATCTTTCATACGCCATACGTGACATCGTCAGTTTCGCCGAGCTGGTCCGTCGGCACGGAGTGGAGATCACCTGGGAGAACATCGGGGACCCGGTCGCCAAGGGCGAGAGGGTAGAGCCCTGGATCCGCCAGATCATGCACGAAGTGCTGGAGATAGAGGACTCCTGGGGCTACTGCCCCACCGAAGGTTTCCTGGAAGCGCGCGAGGCCCTGGCCGAGCATGTGAACGCGCGGCCGGGAGCTCGGGTGACTCCGGCCGACATCATCTTCTTCAACGGGGTGGCCGACGCCGTGGCCAAGGTCTACGGGTTCTTGAGCGCGCATGCCCGGGTCATCGGCCCCTCCCCGGCTTACAGCACCCACTCCTCGGCCGAGTCTGCCCACTGCGCTCTGCCCCACCTCACCTACGATCTTGATCCCGAGAACAGCTGGATGCCCGACTTCGTCGACCTGCGTCGCAAGCTGGAGTCGTACCCTGCCATCGCTGGGATCCTCCTCATCAATCCCAACAATCCCACCGGCGCGGTCTACCCGCCCGAGGTGCTGGAACGCTTCGTGGCTTTGGCCCGGGAGTTCGACCTTTTCCTGGTCGCCGATGAGATCTACATCCACATGGTGTTCCCCGGCGTGGAGACCGTGCATCTCTCCGAAGTGGCCACCGATGTACCGGCGGTGGTGATGAGGGGCATCTCCAAGGAAGTACCTTGGCCGGGGTCGCGTTGCGGGTGGATAGAAGTGCTCAACCGCTCTCGCGACCAGAACTTCTCCGCCTACATCGATTCCGTGCTTGCCGCCAAGCGCTTGGAGGTCTGCTCCACGAGCGGGCCCCAACTGGCGGTACCCCGCATCTTCGGCGACCCGCGCTATGCCGACCATCTGGCAAGGAGGGCCCAGACCTTCGCTAAGCGGGCCCAGCAAGCCTACGAGATCCTCAGGCAGGTGCCAGGGATCAAAGTCCATCCCGCCCAGGGCGCCTTCTACATGACCGTGCTGTTCGAAGCGGGGACGCTCACGGGCACCAACCGCCTCCCTATCGCCGACCCCCAGCTGCGGGAGCTGGTGGAGCAGCAGTGTAAGGGCGCGGCCCCGGATGCCTGCTTCGTGTATCAACTTCTGGCCTCCACGGGCATCTGCGTGGTGCCGCTGAGCGGTTTCTTCACTCCGCGTCCGGGCTTTCGCTTCACATTGCTGGAGACCGATGACGCCAAGCGAGAGTGGATCTTCCGTACCCTGGCCGAGGCGCTCACCACCTACATAGAAAGCGGCAAGACGAGCTCCAGGCCGGTCGAGCGTAGCCTTGCTAGGACCTAGCCGGACCTAGCTGGACCTAGCCAGGCCCTGGCTAGACCTGGCCAGCCTACTCCCCGCTCTGGACCAGTTCGACGACAATACCGTCAGGGTCTCGGAAGTAACACCAGCGCCACACTGGCCTTTCCTGGTCGCGGATGGTGCGGACAGGGGTGTGGAAGAGCACTCCCGCTTCCCGTAGCCGCGCGACCTCGGCCTCGATGTCTTGGGTGAGCAGGGCCAGGTGAGCCGATCCGGCCTGGGCGGGCTGCCCGTGATAAGGCGGGCTAGCTGGTTGCAGGTATTGGATCAGCTCCAACCGCGTGCCGGCCAGTTCCAGATCAGCTATCCAGATCTCGGCTGGCTGAGTCCCTTTCTCGGGGGGTGGACCCCAAAGGGCATCGCCTAGATCGGGTGCCTGACGATGTTTGCGCCCTATCAGGCGGAACCCCAGCAGGCGAGTGTAGAAATCGACTGAGCGGTCCAGGTCGGTGACGGTGAGACTGACATGATGGACGCCCATAACGGCCATGATGGCGCGCTCCTTTTCTTGCCTCAGACTTTCTCAACGCGTCGGACCTCTGCCTGCGCTAGATAGCGGCGCGGCTCTATCCCGACCCGATTCTACCCGGTCTTGGCTGGACCGGCCCGCTCGCTCTCGCGGTGGGTAGCCGTGCGGGGCTGGTATCCTCTTCTTCGATGAGTGACGCGACAAAGAAGTGCGAACCTTCGCGCCATAGTCCCTGGGAGCGGACCAAGCGAGCGCTTCTCATTGCTGCGGGTACTGCTGCCGTGGCCCTGGCCGTGGTGGGCGTGCTGCTGCCTGTTCTCCCTACCGTGCCCTTCTTGTTGATTGCAGCTTACTGCTATGCCCGCAGTTCGGAGCGCTTCTACTGCTGGCTCACCAACAACCGGGTCTTCGGACCGCCTCTTGCCCGCTACCTACGCGGAGGCGGGATCGACTGGAGGGTCAAAGCGGGCAGCGTGGCCTTGCTGTGGACCGTCATCCTACTCACCGTGCTCTTGGCCGGTCTTCCCTCTTGGACACGTCTCCTCCTGCTGGTCATCGCGGTGGGGGTGACTGTCCACCTGGTGAGGCTCCAGCCGCGGGTCTGTGCAGAGGGGGATACCCAGCCAGCCGGTCTGCCCGGGCCTCTTGCTCGTCTGCGCGGTAATCGAGGTTTCTCCCTCGGTGTGAGCGGTCTCACCTACCTTGCTGCTTTCGCCTGCGCCTGGGGAGCAGTGAAGGTATGGGGACCCCTGCCCCCCTTGGCCGAGCTCGCGGTGGGCACTCTGGCTGCCACTGGGCTGGTCTTCGTGGCTTCACTGCTGTTCGACAACTCCAGCCTTTATGACCCCTACTGGAGTTTGCAGCCTCTTGCCATCACCGTCTACTACCTGTGGACTGGTCGGGCTGCTTTGGCCTCTCGTGACCTGCTGTTGGCCTGCCTTGTCTTCGTCTACGCGGTCAGACTCACCAGCAACTTCTATCGGGACTGGCAGGGGCTGGCGCAGGAAGACTTCCGCTACGTCGCCTTCCGCCGGCGTTACGGCAAGCTGTACTGGCCGCTGAGCTTTTTCGGCATCCATCTGTTCCCGACGGTGCTGGTCTATCTGGGCTGTCTTCCCTTCTACGCCGTGTCACGTTCTCGCGAAGTGCTCCTGGGTTGGCTTGACGGTGTCGCTACGGTGGTCGTCCTAGGTGCTGTCGCCATCGCCTTCGTAGCTGACGAACAACTTCGCCGTTTCCGGCGGCGTTCGTGGGAGCCGGGGCGACATCTCGAGAGGCGATACCTCGACAGCGGTCTCTGGGCTCACAGTCGTCATCCGAACTATCTGGGGGAGATCTCCACCTGGTGGGGATTCTGGCTCTTTGCTCTTGCTGGTGGTGGGGGTTGGTGGTGGACAGGCGGCGGGGCGCTTGCTATCACCCTCCTCTTTGTCTTGGTGAGCGTACCCATGATGGAGAAAAGGATGCTCGCCACCCGTCCGGGCTACGATCGTTACCGCCGGTCTACGCCCATGTTGGTGCCGGGCCTGCGTCTGGGCCGTCGCGTCCGCGAGACTGGCTAGCGGGGACCGGCCGCGGCTGCTGGGACGGTCCCCCTAGGACCGGGGTCCCGCTAGGACTGGGGGTCCCGCTAGGACTGAGGGGTCCCGCTAAGACCGACCCGGCTCGGGTGGCCGGCTGACTCCCCGGCGAGTCTTTTGGCGCTCCCAGGGCTCGCCCACCTCGAGGGCAGTGGCCTGGAGTGACTTGTTGATGTCGCGGATGAACTCGACCAGGGAAGCGATCAAGCAAAGCATGCTCAGGATGAAGAGACCGCTGATCAGCCAGGGTAGGTCGGCGCCGAAAAGCGCGGTCAGAAACAGCGAGATGACCAAGAGCGCAGCGAAGAGCACGCAGAAAGCGGCCAAGGCGATGGCCCGCCGCACCAGTTCTGCCCGCTGTCCCAGGATCAGCAGTTGAGCTTCGAGGCTCGGTTCATCGGCGGTGGAAACTTGGCGCGCTTGTTGCGCGAGAGCCCGGGAGCGGTCGACGATGCGACCCAGCCGGTTGGTCATGGTGAGAAGGAGCAAGCCGACCCCGGAGATCACTACCACGGGGCCGATGGCAGTCTGCAGTACCGTGACCAGCTGGGAGGTTTCTGTCGCAGCCATATGGGCGATTCTAGCTCATACCAGACCTGGGTGAAGACAGGGTAGACTTGGTTTGACAGTTCTGACCGGTATGGCCGGCCGGGCAACGCAGAGGGAGGAGACGTGACCGAGAAGATCGACATCGCCATCGTCGGTGGCGGCCCCGCGGGACTTACTGCGGCCATCTACGGCGCCAGAGCCAGGGCGAAGACATTAGTGTTCGAAACGGGTCTTCCCGGTGGGCAGATCGTCACCGCCTCGTGGGTGGAGAACTACCCTGGTTTTCCTCAGGGCGTGAGCGGCCAAGAACTAGGCGAGTCGATGTTCCAGCAGGCGGTAGGCCAAGGCGCGGAGGTGCGGACGCTTTCCCCGGTGGAGGGTATCCGCTTGGAGGGCAGGGATTTCGTGCTGTTGGTGGAGGGGCAGGAAGTAAGGGCGAGTACGGTCATCCTGGCCACGGGAGCGGTCCCCAAGAAGCTGGGCGTGCCTGGGGAGGCTGAGTTTGCTGGCAGGGGTGTCTCCTGGTGCGCGACCTGTGACGGGCCTTTGTACCGGGACAAGGTGGTGGCTGTGGTCGGTGGGGGAGATTCCGCCACCCAGGAAGCGCTTTATCTCGCCAAGATCGCCCGGGAGGTGCATCTGATCCATCGCCGCAGCGAGCTGCGCGCCACGCAGTGTCTGCAGGAGGAGTGCTTCTTCCACCCTCAGATAACCATGCATCTTTCGTACGTGATCGAGGAGATCTTGGGGGAGGAGGGGAAGATACGAGGCGTGCGTCTTCGCTCGCGGGTCGACGGCAGCGAGAAGATCCTTCCGGTGGACGGACTTTTCGAATTCGTGGGGGTAGAGCCCCAGACCCAGCTGGTGGCGGGTCTCTGCGAGCTGGATGAGAATGGTTTTGTCAAAGTGGACGTGAACGGTCTTACCTCATGCCCCGGACTCTACGCGGCCGGCGATGTGGTCTGCCATGACCTCAAGCAGGTGGTCACCGCCTGTGCTCGGGGAGCTCTGGCCGCTACCCACGCTGCTCACTACTTGGAGACGCGCGACTTGAGCGCTTGAGCGCAGAGCTGGCTCACGTTCACCACATCCAGCTCGGCCTCTGACTGCTGGGCTCCCCAGGCGAGCTGCATCATGCAGGCAGGGCACTCGGTGGCGATGACTCGGGCGCCCGTCGTCTTGAAGAAGCTCATCTTGCGTTGCGCGATGGCAGCGGACGTCTGCGGATGCAGCACGCCGTAGGTGCCAGCCAGACCACAGCAGGAGTCGGCTTCGGCGGCCTCCCGGAAAGCGATGCCTGGCAGAGAACGAAGGATAGCGCGTGGTTGCTCCACTATGTTCTGGTAGCGACGGCCGAGGTGGCAAGGTTCATGGTAGGTCACGACGGTCGGGGCCGGAGTTTCCTCGCCGGGAGGGCCCGATTCCTCGGCGAAGGTGAGAAGGGCTCCGAGACCTCCTCTCTCCATGACGAATTCGCTGAAGCTCCGCGTCTTCTCACTGAGAGCGGCGGCCCGGTCCCTCCAAAGAGGATCTTCCTTGAGCAGGGCGCCATATTCCTTGAGGTGGCCCGAGCAGCTCCCGCACTCCGTCACTACAGCCTCTAGCCGGTCCAAATCTTCCAAGCGGCGTAGATTCTCCTGGGCCAGATGAGAAGCGGCCTCGAGGTCTCCGTAGCCATAAGCCGCCAGCCCGCAGCAGCAGTTGTCCAGTATCTCTACCTGGTATCCCAAGGTCTCGAGCACGCTGACGGTGGCCTCGCCCACCTCAGGAAGCGCGTAGTTGTAGCCACAGGAGACCCAGTAACCCACACGAGGCAGAGGGGCCGAGACGATGGGCAGCGGACGTGTGGCCAGGCGTGAAGTGAGGAGAGGCCCTGGCACCCCTCGACTGAGCTCCATGGCCCGCTCCAGCTTGGGGTTGAGCAAGCGGATCAAGCCGAGGCGGCGGGCCAGGTCGGGCAGCCCGGTGCGGCGCAAGGCCCACAGACTACGCACGATGGAGCGCATCAAGCGGGGACGGGGCAAGAGCCTGCGGAACACCTGACGCTGGAGAAAGCCTCTACCGAAACGCTCTCCGTACTGGTGCCGGAAGGTCACCACCACCTTGTCGGTCTTTACCGCCGAGAAACAAGCCTCAGTGCAGGCGCGGCAGAGCAGACAGTTGGCATAGGCCTCCTTGAGCTCGGGAACAAGCGGCGAGCGTCCCTCTACCAGGTTGCGAAAGAGGGCGAGCTTCCCTCTGGCCACGTGAGCCTCCCGCCCGGTAGCGCGGAATATGGGGCAAACCGGCTGGCAAAACCCGCACTTGCTGCAGGTGACCACGTGGTCATACAGAGCAGAGAACTCCGGGGGGACGGCCTGTGGTCCGGAAGCCTGACCGGCACCCTGCGGCTCAGCCTGCTGGGGCGTGAGCACGAGCTCCGTCTCGGCCATCAGATACCTCCCACAAAACGACCCGGATTAAGCACACCCTGGGGATCGAAGCGCTCCTTCAGCCGGCGCATGATGATGACCGCGGACGGCGGATCACCCCAGGCGTCGAAAGAAGGAGGGAGGAGGGGCGCCCGTTGAGTCACCACCAAAGAGCCGCCCCAGGCTACCGCTGTGGCACGGAGTGCGCTCAGACAGGCGGCCAGGTGGGCGGCGCGGGTCCCGGCGAAGGCCGGGTCGGCCGGAGTGGTGGCGAAGGGCCCGTCGGTTGAGGTGGCGCCTGAGGGCCCGTCGGCTGAGGTGGCGCCTGAGGGCCCCGCGGCACTTGTACTCGCTTTCTGCTCCTTCAGGCCCAGGAAGAGGTCGACCATACCCCGCGCTGCATTGCCGCGGAAGGCCAAAGAGAGGCCGTGTTGGGCGGCCAGTCTCTCCACAGCCTCGACCAGGTCGATGACCCGGCTCAAGGGCAGGCTCGCCCGGGTGCCGACCGTCCCCGCGACCGTGCCGGCTGGTCCCGTGGCCGCCAGCGCTTCATACAGGGCTTCGGCTTCAGAATCCGAGAGGATAGCCTCGGGGGGAGCGGGGTGGATGTCCTTCACTTCTCTTACCGACCGGGCCACAGCGGCCGGATGTCCGGCGAAACCGGCGAGCAGGTAGGGGGTCTCGCCTGAGCCTCTGGACACGACCTCCAACGCGAGCGGCTGGAGATAGGAATCCAGTATGCGGGCGATGGTGGTCTTGGCCTCCGGGTAAGAAGGCAAAGGCAGGATGACCAAGCATTGCGACTGGGGCCGTGGGAGGAGACGGAAGGTGACCTCCGTTATCACGCCAAGTACGCCGAAGGAACCTACGAAGAGCTTGGTCATGTCGTAGCCGGCGACATTCTTCATGGTAAGACCACCGAACTTGACCACACTTCCGTCGGCTAGGACTGCCCGCACTCCCAACACCACATCGCGGACCCCTCCGTAGCCGGCAGAGCGGGCCCCCTGGTCAGCGGTGGCGACTACCCCTCCCACAGTGGCACGGCTGGGAAAGCGGGGATCGAGAGGAAGTACCCGGCCCATGGCCTCGGCCTGGGCTCTCGCTTCGGCGATGGTGGTGCCCGCTGCCGCCGAGAGAGTCAGATTGTCGGCATCGGCGTGACTGAAGCCCCTCAACTCTTCCGTGGAGAGGATGTGGTCCAAGCGGCGAAGAGGATTGCCCCAGCCTGCCTTGGTGCCACCTCCCCGGATGGCTAATGCCGTCCCGTCCGCAGAAGCAGAGGCGAGCAGAGCCGCCACCTGGTTCTCGTCGGTCGGTCTGAGCACGGGCGGAGCCGTCTGGTCCGCGGAAGGGTGATCTGGCTGTACTTGCTGCTGCTCTGCAGTCGGTGACGACGCCCACTCGCCCGATGTATAACCCTGGCGGTCAGGCATGGAGTGCCCCTTTCTGCGCGAAGCCGGTCGTGGCTTCTGCTCGATCTCTTCGGCCGAGACTCTGATCCGACTGCCCAGCCGCCAACTCCGAGGTCGATGGCAGCAATTTGCCTGGGTTTGCCAGACCCCCTGGATCGAAGGCTTCCTTCACCAGGTGTTGCGCTCTGAGTTCGCTCTCCGTAAACACCAGGGGCATGGCTCCCACTTTCTCCAGGCCGATGCCGTGTTCGCCGCTGATAGTACCTCCCAACTCCGTGCACACAGCGAGGATGTCGCGGCAGGCAGCTACTACCCGCTCGTGCTGGGCGGGATCACGACTGTCAAAGAGCAAGATGGGATGCAGATTACCGTCACCAGCATGAAAGACGTTGGCTACGGGTAGACCGTGAGACTCCGCCACCTGTTTGATCTTCCGCAGGGCTACGGGCAACTGCGTGCGGGGGACAGTGCCGTCCGCCACCAGGTAGTTGGGCGCCAGACGAGAAAGGGCCGCGAAAGCTCCCTTACGGCCGCGCCACAAGGCGGCCCGCTCGCTCTCGTCGCGGGCCACGCGGATCTCCCGGACACCCACTTGCCGGCATAGCGTCGTCACCTGCTCGCCGACTGCCAGCACCTCTTCGCGCAGTCCCTCGACCTCGACGAGGAGGACCGCAGCAGCATCACGAGGAAAACCACAGGCGAGACTGTCCTCGATGGCATTGATGGTCAGGTTGTCGATCATCTCCAAAGTGCTGGGCGCAAGACCGGCGGCAACCAGAGCCGAGACAGTGTTGCCGCCCTGCTCCAGGGAATCGCAGACTACGAGCAGGGTCTTGACCGCCTCCGGCAAGTGCAGCAGACGGAGGACTGCAGTGGTAGCGATCCCCAAAGTACCTTCACTCCCTACGAACACCCCGGTGAGGTCAAGACCGGGGGAGTCCGCCTCTTTACTGCCTAGCCACATCACTTCCCCGTCGGCGAGGACCACTTCCAAAGCGAGGACGTGATTGCTCGTCACTCCGTACCGGAAGCAGTGAGGTCCTCCCGCGTTCTCCCCGATATTGCCACCCAGGGTGCAGGCTCGCTGACTGGCGGGGTCGGGGGCGTAGAAGTAACCGTAGGAGGCAAGGGCGGTGGAGATATCGAGGTTGAAGATACCGGTCTGAGCTACCAGGCGTCGATTGGCAAGGTCGAGGCTGAGTACCTTGTTCATGTGCACCATCTCGATGACCACGCCTCCCGGCGGGGCCAGACTGCCCCCGCTGAGGTTGGTTCCGCAACCGCGGGCCACGAAGGGAAGACCCCAGCGGGCGAGCACTCTGACCACAGCGGCCACTTCCTCTGTAGAGCGGACGAACACCACGGCGAGAGGGTCTTGGCGCGCGAGGCAGGCATCGTACTCGTAGGTGGCTAGGTCTACCGGATGGTCGAGGACGTTCTCATTGCCGACGATGACCTTGAGTTCTCGTAGCGGCGTACGTGGCATCGCCTCCACTTCCTGTTTCGGCGGATCTTTGTTCCGGCAGAGTGTCCCCTCCCCGCGGCCCGCTCTATTCCCGCGGGGCAACGCCTGCTATCTTACCCAAACGAGGCCCGGGCTGCGACGAGGGTTGGGCACGGCCAGAAGAAGCCAGCCCCAGGGGCAGCGTATCAGCAGACCACCTAGGAGGCAGCACATGCCAAGAGACTTCGACATCGGGAAGTACCATGACCTCGATCCGGTGACCCGCGTCCTCATGGGTCCGGGGCCGAGCGATGTACCCCCGCGGGTCTTGCGGGCCATGGCCGCGCCCACTCTGGGGCACCTGGATCCGGAGTTCCTCACCCTGATGTCGGAGACCCAGGAACTGCTGCGGGCGGTGTTCCAGACCGATAACGCTCTCACTATCCCTGTGTCAGGGACGGGGAGCGCAGGCATGGAGGCCTGTTTCGTGAACCTCATCGAGCCGGGCGACCAGGTGGCTGTGGTGGTGAAGGGTGTGTTCGGCGCCCGGATGGTCGATTGCGCCAGCCGTCTGGGAGCGGATGTCATCCCTATCGAAGCCGAGTGGGGTCGCGCGGTACAGCCGGAAGCGGTGGAAAAGGCCCTCCAGGGCAGACAGCCGAAGATCTTTGCGGTAGTCCACGCGGAGACGTCCACGGGGGTCTTGCAGCCGCTCTCGGAGATAATCTCTTTGGCCAAGGCGTGGGGAGCTCTCGTGCTGCTCGACTGCGTCACTTCGCTGGGCGGGGTGGAAGTCAAGCTCGACGCCTGGGGTATCGACGCTGCTTTCAGCGGCACGCAGAAGTGTCTTTCCTGCCCCCCGGGGTTGGCGCCCCTCTCCTTCAACGACCAGGCGGTCGCCAAAGTGCGTGCCCGCAAGAGCAAAGTGCCCTCCTGGTATCTCGATCTCACCATGGTCGGTGACTACTGGGGAGCCGAGCGCAAGTATCACCACACGGCTCCGGTCAACATGATCTATGCGCTCCGGGAAGCGCTCCGCATCGTACTCGAGGAAGGCCTGGAGACTAGGTTCGCCCGGCACTGGTTGCACCACCGGGCTCTCGTGGCTGGAATCGAGGCTATGGGCCTGCGAATGAAGGTTCCCCCGGAGGAGCGTCTTGCCACTCTCAACCTGGTGGTGATCCCAGAAGGGGCCGACGATCTCACTACGCGCAGGGCCCTCCTTGCCCAGTTCGGTCTGGAGATAGGGGCGGGTTTGGGACCGTTCGCGGGCAAGGTTTGGCGGGTGGGGTTGCAGGGCCACTCGGCGACTGAGCGCAACGTAATGCTCTTCCTGACGGCGCTCACCAGCGTACTGCGCGCCCAAGGGGTCAAAGTCTCGGGGGACGGTCCTGCGGCTGCTCAAGACGTGTACGCGCACGCTGGTCGATCCTAGACTCGGGCGCGTCGGGCCTAACTTCTTGGCCGCGTGGCCCGCACCCTCTCGGGCGCTAGGGCCCGGCTTGGGTGTGCGGAGGAGGCGAGTGACTGCAGGGCGGCTGCCGGCCCCTACCTTCCCCCCGCCGGGGCGTACTCGGCAAGAGTGACGGATAGAGTGACCGAGTAGCGTGGGGTGAGAGCGGCCTCGTCTGCCTCTACGCTGCGGTCTGTCTCCTCGGTCAGGTCGGCCAGACGCTCGGCTAGCCGGCCGGGACTCAGGTCTGCCTGGGTGAGGTGATACGCGCTGGGGCCCATGCGGGCGACCAGGGCGATCTCCGGGAGGGTCAAAGCCAGCTGCTCCTCGTGGAGGCTGGTGTGGACGAGGTTGAAATGAGTAGCCAGAGCGCGGTGCAGGCGCTCTTCCTTGCCTTTGTCCACGGTGAGAAGGTCCAGGGCCTCCACCAGCTCTTGCAGGTGCCTGTGCGTGGGCCAGACGGCTAGCAGACGCCCTTGCGGGGTGAGTACTCGCCGGAATTCCGCGGCGTTGCGCGGGGCAAACACGTTGAGAACGAGGTCGGCACAGCCACCGGCCAGCGGCAACCCCTTCCAGACGTCGCTCACCACGGCAGCGACTATGCGGGGATGAGCCCGGGCCGCTCGGCGGGTGGCGAACTTCGATAGATCCAGAGCTACCCCGACCCGGTCGGACAAGCGGTCGAGAACGGCAGAAAGGTAGTAGGCAGTACCGGCGCCTGCTTCGACCACGCAGGGGAGGGCCGTGGCGGCGGTGCGGGCCGAGGCCGCCGCGCCCAGAGCGCGGGCGGCGGCCTCGGCCACCCTCTCTCGCAACCGGGCGAAATGACCAGCAGCCAGGAAAGCTTCCCGAGCCGCCACCATGGCGGAAGTGTCAGCCTGGGGGCGCGGGGCTCCCCCCGGCACCAGGTCCACATAACCTTGGCGAGCAATGTCGAAAGAGTGTCCCTGGGGGCAGCGAAGCGCCCCGCGGGCTTCTTGGAAGCTCTCTCCGCACAAAGGACAGCGTAAGAAAGAGAGGGCCCGTGACTGCAAGCGAGACCTCAGCGGGCGGTCCTCAAGGGTATCCTCAACAGCGGAGGCGAAGCCGCCGGGGCAGGACTTGCACTCGCAAAGGCAGTGTGCCCAGGGCCTCGCCGTCGACGTCGAGAAAGAAACGGCGTTCGACTTTAGGGTCGGCGATGGCGAGCTCGATCCGCTCGCACGGGAAATGATGCACGGTGGGCTCGTCTAGGTGCCGACCGCTATAGACAGTGCGCACTTGCTTGGCCAGATAGGGCTTGGTGGGCGAAGTGACGGTGATCACCTCCAGCCTGCCGTCGTCGAGTCGGGCCATGGGGGCCACGTCCATACCTCCGCCAAACCAACGTCCATTGCAGACCGCGACTAGATAAGCGGGAATGATCTCCTCGCGAGCCTGGCCCTGCCACGTGACCTGGGCCTGGAGTCGTTGTTCCTTACTTACCGCGACCGCCAGCAAAGCTGCCAGGTAGTAGCCCGCGCGGCCGCCCACGAATGAGGGCACGGCCTCCACATAGCGGTCGACCAGGCCGCCCAAGCCCGCGGAAAGGACGTTGACGAAGTAGTGCTGCGCAGGCTGGCCGTTTCTGTCCACGAAGTGGGCAAGGCCGACGTCCACCAGTCTTTCCCGGCCCGTGGCCAAAGCTTCCAGGCAAGCCTCCGGGCCTGGCTCCAAGCCTAGGCTACGCCGGAAGTCTCCGCCGGTACCCAGGTCGATCAGACCGACCGCCGGCCCCCCGATGACCGGAGACGTCTTTACCTCCAAGACCCCGTTGGCCACCTCGCTGAAGGTGCCGTCTCCCCCCACAGCCACGAGGAGGGGATACCCCTCCTGCGCACCCTGCCGGGCGAGCTCCTGGGCATGCCCCGGATAAGCGGTGTATGAGACCTCAGCGCCGGGCAGGACTTTCCTGGCTCGGGCCAAGACGGCATCGAGAGCTTGGGAGCGCCGCCGAGCTCCTGAGGCCGGGTTCACTATAAAGAGCGGCGGCTTCATGGGTGGCGCTCCTGTCCCTCAGCGCGAGGCTTGCTGACCACCGGGCTGCCAGCGGGCGAGGTCCAGCCCAGGCGGCCACATTGCTCTCCAGTGGGCGAGAATGGCGGGTATGTCAGCCTTGGCCAGCGCTTGAGCCGCAATGAGTCTGACTCCGCCCAGGTCCAGGTCGCCCTGCTCGAACTCCAGCTCGCCCATGACTTCGCCTGCCTCCACCGGCAGGGTCACCTGCCTATCCAGCTTCACGGTTGCGGTCACGGTCTGCGGACCCAGGACGCGGCGGGTAAAGGGGGCATCGGTGACCAGTCGCACCCTACGACCCAATGGATCGGGCACCGCAAGCTCACTGATCACCGCCCCTTGATCGACCAGATTCGTCAGAGGAGTCATGGCAAAGCCGTAGTTCAACAAAGCCAAGGTCTCCGCGGAGCGGGTCTCATCATCGGCGACTCCCAGGATCACGCTGATCAGGGTGAGGCCGTCCCTAGTCCCGGAGGCGACCAGGCAGTAGCCGGCGTAGGGGGTGGACCCGGTCTTGATCCCGTTGATCCAGGGTTCCTGTCCCAGCAGCTGATTGCTGCTCTTGAGCAAGCGTCCTCCTCCCAGATCGTATTCGGGAGTGGAGACGATCTCTCGGAACACTGGGTCGGCCATGGCAACCCGGGCCAAACAGGCCAGATCGCGGGCGGAAGAGTAGTGCTGCTCGTGGTGTAGTCCGCTTGGGTTGACGAAGTGGGTACGGAGAAGACCCAGTTCCTTGGCTTTCTGGTTCATGGCCGCTACGAACGCTTCCACGCTGCCCTTGGCCGCTATGGCGAGGGTAACTGCAGCGTCATTGCCACTCGCCACCAAGAGGGCGTAAAGCAGCTGGCGTACAGTGAGGCTCTCGCCACGGCGTAGACCGGCAACAGATCCGGGGAGGCCGATGGCTGCGGCTGGCACCTTGACCGTCTGGTCCAGATCTAGCGACTCGAGAACAAGCAGAGCGGTCATGATCTTGGTAGTGGAAGCCATGGGGAGCTTCTCATCAGGATTGCGCGCATAAAGGGCAAAGCCGGTGTCCAGATCCACCAAGATGGCGCCCTGAGCCGTCAGGCGCGGGAGGGCAGGCTCGCCTTGCGGAAAGGCCGGGGTGATCTCCAAAGCCGGCTTAGCTCGCGGTGGCCAGGCCTGGGCTCCGGGGGCCCAAAGGCCAAGCGAGGCGAACGCCACCAAAACGGCGGCTATGAACCAGAACCACGGCCCAGATAGCCGGTATCTCCGCAGCTCGCCAGTCACCGCACTTCTTCGGGAGACCTCGTTACTGGGTAGATGTCACCACCTGTGAGACCTCGCTACTTGAGCACGGCCTTTTTCAGCACCACGGGCTTGACCGGCACGTCGCGGTGGGGGCCGTGAGAGCTGGTTTCGACCTGGGCGATAGCATCCACCACGTCCATCCCCTCTATCACCCGGCCGAAGACGGCGTAACCCCAGCCTCTGGGGGTCTTGGCGGTGTGATCGAGGAAGTCGTTGTCGGCCAGGTTGATGAAGAACTGACTGCTGGCGCTGTGGGGATCGGGTGTCCGGGCCATCGCGACGGTTCCCCGCCTGTTGCTGAGGCCGTTGTCAGCTTCATTGACTATGGGCGGGGCCGTGGGCTTCTGCTTCATGTCGGGTGTGAAGCCTCCGCCCTGGACGACGAAGTCGGCGATCACCCGATGGAAGATTGTGCCGTCGTAATGGCCAGCCGCCACATATTTCAGGAAGTTGGCCGTGGAAAGGGGGGCCTTCACCGGGTCAAGCTCGACCACGATGTCTCCTCTATCCGTCACCAGAGCCACGCGCGGATGTGCTTGCTTTGCCATTTTCGCCTACCTTTCCGGCTCGGCTACCGCTGCTTCCCGGATGCCGGCTCGAAGACACCTGTCTGGAGTATGTTCGCACAGTCCGGGTCAAAGCGTCAGCGTCTGGCTGGACGGCTCTCGGAGAGCTCTACCACCAGCCGGTCCAAGAACAAGCCTACGTCGGTCACGACACCGATGGTCTGGAAACTTCCTCGGTCGGAGAGCTTGGTGGCGACAGCCGGGTTGATATCGACGCATACAGTGTGCACAGCCGCAGGCAAGAGATTGCCTGTCGCGATGGAATGCAGCATGCTGCAAAGCATCAGGCAGAGCCCGGCCCCGCGGACGGCCTCCCGCATGGCCTGCTGGGCCTGCACCGAGTCGGTGATGACGTCGGGAAGCGGTCCGTCATCGCGGATAGAACCGGCCAGGACGAAGGGCACGTGGTGACGCACCAGTTCATAGAACAAGCCTTTCTGGAGGACGCCCTGCTCAACGGCCTGGCGGATACCCCCGCAGGCGCGGATGCGGTTGATGGCCCGCAGATGATGTTCATGGCCGCCCTCCACCGATTCGCCCTCGGCCAAGTTGATGCCCAGCGAGGTGTTGTAGAAGGCCGACTCGATGTCGTGCACGGCCACGGCGTTTCCGCCTAGTACGACGTCTACCCAACCGCCGGCCACCAGGCGGGCGAAAGCAGGGGCCGCACCAGTGTGTATGACCGCTGGTCCCAGCACGGCCACGATCCTCTTGCCCTCGGCCCGGTTCTGTCGCATCAGGCGAGCTACCTTGGCCACCACGGAGTGTTTGGGTTTCTCGGAGGATACGGCTGAGCCCATGAATCCAAAGACGCGGCTAGCCTGATCACGCTCCAGGGGGATGACGCGCAGACCGCGGTCGCCCACCAGGATGAGGTCCCCGGCCCGTACCTGGGCGATGGGCACGGTCCAAGCTCTCGGGGTCTGAGGGTCCACGGCGATGCCGCAATCCATCTCCGGCCATTCCACGGGTATCCAGTGACCAGCGAGGCGGACGTAGGTTTCCAGATTGGTGGTGGAATAGAAATCCTCGGGGAAGACTCCGTCGGCGGGGGCGGGCTCCAGCTGGACATCCTGTTGATCTACTACTTGGGCTCCGTGCTTTCGCAGTCCCCGGAGGATAGTGGCAAGATGCTCGTCATCTCTGGCTGTGACGCGGATCAGCGCCGAAGAGGGGTCGTCTTTGTTCCGACCCACCTGGAAGTGAAGGATGTGGTAATCCCCGCCTCGCTCCAAGATGTCGTCAAGCACGCGCGGTAGAAGCAGGGAGTCGATGATGTGGCCTTCTAATCGGATGTCTTCATAGACGCTCATGGCCGAGGCCCTTTCTTCTCAGCGTGACCTGGAGGCTGGGGGCGGCGCTCACCGGCCCTGCAAGCGCACGGCCGGTGAGCGCCGCCACCGAGGCCCTTGCACCTGCGCAGCGTACAGCGATAGTCGTCGTATCAATAGTAGTCTTGATGCTTGCCGTCGCAATGAGGTGCTTTGGCGGTCAGGCCGCAGCTACACAGAGAGACCGTCCCCAGTCCGTCCACCTCAAACGCGAGGGGGGTCATGTCGGTGCCCTCGTGGGATCCGTCGCAGAAAGGGACGTTCTTGGTCTCCCCGCACTGGCACCAGTAATAGGTGCCGGCGGGTAGCCGCTTGAGCACAGGCATGTTGAGACCGCGCGCGTTCTTGAACTTCATCCTGGGTGACCTCCTTTCTGCTTACTCGCTGCCCAGTCCGCTTTTCCGCCAGGAGGCGGCGGTCGGTCTCCGCTGTTTCGGCGCTCAAGGCGCTGGCAACCGCTGCCCCCAAGCACTGATCTGCCGAGCACTAATCTACTACGCGGCCGGTCGCCTGGGGTAGCAGCAGGGTAGGGAGCTGCTGCGGGTAGCGGTCCCGGCGACGGCAAGGCCCTGGCAGCCCGCGCGTACCAGCTCCCGGATCAAGCCGTGGGGTCGACCACCCGTCCCAGGAATAGGATCGCACCGGTGTCGCGGTCCCGTAGCGCGAACAAGAACGGCCGGTCGATCACCAGAGTGATCTGCTCGACCGGTGCGGCGGTACCGCGCATGACCACCGCTGTGGCTGCAGCCGCCTCAGTGCCTTCCTCGTCCACTGCGATATAGGCTTCGTGGATGACCTCGTCTATGAAGAGTTTCTCAGCTGCGGTCATCGCAGAAAAATCCGCCGACTCGGGAAGGAAAGCCGTCTTCATCCCCATGACCTCGAGAGCCTCTTTCAACCCCGCCTGGGTGCGAAACTCGAACTTGGGCAGAGTGAGATCCACCTCTCGTTCTGCGGACAAGCCGGCGGCCGCCTCGCTGATCAGTCCCTGGGCAAGCTGCTGCTCGATCTCGGCGAACTTCCCAGAGTCAGGCACCACTAGGAGCAGCGAGAGCTCTTCGCGCAGGTAAGGCAGCTCGACAGCCTTCCAACTTGGCCCTTCAGCGTACGGGAAGCTGGCGGATTGCCTCATCATGGGGGTGTCGACCGTGTTGCCCGCAAGCGTCGTGAATCTGCCGGGAGCGGTGAAAGCCTTGTCGAACTGATAGGCCCAGGTGGCATCCAGGTACACCGCGTTGACCAGAACCAGTCGGGTCAGGGTGTCGAGCGCGCCCTCTGGGATCAGCTCGGGGATCTTACCCTCCGTCTGCTCGGCCACCCAGGAGTTTATGGCCCTGCGAGCTTTCTCCGCCTCGGTCTTGTAGTCCACAAGACGCACGCCGGCTCCGTAGTTGACGGCAAGGGTGTCCAAGAAAGCCTGTGTGAAGGGCAGGTCCTTCTGGGCCCACAGACTGTTGGCAGTACGTACCAAAACGCCCACGTCCTTGCCCTCGGCGTCTTTGCCTTGCCAACTGCGTGACTCGAGCAGCTGGTCCAAGGCGTTGAAGGCTTGGTGGAGCGCCTCGCCTTGCAGGTCAAGGTGGAGGGTAGCCGCCATCTCCTCGGCCGTGGGGCCGGCAGCACCCGCGTAGGTCATCACGAGGGCAGTGACGATGCTTGCGGGCGAGAAGACCAGGTTGCCGCCCTCGGCTTGCTTGGCCAGTTCTTGGTAAAGATCAGCCCCGAAAGTCTCGAACGTCTTAGCCGCGGAGAGCACGTTGGACCGGGGACTGGAGGGCAAGACGCGGGCAAGGTCAGAGGCGGCAAGCATGACACCCTCTGAGGAAACCGAGGTGCTCGAGGGACCGGTGTTGCCCTCAGGCGAAGTGGAGCCGCATCCCCCGACCGCGAGTGTAAGCCCGATCACCACAGTGACGGAGAGAAGAACGACAGCAAAGAAACGCGCGGGCTTTGAACCGAGACGAGCTTTTTTCGAGCCTAAGCCTTTCATGCGCCCCCTCCTTGGATCCTTGACCTCGAATGATGCTGCGACGACCCGGCAAGCGCCCGGGTTCCAGGCGGCCTGTTCGACCTCTCCTGTCGCCCCTCGTGCTTCCTCTGGTCAAGTTTTCGTTCACGCTGGCTCGCAGAAGGCAAGGGTAGGCACGTCCACGATGGTCGCCCCTCCGTCCGCGGTGATGACCGCGCCGGTGACGATGGAGGCTTGCTCTGAGGCAAGAAAGCGACAGATGCTGGCGATCTCTTCTGGCTCTGCCGGGCGTCGCAGGGGAACATCCCTGGTAACGAGAGCATAGGTCTGTTCCAGGCTGAGACCCTTGGCTTGAGCGAGCTCTTTCAGCTCTGCGTCAGCCATAGGCGTCTTGACCCAACCCGGGCACACTACGTTCACGGGCACTCCCCGCGGGCCATAATCGCGCGCTAGCGAACGGGCCAGGCCGATGAGCCCGTGTTTGGCGGTGGTGTACCCGCAGACCTCTGTGCCAGCGGCAAGACCCGCGATGGATGAGATGATGACGATGCACCCCTGTCGGTCGATCAAATAGGGGAGACACTCGCGGGCCACTACAAAGGCGGTGTCCAAGTTGGCCCGCAGACCCTGGGCCCAGGCTTCATCAGTGGTATCCAGCACCGAACCTGCGGCGAACCTGCGGCTGTAGCTCCGGCAGCCGCTATGAGCACGTCCAGTCCTCCCCAGTGGGTGTGGATAGTGGCCAGGGCTTCCTTCATGAACTGGGAGTCGGCGGCATCCCCAGCCAGGGCCAACCCCCCTATCTCCCGAGCCAGCTGTTCGAGAGGCTCCCGTCTCCGACCTACTACGGCCACGTGGGCGCCTTCGCTAGCGAAGCGGCGGGCGCAGGCTGCACCGATACCGGTCCCGCCTCCGGTCACCAGCACTACCTTACCAGCAAACGTCATGGCCCCTCCTTCCCGGTTTTGACGAACATGTTACGCGTTCGTGACACCGTCGGCCGCGCAAGGACTAGAATAGGTAAGCGACAGACTCAAGCCCTGCGCAGGCTTAGGTGGCGGGCAGGGTCGCCTGTCACTATGGGCAAACGCGGCGAACGGTGGCTGATGAAGCGCTCCTTCTACTACACCCGGCCTCACGATACCTACCCTCGGCGGCTGCTCCGGGCCCTGCTCTCCCTGCTGGTGCCAGGGTTGGGTCAGCTGGTGGCGGGAGCTCGCAGACGGGGTGTGGTCATGCTGGTCATGGTAGGGGCGGTCTTGTTGGCGGCCCTGATTGTAGTCAGCCTGGGGGTTGACACCATCCTTTCCTATCTCGTCCAGCCCAAGGTGCTTCTGGCGCTCATGGGCCTCAACGTGCTTCTTCTACTGTTCCGCGTCTATGCCATGATCGACGCCTATCTCACCGAGCGGCCAGGCGCTTTCTCACCTCCTCGTCCCCAGGGACTGCGCCTGGGCCTGGTGGGGGTGGCCCTGGCCTTGCTCCTGGCCGTCACGGTCGTACCTCATGCGGTGGCGGGCTACTACGCGGCCATCTCTCACAATCTGGTGACCTCGGTCTTTGCTGGAGACGACGGCCATCAGGGTGGCAGCACCACCACGGCGCGCAGTATCCCGGGCTCGAGTTCCTCGGTGACCAGTCGCACCACCACTACCGAGGTCACATTGGACTTTGGAGCTGACGAGCGTATGACCGTCTTGCTCATCGGTTCCGACCGCGGTTACGGACGTAGAGGGGCCCGAGCCGACTCTATCAACATAGCTACTGTCGATCTGAAGACCGGTCAGGTGGCCTTGTTCGGTATCCCTCGCAACGTCGCCCAGACTCCGCTTGGTCCGAAGACGGCCAAAGCCCTAGGCAAGACGGTCTATCCTGACATCATAAACAGTCTGTACACGGCAGGGTGGCAGCACCCAGAGCTGGCTCCGGAGGGCGGTGATCCAGGGGCGGAAGCAGTCCGGGAGACGGCAAGCCTGATCCTCGGCATCCCCATCGACTACTACGCCGTGGTCGACATGATGGGTCTGGTGGATATGGTGGATGCCCTGGGCGGGGTCACCATCCGCCTGGCCAACCCCATGAACATCACCTACGCCCCGCTGGAGGAAGGCGGAGAGAAGGTCACCTACCATTTTCCAGCCGGCGTGCAGCATCTGAATGGTATGGAGGCTCTGGCGGTGGCTCGCAACCGCTCTGACAGCGACGACTACGCTCGCATGGCCCGGCAGCGCTGTATCCTGATGGCCCTCCTGGCCCAGAATGGCGTGGGAGAGTTGACCCTGCGCTTCCCGAAAATAGCTTCCGCAATCAAGAAGAACCTCATGACCAACCTTCCTATAGATGCGCTACCTACCCTCATCAAATTGCGTAGCAAACTGAACACCACGGAGATGATCTCGGTGGGCTTCGTGCCTCCTGACTACATCTCGGGCCGCACTGCTGAACGGTATCCCATACTCGATCTGGCAAAGGTGCGCCAGACGGTGCGCACCATCATCGAACAGCCCGACAAGTGGCTCGCTGAGCACGCGCCGACCTCCACCCCGACGGGCACCAGCCCCAACTCCTGCTGGCAGATCAGCAAAGAGGAGAGAGAGGCTGCCGAGAAGGGCGAATGAAAGCCCCGCTAACCTAGGGGAGCCAGGGCTTGTTCTAAGTCAGCTATGAGGTCCGCGGGATCCTCCAGTCCCACCGAAAGCCGGAAGATGCCCTCGCCTGCGTAAGCCCGGTAGGACGCCTCCTGCTCAGGGGTCAGTTTGAACGAGGAGCGTAGCAAGTCCTCGGTGGGCAGATAGATGATGAGGCTGCGTGGATGTCCCAACGAGACCGCGTAGTGGATGATCTCAAGGCGTTCCGACAAGAGCTGGGCGGCGCGTGGTCCGTCGGCGACCTGGAAGGTCAACATACCCGAGAAGTTACTGAGCTGCCGCTTGGCCAGCTCATGCTGGGGATGTGACTCCAGACCGGGGTAGACCACCTTGGTGATCAGGGGGTGAGACTCCAGGTAGCGAGCCACGGCCAACGCCCCCGCCTGGTGGGCGGCCATGCGCAAGGGGAGGGTAGCCGCTCCCCGGATGATGAGCCAGGCGTTGAAGGGGCTGAGGACGCCTCCCATGTGAATGGCCAGGGAACGTAGGCCAGCCAGGTCACTGCGGCGGCCTGCCACCGCTCCCCCGATGGCGTCGCCGTGGCCGCAGATGTACTTGGTGAGGGAATGGATCACGTAGTCGGCCCCTGAGGCGGCTGGACGCAGACCCACCGGGGTAGCGAAGGTGGAGTCGACTGCCACTGCCGCTCCGGCCTGGTGCGCGAGCTGGGTCACAGCCTCCACGTCGCTAAGGCGAAGCAGAGGATTAGCCGGTGTTTCCAGGTAGACGAGGCGGGTGTGGGGACGGAGTGCGGCCTCCACATTGGCGACCTGGGAAGTGTCTACTCGAGTGACCTCGATGCCCAAGCGAGGCAGCTCGTCATTGGCCAGCTCCGAGGCGGCGGCGTAAGTCACGTCGCTCATGACCAGGTGGTCGCCCGGCTTAAGCACGTGTAGGAAGAGGGCGGTGATGGCGGCCATGCCGCTGGCAAAAGCTACGCAATCTTCCGTACCCTCGAGCGCGGCCAACTTGTGTTCGAGTTGGGAGACAGTGGGGTTGCCCCAGCGGGTGTAGACCCAGGGCGTGTTCTCGGTGATGTCGTCGGCTGAGAACGAGATGCCAGGCTCGATCACGAACGTGGTGGACATCACCAGGTCAGGGGCAGAAGACCGCGTGAAGGGGTTGGGCGGGTTGCCGGCGTGGATAGCGGCTGTTCTCATTCCTACCTTTTGTGACGGTTTCAAGGAATCCCTCTGCTTGAGTCTGCTTTGTCCGGTCAGAATGCATTGTGCCACAGGGAGCTGGGCAAGGTCTGGAAGTGTGCGTCCCCTTACCCACAAGGGGCGTCGCCCCCGCCAGCCTCGGCCCGCCCCCGCCAGCCTCGCCCCCGGCCCGACAGCGCAGGCCCAGCCCCCCGCGGCGTCGGCCCGGCCCAGCGACCTCGGCGTCGCAGTGATATTGTGCCCGTGTACATTGGTCAAGGTGACGGCACCACGCGAAGAATGCGGCTTAGGGGAGGAATGGACATGCCTTCTGACACGCAGCCCGATCTCTCACGGCTTGTCGGAGCTCTTGACATCCGGGAGCCGGTCATCGGGTTTTATGACGCACCTGATCCGGCTCCCTTTGCACCGTTGGTTGTACCTCATGGTCGAGAATGTGTCTTCAGGTCCGTCGCGGCCTGGCGGGAAGGCAAAACCCTGCACATCACCAGGGACAAACACGGCTGCGGAGCCCGCCACCTCTTGGGTCTTGACGACAGGTCGCGGGAGGAGATGATCGAATTCCTGTGGGGCGAGGAGGGCCTGAGGGCCACCCCTGAATTGATGGGCGAATGGCTCGATTCGGCGCCGCGTTATCGGCCGAGGTACGAGCACCTTCTCATCGGACCCCTCCGGCCGGAACAGTACTCCTATCTGCGCACGGCCACCTTCTACGTGAACTCTGACCAACTGTCGGTCTTGGCGGTAGGCGCCAGTTATTACCACCATCCTACCGACCCGCCGTCTTTGGTCAGCCGATTCGGGTCTGGTTGCATGCAGCTCACCTGCCTGTTCGAGAGTCTGGATATGCCCCAAGCCCTGATAGGGGCGACCGACCACGCCGCGCGGAGCTACTTGGAGCCTTGGCTTCTGGCCTTCACGGTCACCAAGCCGATGCTGGAGCGGCTCTGCCAGTGGGCTGCGGATCCTCGGAGCTCTCTCCACACCCGCTTCACCAAGTCTTTAGTGCGGGCCAGAGGCGGCTCTTTGGCCATGGAGAGCCGGGAGCCCGGGGCTTGACGGTCTCTTGGTCATGAACGGGGTCGGACGGTTGGATCTGGAGTTCCTCCGACAGCGTCTGCGCGCTCGGTGCAGCGAGACCTCGGTGGAGTGGTCGCAGTCGCTGGCGCCAGGTTCGGGCCGGGAGGCGGAAGCGGGCCTTACCGGCATCCCCTCTGCCCCCGCCCCCACACCCTTTGTCCCGCCGGCCACACCGGCCGCGGTGCTGGTGGGCTTGCTTGACGAGGGCGGCGAGACGCGTGTCATTCTGACCCGCCGCACCACAGACTTGTCCGACCATCCTGGGGAGATCAGTCTGCCTGGAGGTCGGCTCGAGCCCCAGGATACGGGACCGGAGGCAGCAGCGCTCCGCGAGGCTCAGGAAGAGGTGGGCCTGCCGCCGGACCGGGTGAGGGTGCTCGGTTGTCTTCCCGCGTACCGCACGGTCACCGACTACTGCGTGCACCCGGTGGTGGGCTGGGTGGAGTCCCCGGTCTTACTGCGGCCTGATCCGAAGGAAGTGGCCGAGGTGTTCTTGGTCCCCTTGAGTCTCATCCTTGATCCTGCTAACTACGGACTTGGCAGCGTGGTACGGAACGGGGTCCGGCGTACTTACTATGAGCTCTTCTACGAGGGGAGGCGCATCTGGGGGGCCACGGCAGGCATCCTGGTCTCGTTGGCCCGCCTCTTGGCGGAAGAAGGCTGACAGGGGAACGCGGAAGGGCGAAGCAGTGACGCCTCCCCGGTCCCTCAGGGACCGGGGAGGCTCGGGTGACTGGAGGGCACTTGACCCGACCCACCCAAACGGGGCAGAACGCACGAGAAGTGAGAAACGCAAGAGGGGTGATGACGTGACCGATATTTCCATCGCGGAGAGTCGACCTTCTCTCGAAGAGTGGCTGGCCGACATCAAGCGAGGCCCGGACGCAGCCCGCATCGGTATGTACTTGATACACAACGGGGTGGTCCGGGGGACCTCCCGAGATGGCTCTCCGGTGTCGGCTATGCAGCTGACCTACGACCGTGACCGGCTGAGGACTGCTCTTGCCGAGATCGGGTCACGCCCTGGCCTAGTGGCTGTGCGGGCTTGGGTCAACGAGGGTCGGCTGGACGTGGGTGATGACATCATGATGGTGGTGGTCGCCGGTGACATCCGCGAGCACGTGATCGGGGCCTTACAGGACCTCGTAAGGCTCATCAAGACCGAGGTGGTGAAGGAGACCGAGCTGGCCTAAGTGCCTCAAACGCGGACCGGCATCAGGCGCAGACCGGCATTAAGCGCGGACCGACATCAGGCGCAAGAAGACCGGGGCTACTTGGGGCTGCCCACCAGATCAAAGGCATCTACACCGATATTGGTGTCGGTGGCGCGGCTGTTCCTCGTGCCTGTCCATTCGATCCGGACCGTGTGCAGGTAGGGCGTCAGGCTGCCGGTATCCCATACCTTCTGTTTCCAAAGGACGGCAGGGCTATAGAGGTCGACGGTCGTTACGGTCTTGCCGTCCACGATGACCCGGGCCTTGCCGTAGACAGGGCTGGTCTTGGCTATCCAGGCGAGCGAAGAGCCCACGAAGCTGACGGTTATGCTCGCTCCATTCGAGTTCGCGTAGCGGAAGCTGCCTCCGGAGGCGGAAGCGGTCGAGCTGGTCTTCCAGGTGCCTGCGTAGACGATCCAAGGTTCGGTCTGTTCGTAGCGGACTGGTGTGGGCGGCGGGGCTTGAGTCACGGTGCCCACTATGTCGAAAGCATCCACTGTGATGGCGGACTCGGTCGCCCCCGCGTTCTTAGTGCCGGTCCACTCGATCCTGATGGTGTGTGTGCCAGAAACCAAAGTGCCGGTATCCCAGACCTTCTTCTGGTAGGTCACGGAAGAGTTGTAAAGATCGACGGTCACCGGCGCACTGTCGTCGACACTCACTTTGGCTTTGCCGCAACGAGGACCCACGGCCGCGATCCAGGCGAGGTAGGTGCCGTCAAAAGTCACGGTGACCGTTGCGCCGGCCTCGTCAGCCCGCCGGTAGCTGCCCCCCGAAGCGTCTGTCGCCGAAACGGCAGTCCAGCCCCCGGCGTAGGCGAAGCGGCTGTCCTTCTGCTCATACCGGGTGGGCGGCGGGGACGGAGCGGCGGCCGGCGTGGCCGAGACCTGGGTGAGGGTGCCCACTATGTCGACTGCGTCCAGGCTCACCCGGGTGCCGCCCGAGGCTTGGCTTCGCTGTCCCAACCAGGAGATCACGACAGTGTGGACGCCATCAGCAAGGGCCCCGGTGGACCACACCTTCTGTTGCCGCAGAGTGGTGGAGTTGTAGAGGTCTACGGTGACCGGGGCTCCTCCATCGAGGCTGACGGCCGCCTTGCCCATCGTGTAGCCCTTGGTGGCGATCCAGTCGAGCCGGGTGCCGGAGAAGGTGATGGTGGCAGTTGCGGCAGAGTCGGCGTACTTGTAACTACCGCCAGAAGAGCCTGAGGCGGTGTAAGTGAGCCAAGTGCCGGTGTAGGCGATCTTGCTGTGGTCCTGTTCATAGCGGGTGACTGTCGGGTCCGAGCTGGGGGGAGCTACAGAGGCCTGGGCGAGAGTGCCAAGGACATCGAACGCGTCCAGGTTGATGTAGGTGTTGCTTGCCGCCGAGTTCTTGAGGCCGGTCCACTCGATCTTGACCGTGTGGGTGCCCGAAGCCAACTTACCCGTTTCCCAAACTTTCTGCTGGTAGAGCGTGGAAGCGCTGTAGAGGTCGATGGTGACCGGAGCTTGCCCATCGAGTGTCACCTTGGCCTTGCCGTATACCGGGCTCTTCTTGGTGATCCAGCACAAGGAGGTGCCGCTGAAGGTGACGGTCACAGAGGCGCCGGCCGACTTGGTGTAGCGGAAGCTGCCCCCCGAGTACGAGGAGCTCGAGCCGCTGCTCCAGGTGCCGGAGTAGGCGAGATTGGCGTCGTTCTCTTCATAGCGGAAATACGGTGAAATGAGCCGGCGCGCACAGTTGTAGCTGGAGCGAAAGGCATCTTCGATGGTGACCAGGTCGCCGCTACGGGGGGCGTTGATCATCAGACCCCCGCCTACATAGATGCCCACGTGGCTGATGGGAGAGTAGAAGAAGACCAAGTCTCCAGGGAGAAGGTCTTCTTTCGCCACGGCGGTGCCGTAGGTCGCCTGCGAGCGTGAGTAGTGCGGCAGACTGATTCCGAACTTGCTATACACGTATTTCACCAGGCCGGAACAGTCGAACCCGGTGCTTGGACTTTCCCCGGCCCAGAGGTAGGGGATCCCCACGTACTTGATGGCCTCTTCTACGATCTTATGCCCGTTGGGAACCGGTCCATCGTAGCGGTAGAGGTATATGTCCTTGACATTGGCAGGGCTGGCTCCCCAGAAGTTGTAGGCCGTCACTTCAGCTGGGCCCGGGCCGAAAGCGGGCGGCATGGACAGAATGGTGAGTTGAGTGGCCGAGTCCACCTTCCAGTCGCTGCTGGGCACGTCAACCTTGCCCACCCGGACTTTGGTGACGCCGGTCAGAGCGCTGCCGGTGACCACGACCTTGTTCCCGCCAGCGACCGGCCCGCCGGTGGCGCTGAGCCCGGTGATGCGGGGACTGTTGAGGCTCTTCACCTCTCTGTACACCGGCCAGCCCAAGCCGACGAAGTCGATCTTCTTGATCTGCGTAGCCCGAGTCTTGAGTGCAGTTGCCGTTGGCTCTGCTAAGGCGGAAGCTTTGCTGAAAAGGAGCACACCTTTGTCCTTGGCCAGGTACGCCGCGGCGATCTGCCCGTCAGAGTACTTGTCGCCCGGCACCAGACCTATGGCGGCAAAGCTTAGCCACCCCTGACTGGCGGCATAGTCGGCCAACTTGGCGCAGAGATCGTAGCGGCCATCAGGATCGTTGCTTGTTGCTGTACCGGTTATGCGCTTAGTGACGGTGAATCCAGAAGGTGTGAGGTTGGTTCCCACCACCAGGCCGGCACTTAGGCCCAGCTCTGCCAGGGTGTCCGCGGAGACCTGGGGGAAGGGACCTGCAGCGGGGGTGAGAATGAGGGGCCAGCCTCGATTGGCGGCGAGCGTGGAGGCTGCTACTGCAGCGTAGTAGTTGTCGCCAGGCACGATGACCGCCTGGGAAACAGAACCTTGTCTTGCAGCTATCTCACGCGCTACCAAGGCGGCAGTCTCGTAACGGTCGGAGCCCTTGATGACAACGATCTGCTCTGGGTCAGTAAGGCCGGGAACGGCGGCTTGGACTGCGGCGACGAGCGTCGAGGACAGCCCCACCAGGAACACCTTCTGCGGCTTCAACCTGGCCAGTTCCGTCGCGACGCTGGGACTCAGGCTCGAAGACGAGGTGAAAAGTAAGGGTCCTCCGTACACACTGGCGAGCACGGGTGCTGCCAAGCTGTCCGCGTAGCTGTCGACTACCGTGACGACCACTGCTGGTGCTCCGCTGGGAAAGGCCTTGGTGGAGAGCGCTATGGCGTTGTCGACCTGGCTGGAGTTGTTGACCGGGGAGTTGAGAGTAGGAGCAGCCAGGGCCACGCCAGCCAGGAGCAGGAGGGCAAGAACGCAGGCGAGTAAGCCGAGAAGAGGATATGTGTATCGTCCAGTCAAGTGCACTGGTCAATCCCTCCAGAAAGACGCCCAGGATATCCTCTTTCAACGACTGGGCGCTGCCTCCTTCCCGGCCGTGACGGCGCGGCGACTTCTCTGAAGGTCTCACTGCTGTATCTCGCGCTCTCCCACACCTCCAAGGCATCCACATTCACCCGCGTACCCCCGCTGGAGACGGAGCGCTGCCCGGTCCACTCCAGGCGTAGGGTGTGGGTACCGTCAGCGAGGGTCCCGCTTGACCACACTCTCACCTGTCTTAAGGTGGTGGGATTGTAGAGGTCGACGGTCACCGGGGCCCCACCATCTAAGATGAGCTTGGCCTTGCCCTGGGTGTAGCCCTTGGTGGCGATCCAGTCGATCTGGGTGCCGGTGAAGGTGATGGTGGCACTGGCCGGAGAGTCGGCGTACTTGTAGCTACCGCCGGAAGCTCCACTGGTCAAGAAGTTGAGCCAAGGGCCGGTGTAAGCGATCTTGGTGCTGGTCTCTTCGTAGCGGAGCAGGCCTGATCCAGGGAGGAGACAGCTCGCCAAGGGGGCGTTCGAGACACTGTCATAGGGATCGATACTTGGCGATGACATCGATGTAGTCTCGTGTATCTCGAAATGAAGGTGGGGGCTAGTATTCTCTGCGTTCCCGCTATCGCCCACATAAGCTATGAACTGCCCCTGTTCGACGTGTTGCCCCGAGGTCAGTCCCGGCGCGAAGGCGTACTCGAAGCCACCTTGTCCATCGTCGGTGCCGGGGGTGTCGTTGTTGATGTGGATGTAGAAGTAGCCGTGCCCATCGTCACCTGCGAGCCACAAGGAATAGGACGGCAGTCCATTGTAGGTGGATGCGCGTAGGGTCACCCTTCCGCTCACCACGGCGACGATCTTGGTCATCTTCGGGGCCATAAGGTCGGTCCCTTGGTGAAGATGACCGTCCCGGGGGGCCAGATAGTCGTGGCGCACCGGTACCCTAATCTCAAGGGGGAAGACTATCGGAATGGTGACGGCCCTAGCTTCTCCGACCAAGGGTGCCGCCGCCAGCATAAATGCGACGGTCAACCCGATTGCCGCAAGCCTCGCGAGACCACCGAAGGGAAAACAATGTGCGGGTTGCCGTTCCCGCCTTGACCATAACAGTGAAGAGGCCACCGCTTTCAACCTCCCTGTCCGGGCCCCAACCGGCCCTAGGTCTGTCTATCTAGTAATCGGCAGGGAGGCGACACTTCTTGAATCTGGGGCGAGCCTCCCCAGTAGTCCCACCGGTCTCTGCGCAGCCGTGAACGGCTCGGGGCTGGGCTACTCCGCGCTCTCCCAGAGGTCAAAGGCGTCTATGTTCACCCGGGTGCCGCCGGTGGAGATGCTTCTCTCTCCGCTCCAGGAGATTACCACGGTGTGCGGGCCGTCAGGAAGTTCACCACTCGACCATACCTTCACCTGTCTTAAGGTGGTGGGATTGTAGAGGTCGACGGTCACCGGGGCCCCGCCATCTAGTATGAGCTTGGCCTTG
>CAKZRW010000041.1 GCA_937148845.1 uncultured Actinomycetes bacterium | reverse complement strand
AAGCCACCGGCTCTAGCGGACCCGGGCCATCGGCTCCCAGCTCATCGAGAGCGGCCATCACCTGCTTCTTGGTCAGGGCTTCGCCCGCCGAGCGGGGCCCGCAGCCGCCTACAGGCATCCACTCGATGAAACGCACATGAAGCGGACGGTCTTGCGTCAAGGCTACGAAAGCGGGGAGTTCAGCCAGCAGCTCGGGCAGCATCACCACGTTGATCTTGACTGGATGAAGTCCATGCGCAAGCGCAGCTTCCACCCCAGCCAGACCTAGCTCCAACGACCCTCCTCGGGTGAGACGCCGGAAGCGCTCCGGATCCAAGGAGTCGACGCTGATGTTCACCCGGTCCAGCCCTCGCGCTTTAAGCTCGGCAGCAAAACGGGGAAGGAGCACACCGTTGGTGGTCAAGGAGATGTCGTGGATCTCCGGGATCGCCCGCAGCATGCCGACAAGGTCAGGAAGGCCCCGGCGCACCAGGGGTTCCCCACCCGTGATCCTGACCTTGGAGATGCCCACCTCGGTCGCTACCTGGACAAAGAAAGCCATGTCCTCGTAGGTGAGCAGTTCTTCGTGAGGCCGGAAAGGAACACCCTCCGGGGGCATGCAGTAGATGCAGCGGAAGTTACAGCGGTCCGTCACGGAAAGCCGCAAGTAGTCGACTACCTGCCCCACTGGCGGATTCACTTCGGGACTGCCTCCCCTGTCACATCATTGACCCGTCTTTACCGCCCCCGGCACCACACCGCTGATCTACACAGCAGGCCCCTGCCAGGTCAGCGTTATACTTGAGCAAGTATACGCGCTTGGATCAAATCGGCCAAGCCCTTGAAATCGTCGAGCGCGAACTGGGGCACCGGATACTCTGGAAAATCCTGGTCGCTGGCGATGCCTATCAATTCGTCGGGAGCGCTCACCAGCTCGGTGCTACGCGCCCTTCTTGACACCTCGATCTTGGGGGCGTCCTGCTTCTTGAAGCCCTCAGTGATCACCAGGTCGACCGGCTCTCTGATCTGCCTCACTAACTCGCCCAACGAAGGCTCTTCCTTTACACTCACCTGCCACACGTACTTGTCCGGCGACGATATGCCCACCACTTCCGTCCCCAATTCTCGAAAGCGATAGGAGTCTGTGCCCGGGACGTCGATCTCGAAACCGTGGGTGTCGTGCTTGATGACGGCCACCCGGAAGCCCCGCCGCCTCAGCTCGCCTACCACCCCCAGGACCACCGTGGTCTTCCCCGACTTCTTCTTGCCGATGAAGCTCACTGTGGGGAGAGGGGTGGCGGTCATGAAGGCGCGGATGACCGGCCGCAAAGCTGCCTGCCACGCTGGGCCATCCTTCGTCAAACGCTCGCGAGCCGCGGCCAACTCCGCGGGGGTGTTGACATTGAGGAACAGCTCCTCCGGATCACCGAAGCGACCGTCGTCCATGTCGAGATAACCCGTCCGCAGGTCGGGATAGATATCGAAGATCCTACGCCCTCCGGAGCGGATGAAGTCCAGATAGGCCCCCAGAGCGCCTTTCCCGTAGACGGCACAGAGGGGTTGCAGATAGTTCCCGTGCCGAGGAACAAACACATCATAGCCTTCGGAGCGAAGCGCGAGCTCCCGAAGCAGCCGGGGAGTCACGAAGGGCATGTCGCAGGCCAGACACAGCACCCGCTCGGTGGGGGCAGCAAGGACTGCAGAATAGATACCGACCGCGGAGCCCCCCTCGGGAAGGGCGTCGGTGACCACAGCCAGACCCAGGTCGTGAAACCGCTCGGGGTCGCGAACCACCACAAAGACGTGGGAGAAGAGAGGAGCTACACGGTCGCGCATCCACTCGAGAAGGGTACCGCCCAAGAACGGAGCAAAGGCCTTGTCCTCGCCCATGCGAGTGGAGAGTCCCCCGGCCAAGAGAGCCAGGCTGACGTCAGAGCGGTAGGACCGCCAGAAGAGACGGTCTTCGACCGCCGCCCTGCCCCGGGGCGGCGCCAAGTCGGACGTCGCCGCCTGGTCTGCGCATGGCTCGCCACATGTGCGCTCTACGCGGTCTTCGGGCGCCTCCTCTTCCCTTGCCGCTCCGTCTTTGCTTGCCAACTCTTTCCCTGAGCTCGTACCCTCGACCATTCCCATGTTCTCCTCGGCCCGGCTTCGCCTAGCCGGTCAATACCTGTAAAGCTGTCGCCTTGACACTCGCCGTCACTCGCACCCCCGGAGCCAGAGCCAGCTCCTCGGCAGAGGCCCGGGTGATGAGAGAGATTACCTCACCTTCGCCTGCGAAAGTGGTAGTACTTGGCTTCTCGCAATCGAGCGCCACTACCACCCGGACCAGAGGACCGGCCGAGGTGACGGCGTGGACAGTGCCAGACCACCGATTGCGCACGCTGGTGAGCGGGAGGGCAAGGGCCTGGGACATCGAGGGGGCGCTCGCCGCGGGGCCTGGCTCCGGCCCCGCGGCGAGCGCCACGTCCTCCGGACGGATGGCCAAGACCACAGTCGAGCCCGGGCTCGCTTCGCATACCACTTCTGCCGTGATCCCCGCCTCCGTACGCACCGTCGAAAGCCCGTCCCGGCTGGATAACACCGTCCCGTGCCAGATCGTCTCCGCTCCGCTCAGATCGGCCACGAACGCATTCCGAGGATACGTGAACACTTCTTCCGGCGTCCCCGCCTGCACAATAGCGCCATCCTGAAGGACCGCCACCCGATGAGCCAGCGCCAGGGCTTCCCCGTGCTCGTGGGTGATGAGCACCACCGTCACAGCCAAGTGTTCCACCGCTCGCTTGAGGTCTTCTCGAAAGCGCCGCCGTACGTGCACGTCCAGACTGCTGGTGGGCTCATCAAGAAAGAGGATCTCCGGCTCCGTCACCAGAGCGCGAGCGATGGCCACCCGTTGCAGCTCGCCGCCGGACAAGGTGCGGACGTCCGCCTTGGCCAGGTTCGCGATCTGCATCAGGGCAAGGGCTGACCCGACCCGGGCCTTCACCTCTCGACGCGAAAGTCGCCGGAAGCGCAGACCGAAGCCCACGTTGTCTGCGACCGAGCCCTGGAAGAGAAGCGGCCGCTGGAACACCGCCGCTGATCGCCGCCGGGCAGCCAGATCAGCCACGTCCACCCGCCGACCGAAGTAGGCGATCCAACCCGCGTCCGGCTTCTCCAGAAGAGCCAGCATGCGAAAGAGAGTGGACTTGCCCGCTCCGTTGGGACCCAACACAGCAACCACCTCCCTCTCGTAGACCACGAGCTCCTCCAGGGAGACCACGGTCCGCGAGCCATAGCTCTTGCGGAGTTCTCTAGCCTCTATGGCTACCGGCCGCAAGCCGGAGCTCCCGGCATCCGCCACCTTCATCGCGGGCCGTCCCCGGTCATGGCTGGAGCCACCGTCGGCGCAAGCCTTGCTGCGTGCGAGTCAGAAGGTACGTGATCACGAAAGCCAGGATGAGAAGAATCAGCCCGAAAGCCATGGCTATAGCGTACTCGCCTTGGCGCACCAGGGCCATGGTGGCGGTAGTCATGGTGCCCGTCAGGTTGTGGCCCGCCACGGAGAGGTTACCCCCTACCATCATCACCGCCCCTACCTCGCTGATCGCAGCACCGAAACCAGCCACCACGCCGGAGATGAGAGTGACCCTAGCCTCGCGCAGTACCAGCCACAGAGACTGCCAGCGCGAAGCGCCCAGTCCCATCGCTTGCAGGCGCACATCCTTCGGCACCGAGGCCACCCCACCCATGGTGATAGCGGCGATGACCGGGGCAGCTATGAAGAACTGCGCGATGATCATGGCTCCGGGGGTGTAGAGCAGATCTAGACCACCGAGCGGCCCCTGGCGAGAGAGCAGCAAGAACACGAACAGACCCACCACCACGGGAGGCAAGGTCAACCCCACATTGAGCACCGTGGCAGCCGCCGCCCAACCCCAAAAACGTCGTAACGCTAGCCAGGTGCCGAGCGGAACGCCCACCACCATGCCGATGAGAGTGGCACTGCCTGCCACCTTTATCGACATCCACATGACTTCATATACGTACCGATCGCCGTGCACCAGAAGCAACACGGCCTCTTTCAACGCTTCCCAGAATACAGACATGTCAGCCCGCCGCAGGTATGAAGAGCGGTTCTCCGTACTTTTCCACGCCGAACGTTCCTATCAGGCCGTGTCGGACTATCGGGGAGGTGATCCAGGTGAGGAAGTCTCTTGCTCCCTGCGGGTTGCGGGCCTGGTTGACGGTGATTACGTGATAGTAGTTACGAAGCTCCTCCGCCCCCACCACCAGGATCACCAGCCCACTCAAGGCCTTCCGCTTGGCAAGGAAGGTAGCCCGATCACTGAGGGTGTAGCCGCCCTTCTGGGCGGCGATGGTCAAGGTCTCTCCCATACCCTGTCCCGTGCTGCGGTACCAGTCGCCGGTCGGTGTGAGCCCGGCCTGCCGCCACAGAGCTTGCTCCTTGCTGTAAGTGCCCGAGGCATCGTTCCGGGTAAAGAAGAGCGCGCGCTGCCCAGCGATCCTAGCCAGGGCAGCGCCGGGATCGGTCAGGCCTCGAATACCGGCGGAGTCACTTTCCGGACCGACGATGACGAAATCGTTGTACATCACTGGCTGCCGGTCCGCTCCGAACCCATTGGCCATGAAGACCTCTTCTGCCTGGGGGGAGTGGACCAGAAGCACATCTGCATCACCGGTCTCGCCTAGCTTGAGCGCTTCCCCGCTACCCACAGCGACGACCTTGACCAAGTATTGCGGGAACGCCCTGTTGAAGGCAGGGATGAGAACGTCGAACAGTCCCGAATCCTGAGTGGAGGTGGTGGAGGCGACCACCAAGTCGCTCGTTTTTCCCGCTCCGCTTTCTCCAGCAGCCGTGCCCCCACCCGGGCCACCCGCGGAATCCATCCGGCCGTTGCAGCCCGTAGCGAACACAAGCCATGGCCCCAACCCCACCGAGACGAGTAGGCAGGAGAGGACACCCAGCCGACGCACTAGACCTTGCCTGACCCTCGCCCGCGACCACACGAACGAGGCCGGGAAGGCCCCGGTACCAGCTCCTGGATCTGTGCCTGCCTGCAGCGGCGTCGTGATCCCCCTGCTACCCCTGCTGACGTCTTTCTAAGCTAGCTGTCCGGGTGCGTATTGATTTAGCCAGCTGCCCGGGTGTGTCTCAATGTACTAACACATTTTACACAAAGGCTTAGGCTCTAAAAAGCGACCGCTTTTCTTCCGACTACAAGTTGTAGGATGGAAGAGGTTCCCGCAGGGCAGTTCGGCAGTGCTAGATTGGGGAAAGACCGCCCGGTGATTGCCGGCCAGACAGGAATAGATGAGTAGGGAGAAGCAGGGAGTGCCTCCTTTCGAACGTATTCTCGCGACTTACGAACATCGCTTGCAGAAGCTGGCCGATGAACTGATCGCCGACCTCGACCCCTCCGAGGAGGAGCGGGCCAACTTGTTGATGGCCGTCCAGCTTGCCCAGGCCGTGGTGAGGGCTTTCGACTCTTTCCGCTTGGACCGGGCCACCGGCTTGGATGCGGCCACCTCAGTCATGTATGCCACGGCCACCCAACCCGGCCGGCGCATCCTCAACGTGCCGCTGCGCACTCTGGTAGACAACAACAGCCTGACCAGCGTCGAGGCTCGGCTCTTGAACGGTCTCGTATCCATGAAGAAGACTGTGATCGTGAGCGGGGGCCCCAACACCGGCAAGTCCACCCTGCTCAATGCTCTGCTGGCTTTGCTTGCCCGCGACCAGCGCCTGGTGGTGATCGCAAGCGAAGATGAAGAAGAACTTCCCGCCCTGCGAGACCGTTCCTTCGTGGTGCAGATCCAGGCGCGCCCGGGCACGCCCGGGCGCGCCGGAGCCTTCCGCCGGGCCCGAGACATGCGTCCGACCTGGGTGGTAGCCAGCGAGCTAGCCCGACACGACATCCCCCTGTTCTTCGAGTCCCTCTCTGCAGAGACCGCCGGACTCGCCACTTTGGCGGCGCCGGATCCCCAAGTGATCCTCGCCGATTGGCTTTCCACAAGCCGACAGCTGGACGAACGCCTGGCGGAGGTACGTCCTATCTTCGTCCACCTCGAGCGCGACCAGGGGGGCCGGCCCCGGGTGATGAAGATCCTGGAATGCAAGCCCGAGAGCGGCAAGCTGGTGCTTCAGCCCTATGGTGTTCGTGTGAAGGGCGCCACATCCTGACACCCCGACCCGAGGCCCCGATTTGGCGCCACCTCTTGGCGACAGCTCCCGGCGCCAGCTCCCAAGCCAAGCTTTGCTTCCTACCCCTCGCCCTGCGCCAGCAGTTCACGTAGCCGGGCTTCGTTCAGTAAGGGGATGCCCAGCTCCTCAGCCCGAGTGAGCTTGGAGCCTGGCTCCTCGCCCACTACCACGTAGTCGGTCTTGGCACTCACGGAGCCCGTCACTCGCCCTCCCGCGGCCGTGATGAGGTCGGTAGCCTCTTGCCGCGTGAGGGTCGGCAGCGTCCCGGTGAGGACGAAGGTCTTCCCGGCAAGCGGGCGCGTCCCAGCGCCGGCAGCAGCTTCTTCCTCTTCCTTCGGCCCTTCCAGGTCGACCCCGGCTTCACGCAGCCGGGCCAGCAGATCCAGGTTACGCTGGTCGCGGAAATAGTCATACACCGACTGAGCGATGACCGGTCCGATGCCCGGGGTCTGGCTGATCTCCTCCACCGAGGCCTTCTGCAGGGTCTCCAGCGACCCGAACCGTCTCACCAGGAGCTCGGCATTCTCGATGCCCACATGAGGGATGCCCAAGGCAAAAAGGATCCGAGCTAGCGGCCGCTTCTTCGACTGCGCGATCGCATTCACGATGTTGCTCGCTGACTTTTCACCCAACCGCTCCAGGTGGGCCAGTTGCTCCACGGTAAGGCGGTAGAGGTCGGCCGCATCTCTGATCAGACCCAGCTCCAACAGCCGCTCGACCAGCTTCTCCCCCACCCCCTCAATGTCCATGGCCCCCTTGCTCACGAAGTGCTTGATAGCCTCCGCCCGTTTGGCCGGACAGTCGGGATTGGGGCACCGCACCGCCACCTCCCCAGGCACGCGCACCACCGGGGTGCCGCACGATGGACAGTGGTCAGGCATATGGAAAGGCTTCTCGGCTCCGGTACGCAGGTCGGTCAGCGGCGCCACCACCTGGGGAATCACGTCACCCGCCCGCTGGAGGATGACCATATCCCCCTCCCGCAGGTCCTTGCGCCGGATGTCTTCCTCGTTGTGTAGTGTCGCTCTTTCTACCGTCACGCCCCCCACCTCGACCGGCTCCAGCTCAGCCCAAGGATTGAGTACGCCGGTCCTACCCACACTCACATGGATCTTGAGTAGACGAGTCTGAGCGGTGGTGGGAGCGAATTTATAAGCCACGGCCCAGCGCGGATCCCGGCCCACCGCTCCCAGAGCCGCCTGTAAGGCCCGGTCGTCGACTTTCACCACCACTCCGTCGATGTCGTAGCCCAACTCGGAGCGGCGCTCCTGCCACCGGCGGCAGCCCTCGACGATGGCCTCCAGCGACTCGACGCGACGGACATCGGGATTCACGCGAAAACCGGCTGCGCGCAGCCATTCCAGTACTTCGTAGTGCGTGGCGAACTGCCTGCCCTCCACCAGGCCGATGCCGTAGAACCAGACCGAGAGGGGTCGCGAGGCGGTAACGCGGGGGTCCAATTGGCGGAGCGAACCCGCCGCGGCATTGCGCGGGTTGGCGAAAGTGGACTCACCAGCCGCCAGCCTTTGTTCGTTCAAGCGAGAGAAGGCCTCGAGGGGCAAGTAGACCTCTCCGCGCACCTCCACCACGCGAGGAAAGGGAGCCGCCGCCGGCAACATGGCCAGCGGAACCACGGGGATGGTCCGCAGATTGAGGGTGACGTCCTCGCCTATCTCTCCGTTGCCGCGGGTCGCCCCTACGGTGAAACGGCCTTCCTCGTAGCGTAGGGAGACCGCTAGACCATCGATCTTGGGCTCCAACACGAAACGCAGATCCCGGGTGTCCCAACCGGCTTCGGCAGTCAGTCTCACTACCCGGGCATGCCACGCACGCAGCTCTTCCTCGTTCTTAGCGTTGGCCAAGGACAGCATGGGCTCACCATGGCGGACTTGCGCGAAACCGGGAAGAGGTTCACCGCCCACCCTCTGGGTGGGCGAATCCGGCGTGATCAGCTCGGGATGAGCCTGCTCCAGCTCTTCCAGCTCACGGAAGAGCGCGTCGTACTCGGCGTCGGAGATCTCGGGGCTGTCGAGGACGTAGTAGCGGTAGTCGTGGTGGCGGATAAGGGCCCGGAGCTCCTCGATTCTCGCCGCTACCGCGTCGTCCGTGGTTGCCACCTTCCTGCCTCCTAGATGCCGAAGGCCTCCGCCAGCTCAGGAATAGTATGGACCAGAAGGCCGGGCTTTTCAGCTTCTAGCATAGCCACTTCGAAGACCCCCCAGGCCACAGCGATAGGGAAGGTGCCGGCCGCATGAGCGGCCTGCATGTCGGCTGGACTGTCGCCTACGTAGGCCGCCTGGGTGGGGGCCACCTCCAGCATTTCCAAGCAGGTGAGTATGGGATCGGGCGAGGGTTTGTTGCCGGTGCTCTCATCAGCGCAGACGACCGCATCGAAGTAAGGCTCGATGCCGGTCCGGTCGAACGCCATCTGGGTGGTGCGGCGAGACTTGGAAGTCACCAGACCCAGTCTCACCCCGTGCGCCCTCAGCCTCTCGAGCAGATCCCGCATGCCGTCGTATAGTCGCAACATGCGGTCATGTTCGCGATGGTTGAACTCCTGGTAGACCTCCACCAGACGGTCCGCGTGCTCAGGACTGAACATGAGCATCTGCTCCCGTAGCGGCCGCCCTACGAAGGCCACCGCCTGTTGACGAGAGACCTCCCAGCCCAAGACCTCCCGAAGGGCATGCTGGAAGGAGACCACGATGAGCTCCACCGAGTCCACCACGGTGCCGTCCAGGTCGAACACAACCGCCTGAAAGCGAGGACTCGGCTCACTCGCGCTCTGCTGGCGAACACTTTGGTCTCGCGAGCCGTGCTCCCGCGGCAACTGTTCCCCGCCCTCTACGGCCGCGTCACTCTGGGTTCCCGGAGCCTTCACGAGCCCGCCTCTCGCCGATACAGTCCGCTCTCCCAAGTTCGCTCTCCCAAGAGCGCAACTGCTCCAGGGCTTCATGGCACATGAGATCGAAGTGAAGGGGAGTGATGGAGATGAATCCGTTGGCCACCGCGTCGAAATCGCTTCCTGGTTCCTGGAGGTAGCCCAGGTCATCATTGTAGATCTGGTAGAGACGACGGGTGCCGTCCGTCGCTCGGTACTCCACCTTGTCGCCATAGACGCGCTTGCCCAAGACCGTGAACTTGGCCCCGGCCAGCTCGGCGAACGACCGATCCGGACAATTGATATTAAGAAGCGTCCGCGCCGGAAAACCCTTCTTAAGAGCGAGGGAGAGCAAGTGCCGGGCAAACCTCGCCGGTACAGAGAGATCGTAGCCAGAGTGATAGCCATGGGCAGAGATAGCTATGGCCGGGATCCCCAACATGATCCCTTCGAGTGCCGCGGCTACCGTCCCCGAATAGGTGATGTCATCACCGAGATTCTCGCCCAGGTTTATCCCCGAGACGATGAGGTCAGGGGGCCGCTCCAACAGGCCCAGAGCGGCCATCCGCACGCAATCCACCGGAGTGCCGTCGGTGCTGTAGCCGACGGAGCCGTCGGGAAGAGTCACTTCTTCGACCCAAAGCGAGGAGTGCATGGTGATACTACGGGCGGCTCCCGAGCGGTTCTCCTCGGGAGCCACCACCCGCACCTCACCTAAGGGATCGAGGGCCTCCTTGAGTGCGAGCAGCCCGGGCGAGCGGATACCATCATCGTTGGTCAAAACGATCAGGGGGCGCGCGCTGCCGAAGGCGACCAGCCCGCAGTCCCTACTGACCATGGTTAGAAAGTCCCCGTGGTTCAGTCGTCGCCGGCCGCGACCGACGCCTTGCCTTTTGCGGACGACCCGTTCCCGTTCGAGTTGCTGTCATCGCTCGTCCCGCCCGTGGCCTCCGAGGAACCGTTGCCCCCAGAAGATCCGGGCGTGGCCAAGGCGTTCTTATGAGCGTAGTCGGTGGTGTAGAAACCACTGCCCTTGAAGTGGATAGCCACAGGGAAGAGAAGGCGCTTCACCGGCTCGCCGCAGATCTCGCACTCCTTGACCGGCTCGTCCGTAATGCGCTGGAAGCGCTCGAACTGATGATCACAGGAGACACATCTGTATTCGTAGGTTGGCAAGTCAGCGACCTCCTTACTCAAAATCGGTTGCAGTATAGCAAAAATCTCTAGCCAAGTCGGCTCCCTCTGGCACTCTTGACCAGAGAGTGCCAACAATAGGACGCTGCCCCGACCGGCCCGTCAGGTAGCCTATTCGTCGTCCTCCCACTCCCTCAGCGGTTCCTCCAGTAGGCCAGGTAGGCGGCGAACAGCATCACCACCCAGTTGACCACCCCCCGGCCGCTGAGGCTGAAGACCACAGAGCTCCAACTCACCCCCAAGCTGACGAAGGTAGCCACCAGAGGCGGAAGTACGAAGGCCCACACGGTCGAGCCGACAGCGATGAGAGCAGTGGCCAGTCCCCGATAGCGACCCGCCGCTCGACTCACCGCCTCGCCCACCAGGTACCCGATGCCGGCCGATACGAAGAAGAAAAAGAAGAAGAAGCCGATCGTTCCGAGCAAGAAGTAGTAGGCGAACCCCACCGCCGTGCCGGCCCCTAGACCAGCGACCACAGCCCGCACCAAGCGTCCTTTCTTAAGCGACACCTTAGCCGAACGTGGCAGCTTGGCGCATTCGCGGCACTTGATCCCGACCGCTGAATAGACCATGCAGTCTGGGCAAAGCGGCTTTCCGCAAGCGCTGCAGGACACCATCGTCATCCGATCAGGGTGCCGTGCACAGGGACGCTCTTCCGCAGTCGAAGCACTCGGCGTCCCCGCAGTGCCGGATCCGCTCATCGCCGGGTGCGGGAATGCTCGGTGATCAGAATCAACTCCCCTGGCGTCGAGAACGGCACCAGCTCCTTGCGGTAGCTGCGGTGTACGGCCTCCACCTCTTCGCGAGCCTTGACCGTCAGCCGCTCGATCTCGCGCTCAAGTTCTTGCAGGCGCTTCTTAAGAAAAGCGATCTCTTCCTCGAGCTGGAGCACCCGTTCCACCCCGGCCAGGTTGAGCCCGCATTCTCCCACCAGCTGCTGGATACGGCGCAGCCGCTCCACGTCCGCAAGGGAGTACAGCCGTGTGCTTTTCGACGAGCGGCGAGGACGGATGAGGCCACGTCGCTCATACATCCGCAGGGTCTGGGGATGCATGTCGGCCAGCTCGGCTGCCACCGAAATCATGAACACCGGCTTGGTCTCATCGTCGAGCGCCACCTTCACCTCCTATTTGTTGACTACGCCGCCGTCCACCCGGGGAGATTAGCCCTGGGGTCCTCGGGACGGAGCTCGTCGAACTTCTGTAGCAGCTCCTTCTGCGCCTTGGTCAGGCGTTCCGGGACGACCACCCGGATCCGCGCCAGCAGGTCACCCTTGCCGGAGCCATCCAGTCGAGGAGCCCCTTTGCCCTTGAGCCTGAGCATCTTACCCGACTGAGTCCCGGCGGGGATCTTCAGACGCACCATCCCCTCGGGAGTAGGCACAGGCACCGTGGCCCCCAAGGCCGCCTCCACTATGGTCACCGGCACCTCTATGACCAAGTCTGCGCCCTTCCGCTCGTAGATAGGGCTGTCCTCCACTTGGGCGATGACATAAAGGTCGCCAGGAGGGCCCCCTAGGCGCCCCGGTTCGCCCTTGCCCTTGAGGCGGATCTTGGTACCGTCTTTGATGCCGGGTGGGAACGGTACCGTGTATTTCTTGAGCATCCGGGTCTGACCCGTGCCCGAACACTCGGGACAAGGGTGTTCGATGATAGTGCCGGTACCGCCACAGCGGCCGCAAGGTTGCGTCAGGGCGAAGAAGCCCTGGCTCTGCGACACTATGCCCCGGCCCTGGCACTGCGGACAGGTGGTGGGGCTGGTACCCGGGGCCGCTCCGCTGCCTTTACACACGTTGCAGCTGACAGTCTGAGGAACGCTGATCTTGGTAGTGACTCCTTTCAAGGCGTCCTCGAAGGAGAGCTTGACCGCCACGCTGACATCCTCGCCCCGCTCAGCCCCTCGCTGCCTCGCCGTGCCGGTGAAACCGCCGAACCCCCCGCCGAAGAGGCTGCCAAAGAGATCGGCCCAGTCGCCCGTGGTGAAAGGTCCGGTTCCGTAAGTGGTCCGGTAGCCGCCGGTACCGGTCCTTGCCCCTGCACCCGGACCGAAGAACATAGTGCCGGCGTCGTACTGTTTGCGCTTCTCCGGGTCGGACAGGATTTCGTACGCACTCGAGATCTCTTTGAACTTCTCCTCGGCCTTGGGGTCATTGGGATTGGCATCAGGATGGTACTGCCGGGCCAGCTTCCGGTAGGCTTTCTTGATCTCCTCCTGAGTAGCGGTCCGTTTGACCTCAAGAATCTCGTAGAGATCACGATTGCCGGTCACTTCGTCTCACTCCTACTTGTCGCTACCTGCGTCTGCGGGAGCTGCGGTCGCCGTTTGGCCAGCAGAGACCACCACGCGGGCAGGACGCAGCACGCGGTTGCCCTGACGATAGCCCCGTTCCACCACGCCGGTCACCGTCCCCTCGGGCTCCAAGGACGTCTGAACAGCGATAGCCTCATGGACAGTGGGATCAAAAGGCACTCCCACGGTCTCGACCTCCTCTACGCCCGAGCGGCGGAGCAAGTCGGCGAACATGTCCCGCGTCATCCGGACCCCGGTGAGCACCTTGCCTTCATCATGATGCTCAGCGGCATCGAGGGCCCGGTCCAGGTTATCAAGCACAGGGAGTAGTTCGCTCAAGAGATCGCCGCGGGCGCGCTCCCGAGACTCGATCAGCTCCCGAGACATGCGCTTGCGGAAGTTGTCGAACTCCGCCCGTAACCGCAACAGGGCGTCGGCAAGAGCTTCGCACTCCGCAGCCAGGCGATCCCTCTCGGCAGCCATGTCTGGCACGTCCTCAGCTGCTTGTGCGGAGACCTCAGAGGCGGGAACCTCATTCGCAGCCATCTCGGGGGCAGCGTCTGACGTCACGGGGGCGTCCGACCCCCTGTCGCCGCCTGACCCGACCGGAGTATCCGGCGCCCCGCTGGCGGCCGCCGTTGGCGCCCTGCTAGCGGCTTCGGCCGAGGCAGCCCCACTACTCCCGGCCTGGGCCGCCTCGGGCCCGGCCACGTCAGCCTGCTGAGTGTTGTTTATCGGTATGCGTCTCTTGCTGGTCGTCATCTAAACTGCTCTCACTCTCTGGGCCTCGGCTCACTTACAGCCCTTCTTGCGCGGGGCGGCGGCCCGTGGCCGCCGCCCCGCACCTTCCGGGTCCGAGACCACCTTGCGGTTCTTAGTTCTGGGTCTCGGTCGCCTTGGCCTCTACCGTCTTCTGCTCGCCACCACCCACCGTGACAGCGATCTTCTTGGGCTTGGCTGTCTCGGTCTTGGGGATGGTGATTTCGAGCACACCGTTCTCGTACCTGGCTTCAACCTTGTTCTCGTCCGCCGTCGGCGGCAGGACCAGCGACCGACTGAAGGAGCCGTACCGGCGCTCGATGCGATAGTACCGGTCTTCCTTCACCTCTTCCTCGAAGCGCCGCTCGCCGCTCACGGTGAGCACGTTGTCCTGCACTTCGATGTTGATGTCTTTGGGGTCCATGCCAGCCAGTTCGGCCTTGAGCTTGATGGCGTCATCGGTCTCGATCACGTCGACCGACGGCGTCCACGACTGCCGTTCAGGCACCTCCCCGCCGCCCAGGCGGGAGAAGAGCCGGTTGACCTCATTCTGAAGTGCGCTCAGTTCACGGAACGGATCCCAACGTACAAGTGCCATGTTCCTCACCTCCTACGTCGCCAGATCTACTTCTCCTCGTCGATGACCTCGTAGTCAGCTTCCTCGACTACCTCTTCCTCTGCCGAGCCGGTCTTAGCTTGGGACCCAGAGCCTCCGTCGCGAGCACCACTCGCGGCATACTGAGCCTGGGCCGCCTGGTAGGCCGCCTCGGAGAGCTTGTACGCAGCCTCTTGCAGGGCGTTCGCGCGACTCCGGATGAGCTCCAGGTTGTCACCTTTGATGGCCTCCTCCAGGTCACGCATGGCGCTCTCGATGTTGGCCCGCGTGGCGCCGTCGACCTTGTCGCCGAACTCCTTGAGGGACTTGCGTGTGGAGTAGACCAAGTTCTCGGCCTGGTTCCGCGCGTCGACCACTTCTCTCTTCCTGCGGTCTCCCTCCGCATGAAGTTCCGCGTCCCGCACCATGCGCTTGATTTCCTCGTCGGTAAGCCCGCTCGAGCTCTTGATCTCGATCTTCTGCTCGTTGCCCGTGGCCAAGTCCTTGGCTGACACATGGACTATGCCGTTGGCGTCGATATCAAAGGTGACCTCGATCTGCGGGACTCCTCGCGGCGCCGGCGGGATACCGGTGAGCTGGAACTTGCCTAGCGTCTTGTTGTAGGCGGCCAGTTCACGCTCGCCCTGGAGTACATGGATCTCCACCGACGTCTGTCCGTCTTCGGCTGTCGAGAAGATCTCGCTCTTGCGGGTGGGGATAGTGGTGTTGCGCTCGATGAGCCGCGTGAACACACCACCCTTGGTCTCGATCCCCAGCGAGAGCGGGGTCACGTCGAGCAACAGCACGTCCTTGACCTCGCCAGCCAAGACCCCCGCCTGGATGGCAGCACCCAGCGCCACTACCTCATCAGGGTTGATCCCCTTGTGAGGCTCCTTACCGGTCAACTGCCTGACCTTCTCCTGGACCGCGGGCATACGGGTCATACCACCTACCAGGATCACCTGGTCGATGTCGCCCACGCGCAGGCCGGCATCCTCCATGGCCTGCTTGGTGGGGCCGACAGTGCGCTCGATAAGATCGCGGGTGAGCTCCTCCAGCTTGGCCCGGGTCAGCGTCATCTCCAGGTGCAGAGGACCGCTCTGGTCCATGGTGATGAAGGGCAGGTTGATGGTGGTCTCCAAGACCGAGGACAGCTCCACCTTGGCTTTTTCGGCGGCCTCGTAGAGACGCTGCAGGGCCGGCCGGTCTTGGGACAGGTCGACACCCTTCTCACGGCGGAACTCGCTCACTATCCAGTCCACGATGGCCTTGTCGAAGTTGTCGCCGCCCAGATGGGTATCCCCGGACGTGGCTTTGACCTCGAACACGCCATCCCCGATCTCCAGGATGGAGACGTCGAAGGTACCGCCGCCCAGGTCAAACACGAGGATCGTCTGATCATGTTCTTTGTCAAGCCCGTAAGCCAAGGCAGCCGCAGTGGGCTCGTTGATGATCCTCTTGACCTCAAGACCAGCGATGGTGCCGGCGTCCTTGGTGGCCTGACGCTGGGCGTCGTCGAAATAGGCCGGAACCGTGATTACCGCAGAGGTGACCTCGGTCCCCAGGAAGGCCTCAGCGTCGCGCTTCAGCTTCTGCAGGATCTTGGCCGAGATCTCGGGCGGAGAATATAGTTTATCCTGGACCTTCACCCGCACGTCGCCATTGGGGCCTTCGACCACCTTGTAGGGAACGATCTTCATCTCCTCGCTCACGTTGTTGTACTTGCGCCCCATGAAGCGCTTGATCGAGAAGATGGTGTTCTCAGGGTTGGTGACGGCCTGACGCTTAGCCACGACGCCGACCAGTTGTTCCCCGGTCTTAGTGAAGGCCACGACCGACGGAGTCGTCCGACCGCCTTCTGCATTGGGGATGATGGTCGGCTCTCCGCCTTCCAGCACCGCCATGGCTGAGTTGGTGGTGCCCAGGTCAATGCCGATTGTCTTGCCCATTACTTGTCCTCCGAGATTCGACTCATAGTCATTAGCTGACAGGGATTATAAAATCTGAGTCGGGTATTGTCAAGTCGTTGTTATCATGTTCACGCAGGTTTGCTTAGCTTCTTTTGTCTCCGGACCCGCACAGCAAGACTGCGCGTCACCTAGCCAGCGGAACAGCGGAAACTTCTGTCGGGTAACATACGTCAATCAGGTAAACCCACAAGAGGCTCTATGAGAGTCGGCCGCGAAAGACGAAGTTCACGAAAACGACGCGAGCGCAAGAGGCAGCAGCGGCGCGTCGCCATCGTCGTTGCCATCCTCCTAGGTATACCGCTGCTGCTGGCTGCTGTGGCCGCCACTTTCGTCTCGGTGAGTCTGCGCGCCGTTGCCTCTATACAGCAGGACATACCATCGCTTGAAGACCAGGGCGAGGTATCCCTGGCCCAGACCACGCAGATCTATGCAGCGGACGGCTCCCTTCTCGCCTATCTCCACGGAGTAGAGAACCGCACCATCATCAGCGGCAAAGACATCCCCGACATGCTGCGGAACGCCTTGGTGGCTATCGAGGACGAGCGTTTCTACGAGCATGACGGCGTAGACTTGAGGAGCTTCTTCCGAGCCCTGGCAGAGAACCTGCGCGCCCAGAAGCTTACCCAGGGCTTCTCCACCATCACGATGCAGCTGGTGGGGAACCTCTACCTGGACCGGACCGAGATCTCCCTACGCCGTAAGTTCAACGAGGTGGCGCTGGCCTACCAGCTGGAGCGCAAGTATTCGAAGAAAGAAATAATCGACCTCTATCTCAACACCGTGTACTTCGGCTCCAATGCCTACGGCGTCGAGGCCGCCGCCCGTACCTATTTCGACAAGGATCCCAAAGACCTTACTCTCGCCGAGGCGGCACTCCTGGCCGGTCTCCCCCAGGCTCCCAGCGCTTACTCCCCGCGCAAGCATCCCGACCGGGCTCTGGAGCGGCGCAACCTGGTTCTACGGAAGATGTTCGAGAACGGCTACATAACTGAGCGCGAATACCAGCAAGCCGTGGCTGAGCCGCTCGAACTCGCCCCGTATTCCCCCTACACGCGAGTCCAGGAACCCTATGTAGTGGCCTATGTGCGCAAACAGTTGATCGACATGTTCGGCGTCGAGAAAGTGTTCAGCGGGGGGCTTCGAGTGGAGACCACCATCGATCCTGAGCTGCAGCAGTTGGCCATGGAGGCCATTAAGTCGACCCTCGACCAGGAAGGCGACCCCTCGGCGGCTTTGGTGAGCATCGAAGTCGGTACCGGCTACATCCGCGCCATGGTAGGCGGCAGGGACTACGACAGCTCCAAGTTCAACCTGGCCGTGCAGGGACGGCGCCAGCCGGGTTCCGCATTCAAGACCTTCTGCCTCACTGCCGCCATCGAGAAGGGCATCAACCCTTACGAGACCTACTACGAGTCTATGCCGCTCAGCTTGAAGCTTCCCGGAAGCGACAAACCCTGGACCGTGAAGACCTTCGGGAACACTTACACCGGCGCGACCACCATCGCCCGCGCCACTCTGCGTAGTGACAACAGCGTCTACGCCCAGCTCGCGCTCGACGTGACGCCCGAGCACATCGTGGATGTGGCACACCGCATGGGCATAACCTCCTATCTCAACCCCACGCCCGCCATAGTGTTGGGCGGACTCACATATGGTGTCTCCCCTCTGGAGATGGCCGCTGCCTACGCCACCTTGGCCAACATGGGGGAATACGTTGCCACCACCATCATCCTCAGGATCAGGGATTCCCAAGGCAAGGTCATCTGGGAGGCTCACCCCAAACGTAGTCGGGCCATCGCGGCCGGAGTGGCCTACGAGGTCACCAAGCTTCTGGCCGACAACATCAAGTCAGGCACGGGGACCAAGGCCAACATCGACCGGCCGGCGGCCGGCAAGACCGGGACGGCCCAGGAATACTACGACGCCTGGTTCTGCGGCTATACACCCCATCTTTCGACCACGGTCTGGGTGGGTCACCCTGAAGCCCAGATACCCATGACCAACGTGCACGGCATCCGCGTCACCGGGGGGAGTTTCCCCGCTGAGATCTGGCGCAAGTTCATGTACGAGGCCGACCGGCGCTACCCCAAGACAGACTTCCCCGAGCCTGAGGTGAAGGTGGCCTGGAACTATTTCTTCGTGAGCAAGTGGGCGGTCTTCCCCACCTCTACCACTACGAGTAGCACGACCACGACCAGCACGACCACCAGCACCACCACTACCACCTTGCCACCGAGCACCACGACCACCAAGAAGCCGCCCGGCTCTACCAGTACCAGCACGGTTACGACGAGTCCTTCCTCGACGGACACCACCACGCTCTGAAATCAGTCCCGTCGAAGAGGGGGTGGAGACCACTCATGGGGGCAGGACCCATCCGACTGTTCGGCTGAGGTAACAGCCAAGACTCCGGCCAAGACTCGCGCCCAAGACCCGCGGCCCGCGTCGCCAGCCGACCGCGCGCGTGCTGGCCGACTGCGCGCGGCGACTCACCACGCGCCGTTGCCTGCTGTCACGTCTTGACAGAGTCTCCACGCGGCTTGACAATGTTGAGTCTGGTCATATAAGATTTTCTCCATCAAATGGTGAAATGTGTGCTTGCCTCTAGGCAGGTGATCGAGGAGTAGATGGATATGCAACTAGAAAGGTTCACTCTCAAAGCGCAAGAGGCGCTCGCCGCCTCCCAGAGGTTGGCTCAAGAACGACGACACGCCCAGATAGAACCCGAACATCTGGCCGCCGCTTTGTTGGACCAGGAGGGCGGTCTGGCCCGTTCGATCCTGGAGCGCATCGGAGCCAGCCCGTCTGCCGTGCGCAACGAGCTCGAAAAGCGCTTGGGCTACTTCGCTACCGTCCACGGTGCCACTCAGTTGGGCCTTAGCCGCGAGACCCAGAAAGCTCTGGAAACCGCGCAAGCCGAGGCCGACAAGATGAAAGACGCCTACGTCTCCACCGAGCACGTGCTTATGGGCCTAGCCGCCGACACCGGCTGGTTGGGCGATCTCTTCAAGCGCTACGGAGTGACCCGCGACGCCATCCTGCTGGTGCTTAAGGAGATCCGCGGTTCTCAGAGGGCGCAGGACCCCAACGCCGAGGAGAAATATCAAGCCCTCGAACGTTTCGGGCGCGATCTCACCGAGCTGGCCCGGCGGGGCAAGCTCGATCCGGTCATTGGCCGTGACGAGGAGATCCGCAGGGTCATTCAAGTCCTCTCCCGCCGGACCAAGAACAACCCGGTGCTGATAGGCGAGCCCGGGGTCGGTAAGACAGCCATCGTCGAAGGCCTTGCGCAACGCATCGTCTCCGGTGACGTGCCGGAAGGGCTCAAGAACAAGCGGGTCATCGCCCTTGACATCGGGGCTCTGGTGGCGGGGGCCAAGTACCGCGGCGAGTTCGAAGAGCGGTTGAAGGCTGTCCTCAAGGAGATCGCTGATTCCGGCGGGGAGATCATCACCTTCATAGACGAGATGCATACCCTGGTCGGGGCCGGCGCAGCCGAAGGCGCGGTCGATGCCTCCAACATGCTCAAACCCATGTTGGCCCGCGGCGAGCTCCGCGTGGTAGGGGCCACTACGCTGGACGAATACCGCAAACATGTGGAGAAAGACGCGGCGCTTGAGCGTCGTTTCCAGCCCGTGATGGTAAGCGAGCCCTCGGTGGAGGACACCATCGCCATCCTGCGCGGACTGAAGGAGCGCTATGAGGTCCATCACGGTGTCCGCATCAAGGACTCAGCCTTGGTAGCGGCCGCGGTGCTTTCTCATCGTTACATCAGCGATCGGTTCCTGCCTGACAAAGCCATCGACCTGGTGGACGAAGCCGCTAGTCGACTCCGCATCGAGATCGACTCCATGCCCACTGAGATCGACCAAGTGGAGCGGCGGATAAAGCAGCTTGAGATAGAGCTGCATGCATTGAGCAAAGAAAAGGATGTCGCTTCCAAAGAGAGGCGCGAAGCCATCGAGGCCGAGCTGGCCGAGCTGCGGGAGCAGTCGGCAGCGCTGAAGGCGCATTGGCAAGCCGAAAAGGAGGCTATCGGCAAGATCCGGGCGCTCAAAGAGCAGATCGAGACGCTCAAGACCGAGGCCGAACAAGCCGAGCGGGCGGTCGATCTGGAGCGGGCTGCTGAACTCCGCTACGGGCGCATTCCGGAGCTGGAACGCCAACTGGCTGCCGAGAACCAGCGCTTCGCTGAGCTTCAGCGGGACCTCAAGATGCTGAAAGAAGAGGTGGAGGAGGAAGACATCGCCGAAGTGGTAGCCAAGTGGACCGGAATCCCGGTTTCCCGTCTGCTCGAAGGCGAGGTGGAGAAGCTCATCCACATGGAAGAGCGGCTGCACAGACGCGTGGTCGGTCAGGACGACGCCTTGTCGGCGGTGGCTAACGCCATCCGGCGGTCTAGAGCGGGCCTGCAGGACCCCAATCGCCCCATCGGCAGCTTCATCTTCTTGGGTCCGACCGGTGTCGGCAAGACCGAACTGGCCCGCGCTCTGGCCGAGTTCCTGTTCGACGATGAGCGGGCTCTAGTCCGCGTGGACATGAGCGAGTATCAGGAGCGCCATTCTATCGCTCGTCTCATCGGAGCCCCGCCCGGATACGTCGGGTATGAAGAAGGCGGGTACCTGACCGAGGCTGTCCGGCGCCGGCCGTATTCCGTCCTTCTCTTGGACGAGATCGAGAAGGCGCACCCCGATGTCTTCAACCTGCTGCTCCAGATCTTGGATGAGGGCCGCCTGACCGACGGCCACGGCCGGACCGTCGACTTCAAGAACACGGTGGTCATCATGACTTCCAACCTCGGGAGCCAGTACATCTTGGATCCCGACATCACCGAGGTCGAGATGCAGATGCGGGTGACCAAACTGCTGCAGGCCACTTTCAAGCCGGAGTTCCTCAACCGGGTGGATGAGATCATCATCTTCCATCGGCTCACCCTGGAGCACATCAAGGACATCGTCGAGATCCAGCTCACCCTCTTGCGCGAGCGTCTGGCCGAGCGCGATATCAGCCTGGAGCTGACCGAGGCGGCCAAGGACTACCTGGCTCGGCAGGGGTACGACCCGGCCTATGGAGCCAGGCCGCTCAAGCGCCTCATCCAGAAGGAGATCCAGGACCGCGTGGCCTTGGGGCTACTCAAAGGCGAGTTCCGCGAGGGGGATACCATCCGAGTAGACGAACGCAACTTGGAGTTGGTGTTCGAGCGAGTCGCAGGAGAGCGGGGGGCAGCCGAGAGAGAACCCGTCGTTGCGGAGACATAGACCTTTGGCGGATGGTGGACTCGGGGCGCCGGCCGCCCGCAGGGCGGCCGGCGCCCGCCCGTTTCCAGGCCAAGCCTCCCCTGCGTATACTTCCCCCGTGGCTCGTGAGTCTCCACAACTCTCTCCGCATCGAAGTAGCAGTCCGACCCCAAGCAAAGGTCAGCTACTCGATCTCACTGTGACCGGCCTTGCTTTCGGCGGGAAGGGGATCGGCCGCGTCGGTGACTTCGTGGTGTTCGTGACTGGGGCCGTCCCCGGCGATGTGGCGAGGGTCCAGCTCAACAAGGTCAAGAAGCGCTACGCCGAGGCAAGACTCGAACAGCTGTTGGTTCCCTCTCCCCGGCGAGTAGCCCCACGTTGCCCCAGCTTTGGAACCTGCGGAGGTTGCAGTTGGCAGAACTTGGATTACCAGGTGCAGCTCCGCTACAAGGCCCAACAAGTCCGTGAATCGCTCGAGCACTTGGGGGGGCTGCGTGATTTCGAGCTGCGCCCCATCTTGGGTATGGCCTCCCCCTGGCGTTATCGCAACCGGGTGGACTTCGCCGTCGGAGAGGGCGGGGAGGGCCCCGTGGTGGGCTTCCGGCCCTCGGGTCGCTGGGACACCGTGATTCCCCTCACCGAGTGCCACCTGCTTCACCCCCTGATGGAGAAGGTGAGGGGCACCATAGAGGAATGGCTTCGCGAGACTGACCTTCAACCCTGGAATCCCCGGACCCACACGGGTGAGGTCAGGCATCTGGTCGTCCGCACTGCCAAAGCCGGCGCAGAGCTCCTCGTCAGCCTGGTGACCGCCCCTGGGGTGAGGCCGGAGGAACTGGGCCTGGTCGAGCGCTTGCGCGAGACCTATCCCCAACTGGTGGGCGTGACTCATGCCGTCAATCCCGGGCGAGCGGAACTGAGTACGGGTCTGGAGACGACTACCCTCTGGGGCAGACCTTTTCTTCTGGAGCAGGTCGCCGGGATCACCCTGAAGATATCGGTCAACGCTTTCTTCCAGACCAACACCTTGATGGCGCATGCGCTCTATGAGCTGGCGGCTCAGGAGGCAGGCCTCAGCCTCAGTCCGTCAGGGTGCCTTGGCTCTCCAGACGAGGGCCCGGTCATCTGGGACCTCTACTCGGGCGTGGGCTCCATCGGGCTGGTCCTCGCCCGCAAAGCCAGAGGGGTCCTCGGCATCGAGGCCACGCCTTCCGCAGTCCGGGATGCCGAGGAAAACGCCCTTCTCAACAGCTTGACCAACGTCCGTTTCGTGCAAGGCGATGTGCGCCGGGTGCTGCGCGAGGCAGCCGAGGGACGCCGCAGCCTACCCCAAGGACTGGAGAGACCCGACGCCATCGTGGTCGACCCACCGCGAGCTGGGCTCCATCGCCGGGTGGTCGACCGCATAGGCGAGCTGGGAACACCCCGTATCGTCTACGTGTCATGCAACCCCTCGACCATGGCTCCCAACGTGGCGCAACTCCAGCAATACGGTTACCGCATCGAGCGGGTCACCCCGGTGGACATGTTCCCTCACACGCCCCACGTGGAATGCGTCGGTCTTCTCACCAAGAAGGCCGGCCCTTGACGAAGGCCGGCCTTCAGAGTGCTGCAAGGGAGAACGCCAGTCCCGGATGACTAGTAGGGCGGCTGGTCCCGTAGCCAATCGCCAAGAGTCTTGAAGGCTTTCCAGAACTCGGCTTTCGCCTTCTCTTCATCCAACGAAGCATCGATGTCGGGGGTCACCAGCGCCTTGCAGAACGCGGTGAAGTCCTGCAGCTCGCCGGGATTCCAGCTCAGTTTCTTCATCCCGGCGATCCGCTCGCGGTTCACCACCTCCAGGGTCGGCTTGCCCATGACGACGATGATCCGAGGGTGGGTGATATGGAACTCCTCCAGCCAATAGAGAGGGCAGTTCTTCTCGCCTTCCCGGCGCGAGACGTCATGGCATTTGACCAGATTGGTACCGTAGACGTTGAGGGGGTCTATCCCCAGACGCTCCAGACTCTTCAGGATGGCTGAACCGGACCGACCGAAGAACGCCACCCCCTCCGTCACCTCTAGGTAGTGCGGCTGATACTTGACAAGGAAGATGTCAGCCAGAGGATGGCCGGAACCCACAGTAGGTATGTAATCGCCTCTGGTACACTTGCGGCAATGGCTGATGCGCCGATTGAGATCGTTGCTTTCGCTTATGGCCCGCTCTTCAAGCTTGCGGTATATCTCGTTGGCCTCAGCAGGGGGCACTTGCTCTTTCATGCCCCCTATATTGGCCAGCGAATGAGGAATTCCTTTTAATCCCGTGTTGGCAACAAGGCGGCGACTCAGTCTTCGGGCAGCACCCGGTCGAGAGTCGTCCGCAGCAGCTTGAGAGATTGCAAATAGAGCAGACTCTTCCGCCGCGCGACGATGTCAGCCTCCCACAGCGCGGCCATGAAGCTTTGCTGGTCATGGAAACGAGGCATGCGCAGCATGGCCGTCCCTATGGCTTGGGGTACGTGGGCATCGCTACCAGCGCCGGCAACCAGGTTGTACTTGGCGGCGAAGCGCTCCGCCCCCAGATTGAAGGACGAAAGCGCGACCTTGGCGTTGTAGACTTCGATCACATCGATGCGGTGGAGGTTGTCGACCAGTGTCCGGTAGGAAGGCGTCTTCCGCAGGGCATCGAACGGATGGGGGATATAGACGAGACCGCCCTGCTCCTTGATCAGCGAGACCGTCCGATCGAAGCTGAGACCTTTGGGGATGAACTCCTCCAGAAAGAGACCGATGACCTCACCCTCCTCCGTCTTTATCTCTTCGGCCACGATGACGAAGGGATCACCGTCTGCCATCTCGCGCGCAAGGAGGGCTCCCTTGATCTCGTTGTGGTCGGCGATGGCTATGGCCCCCAACCCCACTTCCCGCGCCACCCGCAGGATGGTGGCGACACTGTTGGTGCTGTCCCGGGAGTAGTTGCTGTGGAGATGCAGGTCGGCGTTGATCCAATCGGGCTTGGTGGCAAGAGCCGCCTCCCTCAGGCGCCTGCGCGGAGACTCCTCGCCGATACCCCGTACGTGGAGAGAGCGCACCGCCGCCGGCGTGCGCCCGACTTGGGCTCGGGCAGCCCGGGTGGCCTTGAGGGTGTCCCAGTAGAGGGTTTCCAGACGTTCCGCCACTCTCCTCATACTGTGCGGTGACCCTACCTGCGCTGGCTGCAGGCGAGTCTCAGGAGACGATCCCCCTGGCTCCCCCGGAACTGCCGCAGCCGTCTGGGCCATGACAGCCGCTATGGCTCCCGCCAAGGAGCCGGACTCACTCGGTGTGAAGACCGCCCCGAGAGGGCCGGCAAGCACTCCCTCCACGTCCTTTTTCTCCAAATAGTCCCGCACCGGCGGTAGATCAGGCCCCACCACCGGACAGGCCGTGACCGCCGCTTCGGCCAGACCGGTGCAGAGCCACTCCCCCCCCAAGAACGGCAAGATGGCAAAGGCAGCAGAGCGGTACCAGGAACCAAGCTCAGCCGGGGAGGTGAACTCGACCAGAGCGATCTTGGAGCGCAGTCGGCGGGGCAGGCTCCGCGGTACCCAACGCTCCACCGACGGACGATGGAGAGCGACTACCAGCTGACCTATGTCGGCGGGGAATTCGGAAAGCAAGACGCGCAGCAGAGCCCGGTACGCACGACGCCCATCACCTCGGTAGACATACAGGCCGTGCGGCCAGCTGCGGAATATCGGGGCAACAGTACCTACCGGCGCTTCGCTCTCCAGCTCCCGAGCAGACTCCGAGTCGATCTCCGTGCCGCAAGACACCACCTGGTACTCCCCGGGGTAGAGTTCCTCCAGGATCCGCCCGGCCTCCGCAAAGGTGACCACGCGCGCATCCAGACGTGAGAAGAACCTTCCCAACACAGACTCACCCATTTCATACGCAGCCACGGCCACCGGCGTGAGGTGGAAGGTGGCCACCACCGGGCTGCGAGCCTCCCGGAGGGCCGTGAAACTGACCGAGGGGGCCAGAGGCTCGTGCACATGCACCAGGTCGAAGTCAGCAGCCAGCATCAACTTCTCGAGGCGCGAGGTGATATCCACGGGCAGACCCAGATTGACGAGGCTGCCATTCAGGCGCACGGGGAAGCTGAAACCTACCGGGACTACAGGCACCCCCTCGTCCGGGGTGAGCGGCCCTGAGCCCAGGGAGGGCAAGAGCAGCGGATCGACAGTCCCGTCAGCTCGATAGGCAGCTAGTACCTCTCCCAGCCGGCCCCGAGTCCGCCGGAAGAGAGCCCGCATCCGGGTCTGTTCTTCAGGGAGATCGGACGAAGCCACCACCAAGGGCAGGTGCCCGCGCGCCCTGAGCGCGCGGGCGAGGCCGGCCACGTGCTGGTTCACAGCGCTGGGCAGACTCCAGGCGAAAGGAGCTACCAGCGCTACGAGAAGTCTGTCTGAGCCGCCTGTCACGGATGCCTCCGCGTCGCGGGGCCCGGGCCGCGCGGCTGGCGCCGCGCCCGCGGCCCGGGCCCCGCCCTACACTTTCTGTGCGAGCAGACCCCGTCTACTCGCAGTAGGTCTCGCCGGTAATGAAAGCCTCGGTCCGCCGCCGCGCCTCGTCATCACTGTACTGGATAGGCGGCGACTTCATGAAGTAGGAAGAGGGATCGAAGAGAGCGCCCGAAAGACCTCGGTCAAGGGCCAGTTTGGCACAGCGCACGGCGTCGATCACGATGCCGGCAGAGTTGGGCGAGTCGACCACCTCAAGCTTGAGTTCGATGTTAAGCGGCACATCACCGAAGGTACGACCCTCCAGCCGGATGTAGGCCCACTTGCGGTCGTCCAGCCACTCCACGTAGTCAGAGGGGCCGATGTGCACATTGCGACTACCCAGCTCATAGTCGAGCTGCGAGGTCACGGCGTTGGTCTTAGAGATCTTCTTGCTTTCCAGCCGCGAGCGCTCCAGCATATTGAGGAAGTCGGTGTTGCCTCCCACGTTGAGCTGAGACGTCCGCTCCAGCCGTACCCCGCGGTCGCGCATGAGTTTGGTCAGCACCCGATGGACAATAGTGGCGCCGACCTGAGACTTGATGTCGTCGCCGATCACCGGAAGGCCTTTCTCAGCGAAACGGTCCTGCCAGTACTTCTCCCGGGCGATGAACACCGGGATACAGTTCACGAAAGCACAGCCGGCCTCCAGGACCTGCTCCACGTACCACTTGGTGGCCATCTCGCTGCCCACCGGCAGGTAGTTCACCACCACGTCGGTCTTGGTGTCCTTAAGGATGCCCACCACGTCGTCGGTGGGCCCGGGGGCCTTCTCGATGACTTCCGACAGATACTTGCCCAGGCCGTCGTGAGTCATGCCCCGATAGACTTTGACCCCCATCTCCGGAACGTCGCAGAACTTCACTGTGCAGTTCCGCCCGGCCCAGATAGCCTCGGAGAGATCCTTGCCTACCTTGGTCTTGTCGATGTCGAAAGCACAGGTGAACTCGATGTCGGAGATGTGGTAGCCACCGAGGTTCACATGCATGAGGCCGGGGACAAACTCGTCAGCCTTGGCGTTGCGGTAGTAGTGCACGCCCTGTACTAGGGACGAAGCGCAGTTGCCGACGCCGATGATCGCTACCCGAACTTTATCGCTCAACGGACCCTCCCTATCTCCCTTTCCCTCCCGAGTTGCCGGTAGGTGTGGACGACGCGCTGTACGACTGTGAAGATGGTCAGTGCCAGCATTATGTAGATGACATACGGCAACACGTCAAAGAAGAGGCCCACGGCTATCAATATGATGCGCTCAGGACGGCTCATGATGCCGACCGTGCACTCAAGGCCGAGAGTCTCCGCTCTGGCACGAGTGTAACTCACTAAGACGCTCCCTAATAGAGCAAGAGCCACGATTCCAGCATCAATGCTGTGACCAGCGGAAGCGAAGAGGTAGCACACTGCCGCTAGCACCACACCCTCCGAAACCCGGTCAAGCGTGGAATCCAGCAGGGCTCCGAAGGGCGTGACCCGGCCAGTCCGACGGGCAAGGGAGCCGTCAAGCATGTCGAAGCACCCGGCGACAAGCACAAGGATGCCGGCCCAGATGAGATGGTCAAAGATGATGAGCGCCGCTACTCCCAGGTTGAGGACCGTGCCGGCGACTGTGACCATGTTGGGCGTGACGCCCAATCGCTCCAGGCCTCGGAGTAACGGCTCAAAACCGGACCGCAGTCGCGTTCCCAGAAACTGGCGGATTTTTTCCATTACAAGTGGCGATTGTAACAGTATCTCTGTCCGGCCACAAACCGTACACCGACAGCTGCCGGCCGCGGAAACGCCTCCTCGGCCCGATCACTCCTTCTCATCGGTCACCTCGGGAGGCTTGACCCGGCGCGGGGGTGCGGTGACCGTCCTAGCCGGGATGAGAGCGACACCGTCGTCACCCGCCCAGGGCCCCTTGGACAGCTTGAAATCGTAGAAAGTGAGCGTATGTCGGAGTAGGGCAAGAAGGGGCAGAGAGGCGACTATCCCCAGGATGCCCCCGATCTGGGCCCCGGCTAGAAGCGCGAAGATGACCACCAGGGGATGCACCCCTACCGAGCTACCTACAATGTTGGGCGCCAAGATATGGCTTTCCAGCTGTTGGATCGCGAAGTAGATGATGATCACGATGAGGGCAGCCATGGGCGAGTGGAAGAAAGCAGCGATCACCGGAGGCACTGCCCCTATCCAGGGGCCGATATAGGGGATGACCTCCGTCACTCCCGCCCAGAACCCGAACAGAAGCGCATACTGCCCACCCTGCGGCCACACACCGACTACATCCCAACTGAGTATCCAGATGGCAAGCCCAGAGGCCAGACCGACAGTCACCCCCAGGAGAGCTTGGCCTCGCACGAAGCGGCTAAAAGACGTTTGGAGACCACGAACATACCTTTCCTTGACCTCGGGAGTCCCCGGAGCGAGGCGGCAGAGGAACCGGAATATCCGCCTGCCATCTATAAGCATGTAAAAGCTGATGATGACCGTGAAGAGGATGTTCACCAGGATGCCCACGATACTCATCCCCACCGATAGCAGAGCAGCAACGGAGCTTGCCGCGTTTGTCTCCAACCAATTCACGATGTCACTGGTGTTGAATTGGAGATGGATCTCGATGTTGCGCTCAGCCAGCCACAGTTCTAGATCGCCGAGCAGACGGTTGAGCTCCTGCAGCCAACCCGGTATGGCATTGAAGAGGCGCTGAAACTGCTTTATCAGAAGAGGTCCCAAGAAGATGATGATGATGACGACCACCGCCACAAAGGCCAGGTAGACGACGGGTACCCCGAGCCAGCGCGGGATCTTGAACTTCCTCATGGCAAGCACCAGAGGATTGAGAAGCAGGGCCACCACGGTGGAGATCAAGAAGACGAAGACGGCATGACTAGCCGCCTTGCTGAAGTAGAGGCCCACCAAGATGGCAATGGGTATCAGCACCGCCTGAGCCCAGCGCGGGATGGTGATACGCAATGGCCCTCCTCGTCTCACACCGGAGTACCTTCTGCTCACAGCTTACCAGCCAGGCAGGCAACACGCGGCCACCTTGAGTGGGCAAGTGTCCTAGCTGGTGGTAAGGTAAGGCCAATGCGAGAGATGGTTTCGGAAACTGAAGCAAGGCGCAGTGACGACATCGCCCGCCGCAAGCGCCGCCAGGCAGTCGTCTATCGCAGACGGCGGATCCGTTTTGCCGCGGGTTTCCTGATCTTCTGCCTCGCGGTGGTGGCAGTGGCCGTCGCTCTGACCACAGGCAGTCCTACCAAGGAAGTGCCGGCCCAGGCCCTCTTGACCAAGTCAGAACCTTCCCCGCTAGCCCCTGTAGCGGCTGCCGGCGAGGAGAGGCCGGCCTTCACCCGCCTGCGCGACCGCAACCTACTCCTGCCCGTGGCGGCCCGCGATGTCACCGTCATAGCCTACCAGCCCCTGAGCGATGACCGCGCGGTGCCGTTCACCCCTATCGGAGAGCAGATGAACAGGAATGCGCTCGTCCGCTTCTTCCGCAACTTGTTCTCGGGGGAACCCTCCGTCCGTTACTACTTGCTGGACGGTGGCAAAGGTGAACCGACCAGCTCGGTGCTTGTAGGGGCGCGGGCGGGCGCTCCCGTCACTGCCCCTATCTCCGGGGTGGTCACAGCCGTCAAGCAGTACCGGCTTTACGGCAAGTACGATGATGTGCAGATCGACATCCGTCCAGAGGAGATGAGCAGCATCACTCTCACTCTTCTCTTCATCGAGGAGCCGGCGGTAAGCATCGGGGAAGTGGTCACCGCAGGCAAGACTCAGCTGGGAAAGGTGCGTGAGTGCCCGGAGCAGCTGGGGGCCGCTCTTTCCCCCTACACGCACGATTCCGGCTCTCATATCTATATGCAGGCAACGGAGGTGCCCGTCCGCTGAGCGCTCGTTTTTGCACGAAGTGCGGCAGTCCGCTCGTGGTCCAGAAGGTGGGAGACAGGGACCGAAACGTCTGTTCCGCCTGTGGCACCATCTTCTATCAGAACCCCCTGCCTGCAGCCGCGGCTCTTGTCCTCGATGCTGAGCGCCGCGTTCTCCTGGTAAAGAGGAAGTACCCACCCAATGAAGGCATGTGGTGCCTTCCCATCGGGTTCGCGGAGACCGGCGAGACCATCGCCGAGGCGGCACTGCGGGAACTCCATGAAGAGACGGGGCTCCTCGGCCGGGTATACCGCCTCATTGATGCGGACTCTTGGCGTAGCACCTACTACGGGGACCTGCTGGTGGTCACCTTCGAGGTGGAGAAGGTGGCGGGCCAAGAGAGACCTGGCGACGACGCGGAAGAGGTGGCCTACTTCCCCATCGATGCCTTGCCGCCGCTCGCCTTCCCCTCCAACGAGAAAGCCATCCGGCTCTGCGGCGACCTCCATCGTGACGAATGGGCCATCCGGGACTCGTTCCGCCTGCTCCAGGAGGGGGCCGGGGAGCAAGGCGAGAACATGCTTTCGGACGCCCTGGTGGCCTACTTCACAGAGAGCATCCCCTACGTAGCCAGACTCTGGCTGGCGGACGTGCGCTCCAACCACACCACTTCCGCTTCCTACATGCGCCTGGATCCTGAGCTGCTCCTGGCCGAATGCACAACTGGGCTGGAACAATTGGGCCGTTGGCTACAAGGCGAAAGTGGGGAGGACCAGATACGCGCCTTCTATCGGGACCTAGGCGCTCGCCGGCGGGAGCAAGGAGTGGCGGTGCACGAGATGCTCTCGGCCATCATGCTGCTCAAGAAGCAGATCTGGAACCACGCCCGCTCCCAAGGAGTGTGGGAGAGCCCAGTGGATGCCTACCGGGTCATGGAGCTGCAGAGCCGCTTTGCCGTCTACTTCGACAAGGCCACTTACCACGCAGCTCGCGGCCATGCGAGTGGCTGATCCGGCTCTGCGGACGAACAAGCCGGCCTGGCGCTGACGGGTGACAGCCGGACAGCCACCCCCTCGACTGGTCGCACGGCCACGCCTCAGACGTTGAAACGGAAATTGATGATGTCCCCGTCGGCGACTATGTAATCCTTGCCCTCGATGCGGAGTACCCCGGCGTCACGACAGGCCTTGAGGGACCCGTACTTCATGAAATCCGCGAATGACACGACCTCTGCCCGGATGAAGCCCCGCTGGATGTCACTATGGACAGCCCCCGCTGCTTCCCGGGCAGTCTCGCCCTTGCGGACGGGCCAGGCACGTACTTCGTCACCGCCGACCGTAAGGAAGCTGATGTACCCCAGTTGCGCGAAGGCTGCTTGCGCTACCACCTCGGCTGCCGGTCCCGGCAGCCCTAGCGCGGCCGCGTACTCGGCCTGCTCCTCAGGAGAGAGTCGAGCTACCTCAAGCGCCTCCAAGAAGGGGAAGGCCAGCACCTGCCGTCCCCGGGCAAAAGCCGTCAGGGTAGAAACGGCGAAAGAATCCGCAGCAGCAGTGTTGACCACGAGGAGCTGGGGAATCAGGGTGAGGAATTGGTATCCGCGCAGGAAAGTGAGTTCCTCCTCAGTGAAGTCCACTTCGCGCAAGGGGACTTCGGTCTCCAGCGCTTCTTGGCAGCGGCCGAGCGCTCTCTTCCCGAGGTCCGGAAGCGGCGCTTTCTTGGCCCGCTCAAGAGCCCGCTCGACCCGGATCATGTCGAAAAGCAGGAACTCCCGGTCGAGCTCTTCGAGGTCAGCCACGGGGTCCGGAGACTTCCCCAGTAGAGGGTTCTCGAACGCACGCAGCACGTGCAAGTAGACCTGTCCTCCGGCCAGAGCATCAAGGTAACGCTCCATCTCCCCCTTGCGAGCTGTGGCTTCCGGCCAGGCCACCTCGCGGACCTTGAACTCCGCGAAGGTGGTCTTCTTGGGCTTGAAGATCTCTGACAGCGCTCGGACGCGAGCATCGCCCACATGGACTGCAGCCACATGACCTTCCCCCCGGCCCTCGGCGAGAGCTGCCACCAAGGTACTCTTGCCGCAGCCTTTCAATCCGATGATGCGCGCCTCCAAGGCATCCTCCTGGCCTCGTCTCCCACTTTCTAGGGTCAGAGCGCAGCCTGACATAATGAGTGTAGCCCAGGGGCTGTTATCATGCCTCCGATGATTGCATTCCTCACCACATTCGCGACCGCCTTCGTCTTGGTGCTCGTCGCGGAAATGGCTGACAAGACCCAACTGCTCACTCTCTCGCTGTCGTGCCGCTACCCGGCCCGAAAGGTCCTCTTGGGAGTGGGGATAGCGGTCGCCGTGCTCAACCTTGTCGCCGTCGTCGTTGGCGCGCTCGCGGGCCGTTTCATGCCGGTCACGGCTGTGAAGATAGGGGCGGGAGTGCTTTTCATCGGCTTCGGTCTGTGGAATCTCTTGGCCATTGAGAGGGCCCGCACCAAGGCCGCTACCGAGGATCCTGGGGCAGAAGAGTGCGAGGTACGACCCCGCAGCCGCTTCCTGGTACTGGGCATCGCCGCCGGTTTCTTGGTGGCGGAGATCGGCGACAAGACCCAGCTAGCGACCCTCTCGCTCGGAGCCCGGTATGAAGGTGATCTCACGGAGTCGATAGCCGTCTGGCTGGGGGCGACAGTCGCCATGATCTTGGCCAATGCGCTGGCGATTCTGGTCGGTCACCTGGCCGGGCGCCGGCTGCCGGAGAAGCTGCTCAAACGGCTTTCCGGCGGTCTCTTCGTCGCCTTTGGGGCGTGGACCTTGATTGAGGCTCTGTGGTCCGGGTGAACTTGAGACAGCAAGAGTTGGCCAAATACGCCGTCATGTACGTATACTGCTGCGCTAAGAGACGGCCCAAGGCCCGACGCTAGGAAACGGCTGCGGTCCGCGGCAAGCGACGGCTGCGGTCCGCGGCCCCTGACACACTCGGAGGTGCATTTTGAAGAGGACTCGGCGCAGAACGGTATTGTCGGTGATCATCATGCTCGTCATGGGCTTGGCGCTGAGTCTCGGCGCGTGCGGGTCGGGTGACACTGGTGATAAGAGCTCTTCTACAGCGGAGGTCAAGTTCACGACCTACACCGACAAGACGTACGGGTTCAGCTTCGCTTATCCAGAAGACTGGAAGTTGCAGGAAGGTACTGCCTTCGACATTTCAGCCGGCAGTAACGCTAAGGCTGGGGTGGGAGTATTTGACACCGAAGGCACCAAGGTAGGCGACCGGTACATCGACATGATGCTGGTGGCGGTGTACGAGCTCAGAGTGACTATCGATGAGAGTATGATGCCCGACGTCAAGACCGAACTCGAAGGTCTGCTAGGCCAACTGCAGAGCCAAGACGCCAGCATAAAGATGCAGGGCGATCTTACCCAGACCACCGTGAGCGGTCTGCCGGGGTTCATGGCCACCTATACTTTCAACCAGGACGGCGAGCCAGCGACCACGACTCTCTATTTCCTGTTCGACGGGGCCATCGAGTATCAGCTGAGTGTCCAGGCCGCCACCAAGGTCTGGCCGGACTACAAGCCGCTGTTCGATTCTATGGTGGCCAGTTTCAAGCCAGGAGCCGCCAAGTAACGAGGCTGCGGAGGAACGGGGCGGGCGCGGCTGCCGGCCAGCCGGCAGCCGCGCCCCCTAACGCTGCAACGGATACTCCCTGCAGATCTTCTGCCGGTTGCGGTCGTCGTAGAATACGAGCCGGCCGTCGACCTCATCCAACGGGAACCACCACTTGTGGGTGGCCTCAGAGGGATCCACGCAGTTGTTCGCGACCACTCTTTGCTTCTGCTCGTCGACCCGCTTGTGCAGCCAGTCAAGACTGCCATCCCAGTCGGCAAGATCACGAGGCTCTTGGCCGGGAATATGCCAGGGACAGACCTTGGTGCAGCGGCCGCACACGCAGCCCTCGCGATTGAGGATGTCGAACTCCGCGCAGGCGCGGGCGTTCAGCCTCCAGGTGTAATACCCGTTGTACAGAGTCTTGGGACCGCGCGGGATGGCCCGCGCTGGGCACTGTTCGGCGCAAAGAGTGCAGCGACTGCAGTAGTCTTGCAGACCAAAATCGACGTAGCCGTCTGTTTCCAACTCCATATTCGTGAGCACGCAGGCCGCCTTGAAGTTACAGCCAAGGAAGGGGTTGAGGATTATTCCCATCCGCGAGACCTCCCCCAGGCCAGCGTCCAGCACCACCTGCGGCATGAGCGTCAAGTAGCGGTTCATGTTGGAGGCCACGGCTTCGAATCCCAGCCTTCGCAGATAGTTGGCCATAGTCTCGGTCTGCAAGGCAAGCCGTTGGTAAGCTTGGAAGCTGGCTGGGTCGACGATCTCTTCCCAACCGTTCGAAGCGGAGATGGTCAGGTCGTGCTTACGGCACAAGAGCACGATGGCGTACTTGAAGGGCGCCTGTATCTCCTCTCCCTGCATATTGTGGGTGTAGACAGCGGACTGGCTCAGTGGACCTATGCCTACGATGTCCGCCCCCAGGAAATACCCGAGCGCTTTGATGTGGCGGCTCAGCACATGCGGGTCATCCGGGATGGGAGCTCTCTCGGCAGCTACAGGGTTGAGCCTGCTCTTGATGTTATTGATGTGCTCCTGAAGATCCAGAAAAGCCGCGCCGAGCGGATACCGTCGGGTCATACGCTTGAACTCGCGCTGGACTTCCTCCCCGTATTCTCCAAGAAGCGCCCGGCCGAAAGCGCTCTCCCGTTCGTCTCGACGAGCGATAGGACCCACGATCTGATTGGTCGGTCTCTCCACCCGCCTGAGCAGATGCATGGGCCAGGGCCCGAGAGGCTCGTCGCTGTAAAGGATGTCCCGATACTTGAGGATGTCCCGATACTTGAGCCCTTCCATATGGGCAGTACCTCCCTGGCTCTCAGTGCTTCCTGGGTCAGTGGAGTTCGCAACCCTCCTTCAGCTCAGAACATCCCCAGTCGCTCGGCGTTGCGGTAGTGAAGCTGTTCCCGCTCTTCTTGCGTCAGCTCCATCCGCTCCAGGAAGTCCAAGCACTCATCCATCTCTTCGTAGGGATAGTCCGTCCCCAGCATTATGCGCTCCATCCCCAGAGCTTCCCGGGCGCACTTGAACGCCGCCGGCAAGTAGTTACCGCTTGTGGTCATGAGCATGTTGGCCCGGAGGTAGTCACTGGGCACACGCTGGAGAGGCGGCACCACCTCGGGGTCCGACGCCTTGAGGTGAGGACGGACGAAGGGATGGTCTATTCGCTGCATGAGGAAGGGCAGGCCTTCGCCGTAATGCCCCAGGATGATCTTCAGCTTGGGGAAGGCATCGAATACGCCGCTCAGCACCAGGCGCATCATGGCAAGCGCCGTCTCCACCCCAAATCCAAAGGCCGCTCCTGCCAAGGGCAGACCGTAGTCACGGAACTCGCGGATCATGGGGGCGGCCGGATGCAGGTAGATAGGCACGCCCAGTTCCTCCGCCTTGGCCATTATGGGCCAGTAGCGCTTGTCATCAAGGTAGGAGTCGCCGAAATTGGAATGGGTCTTCCAGCCCTTGAAACCCAGTTCCTTTACACAGCGCTCCAGCTCCGCCGCAGCAGCTTGGGGGTCTTTGGGAGCGAGAGCGGCAAACCCGGCCAGGCGCTCCGGATACTTGGCGATAGCTTCGGCCAAACGGTCATTGCAGCGTCTGGCCAGGGGAGCCCCGACCGCGGGAGCGAAGTGGTCGGTCCCCGGAGCAGTTAAGGAGATCACGGCCAACTGGATCCCCGCTCGGTCCATCTCAGCAATACGCCCTGGCCCGAGGTCCAGTAGGCGGTTCAGTATGAAATCGCCGTGCGGCTCGAACGTAGTCTCGCTGTAGTAGAGCCGCCGCTTACCGGTCGCGGGCTCATCGGCGAAACGGGGATAGCCGGGATTGGCGTACATGGCCTCCACCCACTCCTCAGTGACGAAGTGGGTCTCCAGGTCGATCGTCCTCACGGGATCAGCCTCCAGCGATAGGGATGAATACGAGCACGTCGTCGCCGTCGGCCAGGACCGTGCGGCGACCGTCAAGGACGGTGATGTCTCTCCCGTTGATCAGGATGCGTAGCGGCGCGTGGGCGCTCTCTTCCTGGGGCGGGGCCAGGTGGGAAGCGAGGGCCGGATCACCGATGGCAGTCAGTCGAGCCATCAGGTCGTCGACAGTAGCGCCCTCCGGCAGATCCACCTCAAGGTCGCTCCCACCCAGCAGAGACTTGATAAGGGCTATGCTCCGGACCTTTACTTTCACGACACCGGTGGGTCAGATGCCGAGAGCATCGGCCGCGTAGCCGAGGCGCAGTTCCTCCAGTTTGGCCCGGGTGGGCACCCCTTCCCGGGTCCAGCCCCGCGCGTCGTAATACTCGTCGAGCATGGCATCCAGATCGGCCTGGCTGATGAGCTCACCTTTGGAAGGACCGTCAGGGATGGGCTCGGTCTTGAGGCGCTCGGGCAGATCATCGTCGGCGCGAGTGAAACCAGCCTTGATGTTGAACACTCGGGCCAGGTTGTTGATCCGCTCACCGACCTGGTGCACTTCCTCAGGGGTGTAGCTCAGGCCTGTAGCCCCTGCCATCAGGTTCGCCGTGTTCTCAAACATGAAGTCAGCTACCGCCATGTCCATCAAGAACACGCACATGGTGGGCGAGTCGGCCAGCGCAGTGCGCGCGTCCTGGTTCCACTTGCACAGCCAGCCCTTGCCTTCATAGGAAAGCCGGTCGATGGGTTTGGGGATGGGGATGCCGAAGATCTCCTGGAAAGCGTAACCCTTGTTGTGGTCGGCGCCGGTGAAGGCAGTGGCGTAGTTAAGGCCATGCGCCTTGGCCCCGCGCACGTCATAGGCAGGCAGTTCCAGACCCTTCACATGCATGGCGTACTTCTCCGAGCCCCGACCTATCTTCTCGGCTGCTCGTTTGACCCCTTCTGCCAGGATGTCGCCCAGCCCTTGCCGCTCCCCCATCATGTGAAGAAGCTTGGTCATGGCCACGTCGTTGCCGAAGTGCAGGTCGAGCCCGCCGGTCTCCTCCAAGGTCAGAATGCCCCTTTCGAAGCATTCCATGGCAAAGGCTATGGTCACCCCCGCCGACATGGTGTCGAGGCCAAGCTCGTCCGCAAGCCGGTCGCAGGCGATGATGGCGTCTGGATTGTCGACGCCAGTCACGCCGCCGAAGGCATAAAGCGTCTCGTATTCTGGCCCCTCAGTGAAGAACCCCATATATGGCCCCTCTTTAGCCAGACGCAGCTGGCTACAACCCACAGGACAGGTGGCACAGGCAGTCTTCCCCATGCCACGCGACTCGATGGCATAGCCGCCGATCTTGTCAGCAGGAGTGAACACGCCGGTAGCTGTCCAGTTCTTGGCCGGGTAAATACCCAGGGCCTGGGTAAGGTCCAAGGTGGTGGAAGTCCCATAGCGCGAGAATTCTGGATAGAGGATGGGGCTCTTGCGCATGCCCTCCAGCATGCGTTTACGAGCCGCATCGTACTTCTCCTTGTCGGCGATGGTCATCTGCTGGTCGCCGCGCAGGGCGATGGCCTTGAGGTTCTTGGAACCCATGACCGCCCCCAAGCCCTTGCGCCCAGCCACCCGCCGCTCGTTCACGATGCAGGCGATGCGGGAGAGTTTTTCGCCCGCGGGACCTATACAGCTGATGCGGATGTTCTGGTCGTGCAGCTCGTCCTTGATCACCTGCTGGGTATCCGAGGTGGTGAGCCCCCAGAGGTCAGTGGCGTCGCGGAACTTGACCTCGCCGTTCTTGATCCACAGATAGGTAGGCTTGTCCGCCTTCCCCTCGATAATGATCACGTCATAGCCGGCCCGCTTCATCTCTACCGGGAAGTGCCCCCCGGTGGTAGCTACGCCCACTGCCCCTGTAGCCGGGGATTTAGCGTTGATGGCCATGCGGCTGGCACAGGGTATGGTGGTGCCGGTGAACGGCCCCGGAGCGTAAATCAGCTTGTTCTCGGGGCCCAGTGGATCACAGTCGGCTGGCACCTCGTCGTAGAGATACTTGACCGTCAAGCCCGCCCCCCCAATGAAGTCCTGGGCGACATCAGCGGGGAGCGGTTCTTCTTTATAGGTCTTGCTTGTCAAGTCGACCCGCAGGACCTTTCCGGTGTAACCGCCCTTGTACATGCCACTCCTTTGTCCCTCGAGGTCCCTGCTATGGAGCCCCGCCTAGCAACTAAGCGACCGCTCACTCTGTAGCACTAGGATATCAGCCCGCGTGACACTTCGCGCCGGCTGGCTACACAAGGTATAGTGAGCCCATGGAAGAGGGCGAGTCCACCGAACGAACACAGACCCCGGGGAGCCTCGAGCCGACTCCCTACAAGGAGCCTCGGCAGAAACGGAGCCGAGAATCTCTCAAGCGCATCTTGGAGGCCGCGCTTCAGCACATCCGTAACCAGGGCGTGGAGACGCTCACGATCAGTGGCGTCGTCGCCAGTGTAGGACTCTCGGTGGGGGCCTTCTATGCTCGCTTTCCGGACAAGACCGCTCTTCTCCACGCAGTCCAGGAACGCTTTCACGCGCAGCTGGAGCCGCTCATAAGAGCGGAGATGCAAGAAGAGGCGGCAGACTGTACCGACCTGGCCGAAGCGGTGAGAGCGGTCTTCAGCGTACTCATCAGACGTGTCACCGGGGAGCGTGAACTGTCGCGAGCCTTCATGAGTCTGTCGGTGTTCGACCCGGTCATGCGGGCCAAGGGCGAGGCAGTCAACCGGGAACGCCGGGACGCCTTGGCGGAGATACTGCTCCGGTATCGGGACGAGATCGGACATCCCGACCCGCGCCTGGCCATAGACGTGGCCTACGGCATCTACGCAGCTGTAGTACGTGGACGACTGGTGTTCGGCTCTGACCACGAGCTCTACTATGGCATATCGACCACGCAGCTCTATGACGAGCTGATCAAGGCCCTCGTCTTGTACTTGAAGGGCGAAGGAACAGCGAACGCGTCCGGCCCGTTCGTGCCGACCGAGGCCGGGCCATCTGCAGCAGAGCCTGCCCCCGAGGCATAACGGCCGGGGCCCCGCTAGCGCGGGGCCCCGCGTCCCTTCACTTCGGCCGCCCCCGGAATGCGGCCCGCTCAGGGCCGTTGAGTAGGCAGGAGCTCCTGGCTCGGGCTCAGGCGCCGTACTGCATCAACTGCACTTTGGTGGTGGGAGTGAGCTCGGGCGCCAACGCGTTACTGACCAAGACCGGCTCGAACGGGAATTTCTCGCCCTTGACCCACTGAGCGCCACCCACGGGCGGAGTGCAGACGTTGGGGACAGGATGACGCGTGCCCATCTGCACGGGCGCGGTGAAGTCGATCGGCCCCAGACAGGTCTCCAGCTTGGTAGAGCTGATGGCCTTGACGATTTCTTCCCTGTCGTCGATGTTGCTGACCCGCTTGAACACGTCGACGGCCCATTCGAACTTGCCGTACTGTCCGATAGGCGCGGTCCACTGCTCGCCCGTCTTGGCCATGTAATCCTCGGCGAGCTCCTGGCAGGTCTTCCCGGTGATGGAGTCTTTGAAAGGCCAGCTGGGATGCCATACGCTCTCCACCGTCGCGTTGTAGGCGATGGGACCGATGGCCTCCAGTGTCTGCGGGAAGAGAAGAGCTTTCCCGATGGTGAGCACCTTCGGCTGGTAACCCTGCTGCACGGCCTGCTTCCAGAAGTTGGTGAAGTCGGGCGTGATGATGGTCCCGCAGCAGATCTCACAGCCTTGCTTCTTGAAGGCGGAGATATAGGCGGTGTAGTCCTCCAACCCCACCGGATAGAGGTCGGGGAGGAAATAGGTATAGCCGGCCTTCTCCACCGCCGGCGGCAGCCCGGTCTCCATGTTTGTCCAGGCTTGTCCGTCCGAATCGTTGGCGAACAAGAAGCCGACCTTCTTGTTGGTCTCCACCTGGTCCCACATGGCTATGAAGTTGGCGACGATCTGCTCCAACCCCAGGGCGTGGGCGTACGTCCACTTGAACGGCTTGTCGGGAGTGGCTCCCCGGCCGAAGTAGAACGGCTGCCAGGGTACGAAGTTGGCGATGGACGGACAACCCAGAGCCTCGCATTGGTCCGCCACTGGGTTCGCGGTGTCGGGCGAGCCGGAGGCCATCATCAAATCCACTTTGGCGTTGTTGATGAGGTCGCCCGCCACCTGCGACGCGCGCATGACGTCCGACTGGCTGTCCGCGCGCTCGATCTTGATCATATGCCTCTTGCCGTCACCGGCGATGACGCCGTCAGGCACCGCTTTCAGGGCATAGTCGACCCACCAGTCATCGGCCTTGGCAAACAGCGCCAGCGGCCCCGTCTTCGGCGAAACCAAGCCCAAGATGATGTCGCGACCTGTCTCCGGACCGGTGCTTACGCTAGTGGTGGTCTCGGGAGCCGCAGTGCTGCTGGTGGTGGCTTGCGCTGTCGCGCTGGTGGTCGTCTCTTCGGCCTCGCCGCAAGCAGCGAGAGCGCCGCCCAGACCTCCGGCCAAACCTACGGCCGCTCCCGCGACCCCGGCTAGCTTGAGGAACTCACGCCTGCTGACGTTCTTCTCCTCCATGTCCCCTCCTTGCTTGACAGTCCTCATCTGTCGGTACCTGTCGGTAGCGCCTGACTACCTGTGGCCTGGGCCGATACAGTCCCTGGCAGCCAGTCGGCGCACCGGAATCCGTTTCTATTTCATCCTAGCACCAATGACCGCCAGGGGAAATATCAGTAGTGAGTGCTCGCTTACCTGGACCGGACTGCCGGCGCCACTCCTTGCTCCCAAACCAGCTGCCAGCTACTCACATCCTCTTTATAAGAATGGGGCTATACTGCCTAGACACCGACTCTGAACCACGTCGAGAGAGGTTCTTGTGATTGTGAAGAGGAGAAGAAGACTAGCGGTCGTGCCAGCCGTCACGCTGGCGGTGACCCTTCTCGCCTTAAGTGCGGGGCTTGCCGGTTGCGGGGGAAAACTGCCCGGTGACGCTGTCGCCAAGGTGGGGGGGACCGTCATCACCCAGAAACAGCTTGACGCCAAAGTGGCCGAGCTGGAAGTGCAGCTGGCTCCCTATGTTCCGGACAAAGAGACGGACCCCGAGGGCTACAAGGCTTTCCAACAGGACGTGCTCGAATACATGATCACCTACGAGCTAGCTCGGCAGAAAGCGGGGTCGCTACGCGTGACGGTCACTGACGAGGACGTTCAGACCGAGATAGACTCTATCGTGAACGACTCTTTCAACGGCGATCAAGCCGCTTTCGAGAGTGCCCTGGCGGATCAGAACCTGACGCTCGAGCAGTTCAAAGAGGGATACAAGGAGTCGCTTCTTCTGCAAAAGACTTATGAGGCGGTCACCAAGAACATAACCTCCGTTTCGGATGAGGAGATAGCGGCTTACTACGACCAGAACAAGGATTACTATTTCGTAGAGGAGACCCGTACTGCCCGGCACATACTCATAGCCCCGGTATCGGGACGGGTCGACGGGACCACTACCACCACCAGCTCGACTACCACCCCCTCAGAGATCAGTGGGGAGGCCGAGGGCGGGTCGTCGACCGTTACTTCGGCCACTACTTCGACCACAGCTAAGCCGACAGAGTCCGACTGGGCAGCAGCCCTGGCCACAGCAGAGCAAGTGCGGGCCCAGCTCGTTGCGGGCGGCGACTGGACCGAGCTGGCCAAGAAATATTCGGATGACCCCGGTACCAAGAACCGGGGCGGAGATCTGGGTACGGTCTACAAAGGCGAGACAGCTCCGGAATTCGATGAGGCGGTCTTCTCCCTGGCTAAGGACGAAATCTCCCAGCCTGTAAAGACAGTGTACGGATACCACATCATCCAAGTGACCGGCATAAACGAGGCCAAGCAATACTCGCTGGAAGAGGTCAAGGAGGACATCACTAACATCCTTCTCAACGAGAAGAAGGCCAGGGCTTGGAAAGACTGGGTCGAAAAGACCAAGTTGGAGATCGGCGTCATCTACGCCGATGACTGGCAACCCACCACTACGACCACCAGCTCCCCGGTCACCTCAGATACCACCCCGACCACTGCGGCCGGCCCCACCACGACCGTGGGTAGCTCGGAAACGACCGCAAGCAGCCCAGAAGACACGGCGGTGGTCATCCCAACGCCGGGCGGTAACTGAGCGACGTGAATGCCGAGGCCCCGGGGCGTCTGCCCCGGGGCCTCGGTTTCTTGAGCACCTACAGCTTCTTAAGCCCCGCCGCGGGCGGCTTCTCAGCCGCCCGCGCAGGCCCTCTATACAGTCGCAGCCAGCCGCCCAGCTCGTCCTGGGCCTACTTGGTCCAGTCCCCCGTCTCGAACCGGAAGGTCTGCTCCGGGTCGACTATAGCCAGCAAGCGCACGATACAGCCATCGCCGCCCGGCCAGCGCCACGGGAAGGCCATGAAAGTGCAGCGCTTGCCTGTCACTTCGTCGAGCGCACCCCCGGCGTTCTCGATACCGGGGATGCCACCTTTCACCATCAGGGTCTTGTGGGCCGGCTCCCACTTGGGGAAATCTTCCAGGGGGTCGCGCCCGAAGGTCTCTTTCCACTCCTTGATCAGGTGCGGATGGCTGGGGCCCAGACCATGATCGACCAACTTGGTAGCGATGGGATGGTCGTTAGCCTGGCAGCCATAGGCCACCATCTTCACCTTCTTCTCCACCAGCCAGCGAGCCCCGTCTTCGTTGATGCCGCAACCATAGGCGAAGTACTCGTCGGTGTCCGCCCACAGGTGATGGAAGCCGGTGTTGATGACCACGATGTCACCCTCTTCGATCCTAGGCCGGGCATTCTCGAGGTCTTCCGGAGTGATGACCCCCCACTTGCCCTTGGGGATAGAGACGCACACGCCCGTACCAAAAAGCCGCCACAGCGGATAGTCGGCGATGGAGGGGGTGTTCTCGGTCACGTGTAGGGGGGCGTCCATATGGGTGCAGCGATGCATGATGCCTTCCCACTGCACCTGATAGACGCCGTCTTTGGCATGGAACTTGTCGATGTCGATGTCCACGCTCGCCGTCGAGGGCCACTCGGGCATGAACTGAGTGAAGGTGTGGCTGAGGTCGTATATCTTCAAAGCCATGGCTGTTCCTTTCGCCCAGGCAGGTGTCAGTTACCAGGTTCGATCCGGAGATTGCCGCTGGGATCGCACATGGCGACGAAGCGCACCTGGCAGGCATCACCGTGTTCGAACTTCCAGGGAGTGGCCGCCAAGGTCGCCCGCTTGCCTTTGACGATGTCCACGTCGCCACCGACCTGCTCGATGGTGGGGATACCCGCACCCAAGAGGACCTTGTGCGCGGCGTTCCATTCCGGATGTTCTTTCTTGGGATCCAGACCGGTGGCCTTGATGTACTCCGCAGTCAGACGCTTCATCTGCGGCCCACCCCGGTGCTCGGCCATAGAGGTGGCCAAGGGATGGTCGATGAAGGGGGTGTCGATGGCGACCAGCTTGGGCTTCATGGTCACTAGCCACTCGGCCGCTTCCTTGCTGAGGCCAGGCGCTTCCCCGTAGTACTCGAGGGAATCGGAGTACTTGTGGTGCCAGCCGGTGACGATCACTACGATGTCGCCTTCCTGGACCCCGGGCTTGGCGTTCTTCAAGTCATCCGCTGTGATGACTTCCCAACTCTTCTTGGGCACATCGAGCACACAGCCATTGCCGAAGAAGCGCTCAGGGTCGATGGCAGCGAGATCGGCGCTTTTCTGGATGAGGTGGATGGGTGCGTTCATGTGGGTGCCTGTGTGCATGACGGTGGTTATGCGCCAAGCCAGGACGCCGTGCTGGGCATGCTTCACACCACGGTGCATCTTCACGTCGGCTTGTCCGGGATAGGACGGGACTCCGTGGCCCCACACGTGGCTCAGTTCCACGAACTGAAGCCCGGTCACGGGGTCGATGGTGACATTCGACATGCTTCGCTCCCCCTTGGGATATGTGGACAGCAAGCACTTACATACCGTAAGACGGTACGAGTATACCAGAAACGCCCTCTCAAAGCACGATCAGGTGACATGCGTCTTCCAAAGCAGAACGTGCGCGGCGCCTAGCCCAGCGGCGTGCGCTGCCGTCTACTGGCTGACCGCGTGCTCGGCGGCAAGACAGGCAAAGGTGAAGGCATGACCGATGCCGCTTCCTTCCAACTGAGGGGGATACACCATGCCGTAGAAGCTGCCCGCGTTGTTTCCGACCGCATACAGGCCAGGGATAGCCCTTCCCCTCTTGTCAAGCACCTGCATGTCGGGGTTCACTTTCACCCCGCCCCGGGTCCCGGTTATCGCTGCCCCGATGCCGGCCGCGTAGAAGGGCGGAGTGTCAAGGGGCTTGAGCCACTCAGGTTCCTTGAAACAGTCTTCGTCGCGGCCCTTGGCGCAGAGAGCGTTGTAGCGAGCGACGGTCGCCGTGAGTACGTCCGCCGGTACATCGATCTTGGCGGCCAGCTCCGCCAAAGTGTCGGCCTTCACAGTGAGGCCCTCCCGCACATCGACTTCCACCTGCTGGGGAGTGTTCAGGGAGGTGGGGGTCTTCTCTGGGATCTGCGGGAACTTGGTGCGCCAGGCGGCATCCCATAGCGACCACACCCGGCCTTCAGGCATGCTGAGGGCTGCCACCGCGTTCTGCTGGAAGGGAAGGTTCTCGTTCCCGTAGCGATAGCCGCCTATGTCAACATAAAGCATGGGCATGGAAGCCACCGCTGGGCACCACCACCAATCCTGGTAAAGAGCCCAGAAAGGTTCGTCCGGGCGCAGGTTCTTCCCGGTGACGGTCTGGCCGGGGAACACATCCCCGGCCACGATCTCATCCATGTCCGCCCCCACCCAGATGGCCATCTTGTGCCCGTCACCGGTACAGTACTTGTTCGAGAAATTGTTTACGTTCCTGGCTAAGTGCTGGCAGAAGACTGCCACCATCTCCTCGTCGTTGATGAAATCTCCGGCCGCCAGGATGATGCCCTTCTGGGCGCGAAAGCGGAGGTAGCGGTTATCCGCATCCCTGGCTATGACAGCCGTGACCCTTCCCCCCTCGGACCGCACCAACCGCTCGGCAGGAGTACGGTAGTGGTAGACCACTCCCCGCTCGACGGCGTAATCCACCAGGGGCGCCATCCAATCCACGTTCTCGCCTTCCGCGAACGTTCTGCCCATGCGGTGGAGCAGGCAGTACTCGTTCCAGAACTGGTTGGGCCGGACGATGGAGGCGCGGAGGCCGGGCCCAGTTATGCTAGGGGTGACTACCGCCCGGACCTCGACCCCTTTCCCGGCTAGGATATCGCTGAGCCAGTCGGCCACCCGCGCGCTGTGCCTCATCCACAGCGACATCAGGGGCAGCCGGCATTGGAACGCCATGCTGCAGCTCCACAGGTCGAGAACTAAGCGGTCGCACGTCTCTTGAGGAAGCTCGATGCCCGCCGCTCGCTGGGCCTTGGTACCGAAGGCAGCAAAGCCACCTGTCCTGTGCTTGCCGAAGGTGGGGCCTTTTTCCAACACCCGCACCCGGGCGCCCAACTCCGCCGCTCGTATAGCGGCAGGCGTTCCGGAAATCCCGGCCCCTACCACCACCACGTCACAGTCGACCGTGTCGCTGATGGCCTCCTCAGGAAGCAGCGGTGGAGGCGTCTCGAAGCTGTACGTCACGCCACCTTACCTTCCATCTCTCGGTAGAGTTCCGGCAGCATCCGCGCCAGGTTGGCGAACTCCTGCACGTCGTGGAGGAACAGACCCCGAAGCGCCTCCTCGGGGATGGCAGCACCGGGAGGCAGCTGGAGCACCGGCTTCTTGTCCACTATCTGGTAGCCCACCCAGAAGCGATTGCGTACCTCGATGCCGTCCTCCGTCTTACGCACCAGATGGACGAAGGCCACGGGAAGACCAGGGGCGTCGGCTGGCTCCTCCAGGCCCCGCGCCACCACGTTGGCGGCAGCCACCGTCTCGGCATAGGGCGGACGGAAACGCGCCCTGTCGAACCCGAAGTCGTCTGGAGTGAGAAAGCTGATGTCGACAGCGTTCAACACACCGCCGCCGATGTCCTCGACCACATGATGAGTCAGCCCCTGGAACCGGAGAGGCAGCGGCCGAGAGGCATCAAGGGCCTTGGCCCGATCTTCCGGATCGAGGCGGGCAGCGATATGCATCTCGGGGTACCAGATCTTGTAACGGAGGTCTTCCAACGCGTGCCAGGCGAACCACCAGTCGATCATCTCCGGCGTACCTCCCGGCAGGGGATGGCGTAGGGCCACATAGCCGCTGCCATCGGGGAGGACACAGTACCCGTTCTCGCCTTCGGTGTAACCGGGCGACAGCAGATTGTTCAAGTCCTGGATGCGGTCGGCCTTCGCCGGGTCGAGGGGCTTGAGGTCGACCATCATCTCAGCATGGTGGGCCGCCGGCGGAGCCGGCGGCAGGTAGTAGTACTTGGCATAGGGTTTGGCCTTCTCTTCGGCGGTGAGTTCTTTACGTTCGGCCATGATCACACCTCATCTAAGCGCTTCCATCCACTGCATGGCCATCTACCGCACCTCGTACAGGGCACGTCTTCTACTGCACGTAGTCAGTCGAAGGATCATAGGTATCGTGCGGCTC
>CAKZRW010000040.1 GCA_937148845.1 uncultured Actinomycetes bacterium | reverse complement strand
AGCGACCCCATACCGCACTGAGAGGCTTGTCTCCCTGGCTGTTCCTTGTCAACAAGGTGTGAGGGCATTACAGCTAGGGCGTGGCCTTCGAGAGGAAAGGCGAGTTGCAGATTTGAGACCGGCACCCCAGGAAAGGAGACTGTCGTGAGGCAAGCGCACGCCCGCATGAACATCCCACCTTCCGGCGAAAAGACCATCGTGCGCGACATGTGCTTCATCGGTGTGTCCTGGGGCGGCAACGCCTGCATGGTCGACGTAGCCGACGGCAAGGTCCTTCGCATCCGCCCTGCCCGCTTCTACGACAAGTACAGCAAGGAAGAAGTGCGGCCCCGGGTCATGCGCGCCCGGGGCCGGATCTTCGACCCCGGGGAGAAGACCCTGCCGCCCCCGCTCTCTCTTTGTTACAAGAAGCGCGTCTTCTCGCCCGCTCGCATCCTCTCTCCCTTGAAGCGGGTGGACTTCAATCACCGGGGCGCTCCCGGCTCCCAAGGGCCCGGGGGGCGCAACGTCCACAACCGGGGCACCAGCAAGTACGTGCGCATAAGCTGGGACGAGGCCCTCGACATCATCACCAGTGAGATGCTGCGCATCAAAGAGACTTACGGTCCCACGGCCATCCTTTATCAGAACGATCAGCACGGCGAGAACAAGACGGTGCACGGACCGCACGGCTGCGCCCGCAAACTGCTCGAGCTTTTCGGTGGCTATACCCACCAGGTGCGTAACCCGGATTCCTGGGAAGGCTGGTACTGGGGCGCCAAACATGTCTGGGGCTGCGAATACATCGGCCAGCAGGTACCGCAGAAGAACCTGCTCTACGACATCTCCCAGAACGCCGAGCTGCTTCTGTTCTGGGGCTGTGACCCGGAGACCACCCCCTGGGGCTGGGGAGGGCAGTTGGTCAGCCGTTTCTGCTACTTCTGGAAAGAGCTGGGCATCCGCCAGATCTATATCGCGCCCGATTGTAACTACGGCAATGCCATACACGCCGACAAGTGGATCCCCATCCTGCCCAACACCGACGCAGCTTTATACCTGGCCATCGCCTACCGCTGGTTCACCCGGGGTACCTACGACAAGGAGTACCTGGCCACCCACGCCTACGGAGTGGAGAAGTTCGCAGCCTACGTACTGGGCGAGGAAGACGGCGTGCCCAAGACCCCGGAGTGGGCAGCTCCCATCACCGGGGTCCCGGCCCGCATCATCAAGGCTTTGGCCGATGAGTGGGCCTCCAAGCGGACGACCGTGGTCATCTCCAACGGCGGCCCGGGGATCCGCGGCCCCTACTCCACCGAGCCGGCCCGCCTGCAGGTGCTGTGTCTAGCCATGCAAGGTTTGGGCCGCCCAGGCTGTAACCAGGCCAAGATGATCGAGTGGGCACTAGGACGTGACCCCGAGCAGCAGGCTGCTCCCCGACCGCAAGTCATCATAAGTCTCGATGCCGCTTATCGGGGTGACGGTCCCGTAGAGGAGAAGCAGCAGAGCTGCGTCCCCAAGACCCTGGTGCCCAAGCTCATCCTGGAAGGTAAAGGGGAGTGGTACGGCAACCGCTACGGTATGCGCAGCAGCCGAGAAGACCAATTCATCAAGTACCGGTATCCGGCCGAGGGAGCCTCCCGCATCCACATGATCTGGACCGACTCTCCTTCTTGGATCACCTGCTGGAACTGCGGCAACGACTTCGTCCAGGCCCTGCGCCACGAGTCCATCGAGTTCGTACTAGCTCAGCACCCCTGGATAGAAAACGACTGCCTGTTCGCCGATGTCATCTTGCCAGTGAACACCAAGTTGGAGGAGGACGACATCGGCTCCGACATCTTCAGCGGACAGCTGGACATGCTTTTCCCTGAACCCCGCTGTATGGAGCCGCTGGGAGAATCCCTCAGCGACTACGAAGTGGTCTGCAAGATCGCCGAGCGCTTGGGTCTGCTGGAAGAGTACACCGGCGGCCTCAGCATCCCCGAGATCATCAAGTCGGGCTGGGAGTTCTCGGGCGTAGCCGACCGCATCTCCTGGGAGGAGCTGAACGAAAAAGGTTACTACGTGGTGCCGCCCGACCCTGATTGGGAGGAGATACCGGCCGGACTCATCGAGTTCTACGAGGATCCTGAAGGCCACCCCTTGCAGACCCCCACCGGCAAGATCGAGTTCTATTCCACCGGGCTGGCCGAGCACTTTCCCGACGACCCCGAGAGACCGCCGGTGCCGAAGTGGATCCCCCAAGGTGAGTCCCACCAAGAGACCCTGGGCACCGAACGCAGCCAGAAGTATCCCCTGTTGGTGGTGAGCAACCACCCCCGCTGGGGCGTACACTCCCAGCATGACGACGTCACCTGGTTCCGGGAGATCGAGACCTGCAAGATCCGAGGTAGCGACGGCTATCAGTACCATCCCTTGTGGATGAACCCTGCCGATGCTAGGGAGCGGGGCATCAAACACGGCGATGTGGTCGCCATCTACAACGAGCGGGGTACCGTGCTGGCCGGGGCCTACGTCACCGAGCGCATAATGCCCGGGGTGGTGGGCATCGACCATGGGGCTAAATACGACCCTATCGTGCCTGGAGAGATCGACCGGGGCGGAGCCATCAACACCATAGTGCCCCGTAACTGCACCTCTAAGAACACCGTGGGCATGGCGGTCTCGGGCTTCTTGGTGGAGGTGGAGAAGGTCGACCTAGACGCGCTGTGCGCCAAATACCCAGAAGCTTTTGCTCGCCCTTGTCACGTGGCAGCGGGACCGTGTATAGCCGGGGTGGTTGAGACCACCTAAGCCAACGGGTGACCAACGAAAGGACGAAAGGAGAATGCGTGGACGTACGAGAAGCAGTCATCAAACGGCAGAGCATCCGCTCTTACCTTGACAGACCGGTCTCGTCGGAGGACCTGGAGACCATCTTGAACGCTGGACGTTGGGCGCCCAACGCAGGCCCCTACAACATCTCGGTCATCCGCAATCGAGACCTCTTGGCCCGCATCGACCAGACGACCCTGGAGGCGATGCGCGCCTCGGGTAACGAATTCCTGATGGAACGAGCGTACCTGCCGGGGTATCTGCCCACCTACGGCGCCCCCGTAGTGCTTCTTCTTTCCGGCCCCACCGTCGTCCCCATCAGTGGCCTCAACTGCGCGGTGGCGGTGGAAAACATGCTCCTCCAGGCGACTGAGCTGGGCTTGGGCTCCTGCTTCCTCCGCTCGCCGGCGTACTCCCTGAACGACCCGGCTAACGGAGCCTTGGCACGAGAAACGGGCATCCCGGAGGGTTACGCTCTCGAGTGCGGCCTTGCCTTGGGTTATGCCAACGACCCCGACAAGTTCAGGCGCATGGAGCGCGTAGCTCGCGGTACAGTGGTGTACATAGACTGAGACTGGACCGCGACCTACTTACCCCCAAGGCCACCGGAGTCTCCTGCAGTCCACAGTGGCTTTGCTGCAAGCCTCGGGGTCTATGATCGCTGGCGAGCCGTGCGGTCTGGAGCCAGACGGTAACCTACGCCTCGAATCACCTGAATCGTGACGTCGGCGCCGACTTCGCGCAACTTGCGCCGAAGTCGGCGCATATGCACGTCCAAAGTGCGGGAGGTGGACAGATACCGATGATGCCAGACAGCGCGTGTGATCTCCTCCTTGGAGAAGAGGCGACCGGGCTGACTCATCAGAAGATGGAGGAGATCATGCTCTTTGGGAGTCAGGGGTATCTCCTTACCACGGCTCCTGACCGAGTGCGTGTTGCGGTCCAGTTCCAGGTCGCCAAGACTCAGGCCGGGGCGCACCGCCAGGCTCGGGACCGGTTCCTGACTGGCCGCGGCTCGCCGTAGACTGGCGGCAACACGGGCGAGAAGTAGTTCGAGGTCGAATGGTTTTGTAATGTAATCGTCCGCACCCAGGGCAAACCCCTCGAGCACCCTCTCGCGTTCGCCGACCGCAGACAACATGATGATGGGAAGTCGAGGCTTGGCCCTTAGGATCTCCCGACTGACACTCATGCCATCTAGCCCAGGCAAGAGGATGTCCATGAGGACGAGGTCGATTCTCTCCCGAAGAGCCAGCTCAAGCCCGGTCCGGCCGTCATGCGTCTGGAGCACTTCGTATCCTGCCCGTCGCAGGTTATAGGCAAGTAGCTCGCAGATGGTGACGTCGTCTTCGACCAGCAGGATACGGGCTCGGTCATCTGGTCGCTCAACGGCAGCGGAAACACGCGCAAAGCCACTCATTGGCGGAAGACGTTCTGGGACAGGACTTCAGGGGTGTGACTTAGCGCGGGACCAATGACGCAGAGGTGCCCCAGTGCGGCCTCCATCACTAGTCGAGAGGGTCCACTTGCCTCAGCAGCCTGCTGCCGCGGGGACTGCTGTCCCCCGCCGGCCCAGCGGCCGGCAGAACGGTCAGAGGGAGCCAGTGTCGTGTAGGCTCCCTCTGCCATCTCAGCCGTCCTCTCTCCTTGTTGGGGGCGAGTGAGGACCCCTGTTTGGGGCTCCGCGCTGACTACTTGCTGGCGCTAATCAGTTCGACCTTAGCAAGCGCCTTGGCACGTAGATCCTCAGGTAGCGGGGCATATTTCAACTCCTCGGCCAGTGGCGTGCCCTCGGTCAGAGCCCAGGTGAGGAAGGCCTTCAGGGCTGCGGCCTTGGCCGGATCCTTCATCTTGTCGTACACCAGGATCCAGGTGGCACCGCAGATGGGATAGGCCTCGGGGTTGGGGCTGTTGGCCACCGAGAAGCGAAGGTCATCGGGGAACTGGGCGCCTTTGGCAGCTGC
>CAKZRW010000039.1 GCA_937148845.1 uncultured Actinomycetes bacterium | reverse complement strand
CGCTAGCCATGAAGATCGTATCCCCGGACATAATCCACAAGTCCGACGTGGGAGGTGTGAAGCTCAACCTCACCACGGAACAGGAAGTAGCTGATTCCTTCGAGCTCATGATGATACGGGTGAGCCGAGCGGCTCCGGAGGCCTTCTTGGAAGGGGTCTACCTGGAGCGTATGGTGACGAAAGGGCGGGAAGTGATCCTGGGCATGACTCGGGATCCCCAGTTCGGCCCTATGCTGATGTTCGGCCTGGGCGGCATCTTCGTGGAGGTCTTGCACGACGTCTCCTTCCACCTGGCCCCCATCACTCAGGCGGAAGCCATGAGTATGCTCGTGGGCACCCGCTCCTACAAGCTGCTGGAAGGCTTCCGCGGGCAGTCGCGCGTGGACATCACCATGATCGCCGAGGCTCTGCAGCGCATCAGCCAGTTGGTGACCGACTTCCCCCAGATAGCCGAGCTGGATATCAACCCCTTCATGGTGGGAGGGCCAGGTGAGGAGTCAGTGGTGGTCGACGCTCGCATCCAGTTGGCCTGGCCGCCGCGCTAGGCCGCCGAGGTAGGTAGGCAAGACGTTATGGCCGTGGTCACAGTCGACATCCCCAACTACGACGCCGAGTGGCAGCACCGCTACCACAAGATGATCCTGACCCCCGAGCAGGCGGTCGCCAAAATCAAGCCGGGCCAGCGGGTCTTCATTGGCACAGGCGGGGCCCAACCACTGGCTCTGGTGCGAGCTCTGGTCGCACGCCATCGCGAACTCACCGATCTCCAGGTCTTGCAGTCGCTCACCTTCGGTGAGGCTCCTTACGCCATAAAAGAGCTGGCCGACCACTTCTCTGTCAACACTTTCTTCGTGTCGGACAACATCCGGCAGATGGTCCAGGAAGGCTATGGGAACTACACGCCCATAGCCCTGTCCGATATCCCGCGCTTGCTCTCCAGCGGCGAGATGCCGCTCGACGTGGCTCTTATCCAGGTCACACCACCTGACATCCACGGTCGCTGCAGCCTGGGCATATCCGTCGACATCGTGAGAACGGCTGCTGCGAACGCCGGCCTCATCATCGCCCAGGTCAACCCACGGATGCCCTGGACGCTGGGCAACAGTTTCCTCTCCATCCTCGACCTCGACATCTTGGTCCCTGTCGATGAGCCGCTGGTGGAGCTACCCCCGGGAATAAGGGTGCGGACTGCCAACCCGACCGCAACGCGGCCTGCCTATTCCGGGTCTGTGCTTCCCCCGACCGAAGAGCCCAGCACAGAACCCTCGGAGGAAGTGGTTAAAGCGATCGGTCAGAATCTGGCCTCGCTCGTGGAGGACGGCTCCACGCTCGAGATCGGCATCGGGACCATCCCCCAGTCGGTGGTTCCCTATCTCAAGAACAAGCGAGATCTCGGAATCCATTCGGAGCTCGTCACCGACTCGATCATCGAACTCGTGGAGTCGGGAGCGGTCACCGGAGCTCAGAAATCCACTGACCGCGGCAAGATCGTCACTACCCTTGCTATCGGTAGCCGACGCTTGTATGACTACGTCCACAGAAATCCGCTCTTCTCGTTCAATCCGACAGAATACGTCAACGACCCCGTCGTCATCGGCCAGCAGAACAAGATGGTGGCCATCAACACGGCCCTGGAGGTAGATCTCACCGGGCAGGTATGTGCGGACTCTCTGGGCACCCGCTTCTATTCCGGAGCAGGGGGACAAGCTGACTTCAACCAGGGTGCCGGACGTTCCCTCGGGGGGCGAGCCATCATCGCTTTGCCCTCGACGGCGGAGGGAGGGAAGGTGTCCCGCATAGTCGCTACTTTGCGGCCAGGCGCAGGGGTGGTGACCACACGCACCGCCGTGCACTACGTGGTGACGGAGTACGGGATAGCTTATCTACGCGGCAAGAGCGTACAGGAACGAGTAATGGCCCTCATCACCATCGCCCACCCGGACTTCCGAGAGCAGCTGCTGGCCAAGGCCATCGAGTACCACTGGTTGCATCCCGAGATGGCCGACCTGGAAGGTAGGATCTTCGTCGGCCCGGAAGAAGTCAGAACCAGCACGATCTTAGATGACGGGACCTTGGTGCGTTTCCGGGCCATGAACCCGACCGACGAACCTGCCACGCGCGACCTTTTCTACTCGCTCTCGCAACAGACGCTCTACTACCGCTACATGCGTAATCTGGAGCATATCCCCCGCCAGGAGTTGCGCAACTACGTCTACATCGACCACCGCACCCAGGTCGCCATCGTAGGGACGATCCCCGAAGCCCACGGCGAGGAGATCATAGCCATCGGTGGTTACTACCTGAATCAGAAGACCAACCGAGCCGAAGTCGCCTTCATCGTCCGAGATGACTGGCAGGGGCGGGGCATCGGCACTTTTATCTTCAAGCACCTGGCTGCTATTGCCAAACGAAACGGCATCGCCGGATTCACCGCTGAGGTCCTCACCGCCAACAAGCCCATGCAGGCCATTCTCGACCACAGCAACATGAAGGTCCGCCGTACCCACGGCGATGGAGTGTTTCATTACGAGCTGGACTTCTGACCCGGCTGGACTTCTAGCCCGGTTCTCCCTCCGAGGTGCGCCCGGAAGGATTCGAACCTTCGACCTTGGGATTAAGAGTCCCCTGCTCTACCAGCTAAGCTACGGGCGCGCGCCGGCGAGTCACCTCGTTCTTGCGCGCTCCTAAGTCTACACGATTCTGCCCGTAGGTTGCCAATCCGCCATTCCGGCGGCCGCCAAGATGTCGGGGACTACCTCCTCTCTGCCGATGGCCATTATGTGCACACCGTCGCACAGTCTGTTTTCCCGGATCTCCCGGATCATGCGGCCCGCGATCTCAATGCCTTTGGCCAGACCGGCCCCCTTGGGAGCGTCTGGCGCGGCGACCGCTGCGGCGAGCTCGTCTATCAGAGCCTGTGGCACGAAAATGCCGGGCACGTTGTTGTTCATGTATTGGGCCATCTTGGCTGAGGAAAGGAGAACGATCCCCGCCAAGATCTTGACAGGGTATTGCCGGGCGAATTCCATGAACGAAGCGAAATTGTCCAAGTCATAGATAGCCTGGGTCTGGAAGAACTCCGCTCCCGCTTCCACTTTCTTCTCGAACTTGATCAGCTGCGGTTCCAGGGGGTCCGCCTCAGGAGTGACGATGGCTCCGGCGCAGAACTCCACATCGCCGTCCAGAGTGTTCCCCCCCAGGTCACGGCCCGCTTCTAGCTCCCGGATGGCCTTCAGCAGCTGTACCGAGTCCAGATCGAAGACTCCTGCAGCCTCCTTGTGATCGCCTACCGGCACCGCGTCGCCGGTCAAGCAAAGCACGTTCTGGATACCCCTGCTGGCCGCGAACAGAAGATCCGCTTCCAGCGCCAGCCGATTGCGGTCACGACACGTCATCTGCAAGATAGGCTCGCCGCCGCGCTCCTTGATAAGTAGACACCCGCCCAAAGAGGGGTAGCGCATGACCGAGCTTTGGTGGTCGGTCACGTTCAGGCCGTGGACCCTGTCTTTGAGGAGGTCGACATGGTGGGTCATCGTCTCCAGGTTGATCCCTTTGGGCGGGGCTATCTCGCTGGTCACCACGAACTCACTGGAGTTGAGCGCTTGTCTGAACCGAGATGCCATCTTCCCCCCTTTAGACAAGGCGCGTGACCCGCGGTCGGGGCATGCGATGATGGTTCCGGGGCGGCTGATAATTCCTCATGGCCTGAAGCCGACCCTGGGCTTTGAGGCGCGCGTAGATGAGTGACCAGGCGCAGTCCCGTTCCTTGTCCACCTCGCACTTGCCGCGGTTGGTACCTCCACAAGGCCCGTTGACAAGCCCCTTGTGGCAGGTGACCACCGGACAGATGCCGGCGGTCTCTCCCAGCACGCATTCTCCGCACTGCCCGCAGACCTCACGGAAGCAGCCGGGCGTTTCCTCCACCCCGATGAAGAGAGTGTCAAGGGCAGGGACCACTGGCCGCTCCAGGTACTGGTTCAAGCGGTGCACTCCCAGCGCGCAGGTCATGGCCAGGACGCATCCTGCGTCAGCGATGGCTCGACCGTGCTCCTCGATGCTCACAGCGGTCATTTCGTCGCACGCCACTGGGATCACTGTCCACCCGCTGACCCACTTGTCCATCTTTTCGAGCTGCTCTTTCATCTCAAGGACTTGTTCCAGACCACCCGTCATAGTGGCCGTGGTACAGGTGCCGCAACCCACGATGAATACCCGAGCCCAGTCGCTCAGACCCCTCTCGATCTGCTCCAGGCTCTTCTGTCTGGTAATGGACTTCATGGCCATAGACCTCCCGGCATGCGACTAGTCCAGATCACAACGCAGGCACCGGCCGGCTTCTGCCCGCGCTTGGTCCTCTCCATAGTTCATCTCGATCTCGGCGAAACACACCGCTCTTTCGGCGGGCGGAATGGTCGGGACTGCGTAGCGGGGCCGCAGTTCCCAGGTGTCTTCGGCAGGTCGCGCCGCCAGGCCCGGCTCCAGCCTGCGCTCCTTCTTGCCCTCATATAGCACCACGTTCGAGGTGTCCCCCCGCAGGTACTTTTCGATGGCCAGCGCCGCCCGCCGCCCGGCAGCGATGGCCTCGATCACCATCCCTGGACCGGTGACGAAATCTCCCCCAGCGAACACACCCGGCACGTTGGTCCCCAGCGTATTGCTGTCCACCGCCAAGGTCTCCCAACGCGTGCGCTCGAGAGCACTGTCGGGGGGAAGGAAAGTGAGATCAGGCGCTTGACCGACTGCGGCGATGATGGTGTCAACCTCCACGAGGAACTCCGAGCCCGGCACAGGCATCGCTCGACGTCTCCCCCCCGAGTCGACCTCTCCCAGCGTCATCCGCACACATTCGAGACCCTTCACCTGCCAACCCTCCGACAAGACGCGGGTCGGGCTGGTCAGGAATTCCACCTTGACCCCTTCGGCTAAAGCCTCCTCATATTCCACTTCGGACACCGGCATCTCTTCTCGTGACCGGCGGTAGAAGACCGTGACCTCCTTTGCGCCGAGGCGTAACGCAGTGCGGGCAGAATCGAGAGCCACGTTGCCTCCCCCGATGACCGCGGTCCGCCTGCCCACTGACACCTTCCGCCCCAATCGCACATCGCGTAGGAAGCGCAGGCCGTAGTAGAGACCCTGAAGGTCTTCCACTTCCCCCGGAATGCCGATGCGCTGGCTGCGCTGCGCTCCCGAAGCGATGAAGACGGCAGCATACCCTTCCCGAAAAAGGTCATCTACAGTACGGTTCACGTTGATGGGTGTGCTGTACTGGATGTCCACGCCACAGCCGGCGATGTAGTCGACCTCACGCTGGATCACCGCTGCCGGCAATCGGAACTCGGGTACAGCCACCGCCAGCATGCCTCCTGCCACCGGGAGGGCCTCGAAGCAGGTCACGGGATACCCCATCCGGGCCAAGAAATACGCGCAGGTCAGCCCGGTCGGGCCGGCCCCCACCACCGCCACCCTCTCGTCCTTGGTGCGCGGAAACGGCACCGGCTCTCCCAGTCCCCGTTCGTAGCACCAGTCGGCAGCGAAGCGCTTCAGCAGACGGATGGCCACCGGGGAGTCCAACTCCCCCCGCCGGCAGCGAGCCTCGCAGGGATGATGGCAGATTCGGCCGCAGATGGAGGGGAAAGGATTGCGCTCGCGGATAGTGGCTAGCGCCCCCACGTAGTCACCCTGAGCGATCTGGGCCACATATTTCGGCACGTTGATCCCCACCGGGCAGGTGTGCTGGCAAGGCGAGATCATCAGAGCGTCGCAGACTGCGGCGGGACAGTGCTTCTCCCTGATGTGGGCCTCATACTCGGCCCGGAAGTAATTGAGGGTGGAGAGCACCGGGTTCGGGGCCGTCTGGCCCAAACCGCAGAGTGAACACTCCTTGACCAACTGGGCCAGGGCGAAGAGCTGATCGATATCCTCTTCACGTCCTTCGCCCTGGGTGATGCGAGTGAGGATGCGTAGCATCTGCCGCGTGCCCAACCGGCAAGCCGAGCACTTGCCACACGACTCGGACTGGGTGAAGCTGAGGAAATACCGGGCCACGTCCACCATGCACGTGTCCTCGTCCATGATGATGAGACCGCCCGATCCCACTATGGAGCCCGCCTGCGCCAGCGACTCGTAGTCCAGCGGAATGTCCAGCAGATCCTTCGGGATGCATCCGCCCGATGGGCCGCCGGTCTGCGCCGCTTTGAACTCCTTGCCGCCGGGGATCCCGCCGCCGATCTCGTAGACCACCTCGCGCAGAGTGGGCCCGGACGGCACCTCGATGAGCCCCGTGTTGTTGATGTTGCCCGCCAGGGCGAACACCTTGGTGCCCTTACTGGTCTCCGTGCCGAAGCTGGAATACCAGAACGGCCCCTTCTCGATGATCGGCGGGATGTTCGCCAGTGTCTCGACGTTGTTGATGATAGTGGGCTTGCCCCACAGGCCCGAGACGGCCGGGAACGGCGGCTTGGGGCGCGGCTCGCCACGCTTGCCCTCGATGGAGTGCATCAGCGCCGTCT
>CAKZRW010000038.1 GCA_937148845.1 uncultured Actinomycetes bacterium | reverse complement strand
CTGAAAATCATGGTGTCCCCGGTTCGATTCCGGGTCCCGCCATATTTCGCAGGGTTTTGCCTGCAAATTGGCACTTTTTACTCCGCTGACCCCGGCTTGAACCGGGGACAGACGGTCGGATCGAGAATAGTCGACGGGCCGCGGCGTGCGCGCTGGGGCGCCGCTATGCGCTCAGAGGGTCAGGTCAAGTGTTTGAGCACTCTCCTTGAAAGTCTCGTACCGGGCATCCCAGGAATCCTGTGGGCCTGTGTACCGGAGGGTGTAGACCGAGTCCCCAACCACCTTGATCACGATGTACTCGGCCGGCGCATTGGGGTCCGCTTCTCTGTAGCGGACTATGACACTCGCCTCCCGCTCTTTCAGACTGTCAAGCTTCCAGTCGGTTGGGCCGACCATGTACGCGTTGACCAGGGCCTGCATTGACGAATCCCCATAACTCTCGGCCAATAGGTTCTGGCGGGGGACCAATTGACCGTCACACCTGTTACTGGCCCGCCGTCATCCGGAGCAACCCAAGCTATGAGAGATGGACTGCTCGCTCGATCCGCGCCGGCCTTTGCAACGTCCAGCCACTACATAAGGCTGTCGCGTTCCTGGGATTCGACCTTGAGTCGGCCATTTCCCTAAGAACCACATTGCTGCGTGGTCAGCGGGATCCCCACCCTTGAAGGAGGCCGGCACACTGAGAGAGACGTTCCGCCCCGGGATCGTGACCCATTCCGCGGATGTGTTGCTGCTGGGGTCTCCGTCGCTGCACGAGAGAGTGAGAACCCAGACCGCAATCATCGCCAGTACGAGACTTCACGCCCTACGCATGTTCACTACTCTCGGCCGATCCTAAAGATACAGAGTACCGTGAATCGGGGCGCGATCGGGTTTGAACTTGCATCCAGACCCCGTTGTCGCCCTCGGAGACCCTCTCAAACGCCCGCAAATTCCGCGATTCCGTCTGTTAGTAGTACGAACCGGGGTCCCGCCATATAGTCCCTCCCTGCAGATTGTCACTTTTTCTTCTCAGAGCCTGGCTTGGAACGGGACACCTCCCAATCGGCCGAGCCTACACTGGGGACCGGGACCCCAAGTGGTGACGATTACGACGGGCAATGTCAGTCCATTGATTACGCCTGTGCCCACATCTGCTTGCACCTGTTTCCAAAGACTGGGGACACTCCGCCGAACAGCGCATCCTCGGGAGCTTGAGGCGACAATCCAGGAAGCGTTCGCCCGCTCTGCCCCGGCAGGCGCCACTCCGTACGACGCAGCCGTCCGCGTCTGGGCCCAGTTGTGGGGCGGAAATGTTCTATACGCTGTCTTCAGCCCAGCGGTGAAACTGGGCGAAGTAACGACAACCACTAGCCATTGGTGGCGGTCACGCCCCTCAAGGAAAGTATGCTGGCTAGTGGGCGCGATATGAATCTCGGCTAGTGCCATTTAAGGAACCCCTAAGGGGATGGGTCATGCTGGGTGGGTGTATCACAGCACGGTCCAGCGTGCTTGATGCAATCATGCTGTTCTGGGTGGCGATCGTCTTCCTTGCTGGCTGCTCTTCGGGCGAGGTGACAACGACCGACTTCGGAGACGAGACCTCTTCGACAACCCGACAGGCCGATATGACCCTGTTCCCTGTCATGGTTGCTGGTAAGTGGGGTTACATCGACCGGCAGGGCGACGTGGTCGTAGACCGCAGTTTGATGACGCCAGGCCTTTCCGGGAAGGGTTAGGCTGCGTCCGGGTCGGTGACGACGAGACAGGGAAATACGGCTTCGTCGACGCAACAGGCGTTGTGGTCATCGAACCGACGTTTGCCGTGACCACTGGTTTCCATGAAGGGCTATGTGGGGCCCGTCTGACTCAAGCTGGCAAGGAGGGCTATATCGACAGAACGGGCGCCTGGGTGATCGAGCCCCGCATTCGTAACGCTGGGGAGTTCTCAGAAGGTCTTGCGCCGGCGCAGGTCGACGGTTCACGGGCTGCATCGGCAGGAGAGGTGCGTTCGTCATCGAGCCCAAGTATGGCGAGCACGTCTACTTTTCGGGGGGCTTGGCGGTCGCAGACCAATCCGTGCCTGTCAGCTTGGAACGAGTGGAAACCACGAAGGGGTACCTGGACAAGAGCGGCTCCTGGGCGATCGAGCTCCAGTTCCTTGAAGCGGAGAGATTCTCCGAGGGGCTGGCGTTCGTAATGCTCGCAGAAGACGTGGGCGAAGGATTCGGCTATATAGACATGGACGGAAACATCGTCATCTCGTTGACCCGACCGGCGGGAGATCCGATCGACTACTATCCCTTCTTCTCGGAAGGTCGGGCAGTATGGTATGGCGAGTACGGCCGAGCGGGTTTCATCGACTCGACGGGAAGGTTCGCCGTCGCTCCCAGGTTCGCGAGGGTCAGACCGTTCTCGGAAGGTCTAGCCGCCGTAAGCCTGAAGCCGAAGGGGAATTGGGGCTACATCGACAAGAACGGGGCTTGGGCCGTCGAACCTCAGTTCGCTCTCGCAACCCCGTTTGCTGACGGCCTTGCCCAGGTTGTCTTAGCTACTCCCGACAGCCATCCCATGGCCTACATCGACCATTCCGGAAGAGCGGTCTGGCAGGGCCAGTGAGGGCAGAGGCAGGGGGGAGTAATTCAACCCATGAGCGATCAACGAAACCCATCATCAATACCCCCCGACAAGGCCCATCGGGAGACCCAAGTCGTCAGCCTAGCCTGGACCGTCTAGTAGCCTGCGGTCTTCTTCCAAGGACCACGTGGCCCTCACCGGCTAGCCCGTGACTCTGCGCTTGCCCGCGTGAAGGATGGCGGTCTTCCCTGCCTCGTAGAAGCCGACGCGCGAAAGGGTAACAACCGCCTGCGAGCCAGGGCACTTCGTGAGAAGCGCTGACGCAGCGGATCTAAATCCTTACCTATCTAGAGCTTGAAGTCGGGCAGCTTCTTGGCCACGGGCAGGTTTCGCAGAGTGACGTAAGCTGGTAAGCCGTTCTCGTACGGCGGGTAGTCCTCCCCTTGGATGAGCGGGGTCAGATAGGCTCGACAAGCAGGCGTGATCCCGAAGCCGTCCGCGGTGATGAACTCCCTGGGCATCATCTTCTCCCGATTAGCTATCTCGGACAGCGGAGCCGAGCCTATCTCCCACCGGTAGGGATCATCGGATTTGCGGATGATGCTGGGCATTACGGAGTTAGCGCCGGCGATTGCCAGGTCCACCGCAGCTTGGCCTACTGCATAAGCCTGCTCTACGTCGGTCCGCGAGGCAAGGTGACGAGCTGCGCGCTGCAGGTAGTCGGCGACGGCCCAATGGTACTTGAGGCCGAGGTCTTGGCGGACGATGTCGGCCACCACGGGAGCAACGCCGCCCAGTTGGGCATGGCCGAAAGCGTCCCGGAGACCCTGGTCTGACAGGAAAGTCCCGTCCGGATTCTTGACCCCTTCGGAGACCACCACGGTGCAGTAGCCGGCTTCTTCGACCAAAGACTTCACTCGGACAGTGAAGCGCTCGCGGTCGAAGGTGACCTCCGGGAACAGGATGACGAGAGGCAAGGGCAGCTTCTCGTCGGCAGCTAGGCCGGCGGCGGCGGCTATCCACCCCGCGTGCCGACCCATGACTTCCAAAATGAAGACCTTGGTCGAGGTCTTAGCCATGGAGCGGACGTCGAGACTCGCCTCCCGGGTCGAGACGGCCACATACTTTGCCACGGAGCCGAAGCCGGGACAGTTGTCGGTCACGGGGAGATCGTTGTCGACCGTCTTGGGGATGTGGATGGCTTGCAGGGGCAGACCCTTCTCTTCGGCCAAACGCGCCACCTTGAGGCAGGTATCGGCCGAGTCGCCGCCTCCGTTGTAGAAGAAGTAGCCTATGTCGTGGGCACGGAACACTTCGACCAGGCGCTCGTATTCCCGTGGGTCCTTGTCCAAGTCCTTGAGCCGATAGCGACAGGACCCGAACGCCCCTGCCGGGGTGTGGCGGAGGGCAGCGATAGCAGCGTCCGACTCTTGGCTGGTGTCGATGAGGTCCTCGGTCAAAGCGCCGATGATGCCGTTGCGGCCGGCAAACACTTTGCCAATGTGATCGGGGTGTCGACGGGCTGTCTCGATCACCCCGCAGGCTGAGGCGTTGATCACTGCAGTCACACCGCCCGACTGGGCGTAGAAGGCGTTCTTGGCTGCCATGTTCTTCGCTCCTTGTCGTCTGCTGTTGCCTGGGGCGGCGCCGGCTGGGTCCAACGCGGGACCCAGCCGGCGCCGCCCGCTACGCCTGCTGGACAGGGGGCTCCGGCTCGTCTGATTCCGGGAAGACCAGCCGCTTGGCAGAAAAGGTAGCATAGGCCACGAAGCCGGAAGCGAGGATGACGCACCCTGCTACAAGTAGGGACAGACTCACTCCGCTGTGGACCGCATCATAAGCGGCCTGTACCACCTTGGCTACAATCCCACCGTAAAGCTTCTCGGCCTCTTCAGCGCCCTGGAATTTCCCGGTGATCACGGCGTCGATGACCACCGATCGCCATTCCTCAGGCACTTCCAGTTGGATCAGACGTTCTGTCAGGAAGTTGATGAGTTTCGTATTGAAAAGTGAGCCCAAAGCGGCCACTCCGATGACCGTGCCCACTTCCCGCGCAGTGGTGGTGGCTGAGGCGGCCATGCCTGAGTGGCGGGCGGGAACCGCGGACAGGGCGACCGAAGTGATGGGAACCACGGCGATTCCGAAGCCGACCCCAGCCAAGAGCAAAGAGAAGACCAGAGGCAGATACGGCGCCGTCTCTCCACGCAAGGCCAGGTCGGTGAAAAGTACGCCCGCCCCGGCTGTGAAGCACCCCACAGCCACGGGTACCCGGGGGCCCGACTCCGCTACCCAGCGGCCAGCGAGAGCCGAGGCTACGATCATGCCCAGAGCCATGGGGACGAACAGGGTCGCGATGCTGAAGGCCGAGTAGGCGAGGACTATCTGGAGGTAGAGGGCGGTCAAGAAGAAGATCGAGAACACCCCGAAGTAAGTCGCGAAAGCCACAGCCAGGGACCCGGAGAAGGCTGCTCGCTTGAGATAATCCACCCGCAACATCGGCGCCTTGGTGCGCAGCTCGACTGCCCCAAACACACCGCCCGTGGCCACCGCCACCGCGAAGAGAGCCAACACATGGGGGGCGGTGTAACCGGCGGTCTCGCCGAGGATGATGGCAAACACCAAGCTTCCCAGCATTACTGGCCCGAGCACAAATCCGGCGATATCAAAACGGGCCGACTCCGGGTCAGAACTCTCGGGCACCGTGTACAGGGCGGCCACGAACGCACCGACCCCGGCCGCCAGGTTGAACCAGAAGATGGCCGGCCAACCTCCCAATCCGACCAGCAGTCCGCCGATGACAGGGCCGAGAGCCAGGGCGAGACCCGCCACAGCCGCCCAGATGCCCAAGGCCCGGGCCCGGTCGGCTCGGTCGGGGAAGACATGGCGCAAGATCGAGAGCGTCCCTGGTTCGCAGGCAGCCGCGCCTAGACCCATCAGGGCGCGCGCCGCGATGAGCGACTCCGTGTTCGGGGACAGGGCCCCAAATACCGATCCGACCACGAAGACCGCGACTCCCGCCAGCATCACTCTCCTTCGCCCATAACGGTCGCCGAGGGAGCCGAAAGTGAGCATGAAGCTGGCGAACACGAAGGCGTATGCGTTGACGATCCACTGCATGTCGGCGACCGTCGTGTTGAGAGTGGCTTGCAAATCGGATAGGGCCACACTCATGATGGTAGTGTCGAGGAAGGTCAGAAAGAGGATGGCGCTCAAGGTAAGAAGTGCTCGGCGCGAACCCTCTTTGGACTCGGTGGGGAGAACCAGCTCAGCCAAGCTCATAGACCTGTAACCGCCCTCTTTCGCTATCTTGTCTCTGCTCGGTGCGCGCCCCGGATGGGTGCTCTGCCGCTGCTAGAGTTCACGCTACCAAATCTGGGACCTTTGTCGCAATGTAGTTGTTGCTTCGCTCTGTCTGGGTCGCGGTTTCGCGAGGCTTGGGGTTACTATCTTGCCGGTTCTCGGGCTCGTGGCTGACCGCTTCAGGCCGCTCTTCACTCGGAGACCGCCGCGGCTTGCTGGACTTTGAGCAGGTCGGCTTCGCGTCCGACGACGGTCAGCACGTCGCCCCGTGCCAGACGGTAGTCGGGACCGGGCAGCATGTCCAAAGAGCCGGTCGCTTTCTGCACCGCTATCACCAGCACGCCGAAACGCGAGCGGAAACCGATGTCAGCTAGTGTCCGGTCCTCCAGACCCGGGGGAAGCTTCACGCCCATGACCTTGTAGTCCCCGACCAAAGGCACGAAGTCGAGCAGATTGGGGTTGAGGATGTGGGCGGCCACTCGGCGGGCGGTCTCCCGCTCCGGGAAGATCACTTCGTCGGCGCCGAGTTGTTGGAGGACTGCAGCATGATCGTCAGAGAGGGCTTTTACGCGGACCACAGGGACCTTGAGTCTCTTCAGATACAGCGTGCAGAGGATGCTTGACTCGAGGCTTTCGCCCATGCTGACCACAGCTTCGTCCAAGTCCTCCGGGATGGCTGAGGCCAGGGCCGTCTCATCCCTCACATCGAGGGCCAAGGCCCGCTGTACCTTATCGGCGATTTCATCCACCCGCTCCTGCTCGCGGTCTATGGCGAGGACCTCGCAGTGTTCAGCCAAGGCCACGGCCAGCTCCCAGCCGAAATGCCCTAGGCCGATTACGCAGACCTGTTTCTTTCCCCTGTTCATCCGATCATCACCTTGCCTTCTGGGAATGTGATACGAGAGCGCCTGCGATAAGTGGCGAGACTGGCCAGAGTGAGGGGACCCAGACGACCCACGTACATGGTGACGATGATCCAGAGCTTGCCGGCGGTGCTGAGGCCCGCCGTGGTGCTCGCCGTCGAGAGGCCGACCGTCCCGAAAGCCGACACTTGTTCGAACAGGAGGTTGTGAAGCTCTATCTCCGGCCGTCCTCTCTCGAAGTGAGCGAGGAGTAGGACGCCCACTAGGTTCCAGACCACGGCCAGGACGAGAAGCAGTCCTGCGCTACGCACAAGGTCACGGTCGATCCTGCGACCCAGCAGATGGGGATCTTCTTCTCCGAGGAAATAAGCTCGGACCCGGGCAAAGAGTACAGCCAGGGAACTGGTCTTGACTCCTCCCGCGCAAGAACCGGGGGACCCGCCGACAAACATGAGAACGGTAAGAACCAAGAGGGAGGCCAGGGGGAGAGCGGCGACATCCACGGTATTGAACCCTGCCGTACGCGCCGATATGGAATGGAAAAGGGCCGCCTCCAGCTTGGCTCCCCAACTGCCCTCGTGTCCAGTCACACCGAACAGAACAAGGAGCACAAAGCCGGCCAAGATGAGAAGCAGACTTGTTCTCAGCACCACCATAGTGTGCAGGGTGAATCGGCGGACTCTCACGGGAGGTCTGCGCAGCAATGTTCGACGCATCTCCCCCAGGGATTCGTGCAGGACCGTGAAACCCAGCCCGCCCAAGATGATGAGGATCATGATGATGGCGATGAACAAGTGGTTGTCCCGTACGTCAGCGAGGTTGCCTGGCAGGATGGAGAAGCCGGCGTTGCAGAAGGCGGAGACCGCATGAAAGACGCCTGACCAAGCAGCCCGGAGACCAGGGGTGTGCGGGAGCAAGCTGAAAAACAGTGCCAGAGCGCCCAGGCATTCAATACCAAGAGTGAGAAAGAGTATCTGCTTGAACCGGCGGCGGAAGTCGCGGGCTTCTTCCTTCTGGAACAGTGATTCGTGAAGGGCGGCCTGGGCTCGTAGAGAAAGTCGTCGCCGCAGGAGACTGAGCACCATGGCGGCGTAGGTCATGACTCCCAACCCTCCTATCTGGATGAGCAGAAGGATGATCACTTGGCCTGCCACCGTGAAATCCTGGGCAGTGGAGACGGTCACCAACCCGGTGACGCAGACAGCCGAGGTGGAAGTAAAAAGCGCGTCTAGGTAGCTGACAGCACCCGGCTCATGCGACCAAGGGGCCCAGAGCAGCGCGGAACCCACTAGGATGAGGGCCGCGAATCCGGTGACGGGGAGCATCTGCGGGACGCGGAAGAGTGCGAGCGCATTGCGAATGGGTGAGCGGAAGTCCATATGCTCTCTAATAGCAGCCAAAGGCCCGCTGTGCAAGCACGGATAGCCGGCGGGACCCCCGCCTCCTCCAAGGCCCCCTTGCTATCATCCACCTATGACATTGCGGGAGGCTTATCGCATCCTAGGTTTGACCAGCGGGGCCAGTGCCGCGGAGACTAAGGCGGCTTACCGGCGACTGGCGGCCACCACGCACCCTGACAAGGGGGGGTCGGCGGCTGATTTCATTCGCCTGAGAGCCGCCTATGAGATTGTGGCGGCACATGTGGATTCGACCCTGGATTGGGCGGGCTTCGACGATGAGATCCCCGTACCGGCTGAGCTCCGTGAAGTGATCGAGGCGATTGTGGCAGACTTCCGAAAACAAGAAGAGTGGGCGGAGGATGTCACGAGGCGGGCTCTGGAGGCCTTCGAGCGGCAGATGACCGCTTACATCGCTCGCGCTTCAAGGGCGGAACTTCGGCAGATAGGGTCTCGGTTCCAGGCGCAGTGGAATGCAATGGTTGTTGCAATATTCAAGGAGTGCAACACACGCGCAGACGCTGTGGTACAGCGGTACGAGAAATGGTTCAGCCATAGCAGCGGGACTGTCTTTCGGGATCTTTATCGCAGGGACTTGTGGGCCTTCCCTTGGCGCGCGGGGTTCTGGGAGGCGTTCGTGGTTCTGGGAGTGGTGATGGGTGGCCTGTCGGTGGTGATCGGCTGGGGGGAGCCGTGGCGCCTGGGGTTGTCTTCGGGCCTCTTGGCAGGAGCTGGACTGGCTTCTTTCTTGATCTACCGATGGCGTCTACGGCGGGCCTGCAATTCGCACAGGGTGGCGGAGCCGCTTGCGATCGGGCCCTTCCAGATGGACGAGGGGACAGAACCGCCCACTGCTACCCGGCTCCGCCAAGGTAGGCGTAGTACGGCGGCGTTCGGTTTGGGAGGGTTCCTGCTAGGTAGTGTCGCCGCAGGTGGGTTGGCAGCACCTGCAGTGGGCGCGGTGGCTGGCTCGGTGCTTGGAGGGCTCTTGGATCGCGCGCTCAACCCGACAGAGCAAGTGCGCAAGGCCATGCTCGTCGATCTGGAGCGCTTCCTGCGGGTGGCCCGTCCCCAGCTCCTCGAATACGTAAGCGAGGCCCACTCCCGGCTGCTTAAAGATGTCCGGGAGAAGATAACAAGTAGCTACGAGGAGCGAGTGAGGAAAACGGTGAGGTTGGTGACCGCCGGCAGTGCGCGCGAGGGGGGCTGATCTTCAGGATGCCCAAGACGGACCGGGGTATCCGCGGGCGTTCCGAGGTATCCCAGGGTGTCGCCGACCTCAGCGGGCTACGAGGACGGGGACCTTGGCGTAACGGAGGACCCGCTCTGCGGTGGAGCCCAGTAGGAGGTTGGCGAACGTGCCGCGGCCCCGGACCCCCAGGACGATCAGGTCCACCTGGTGTTCGTCAGCTGCGTCCAGGATGCCTTGGGCGGGGAGGGCATCCGGCATGGCCACCTGCACAGCGAGGCCCAGTTTGGTGATTCGTTCGACTACGGGATTGACCAAACGCCGTACCTCACTGGGCTTGGTGGTGGGGGGCATGTGGCCGAACGCGTGGCACACGACGATGGCCGCCTCGTACTTCTGGGCCAGGCTCATGGCGAGGTTGGCCGCTTTCTCGGAGTCCTCAGAACCGTCATAGCCCAAAAGGATCTTGCGGAAGACTCTCTCGTCCATGTGACTCCTTCCCAGGCAGAGCGGACCGACGCTCCCACTATAGCAGCAGGGTATACTTGCTCGCATGGAAGAAATGACTGACGCGCAGAAAGAAGAGCTCTACGGCACTCGGGCCATCCGCGAGAACCAGCTGGAACGTTGGCCCAACCCCAATCCGGAGCGGCCCTATCTCATCGCCTTGGATGTGCCTGAGTTCACTTGTCTCTGCCCGCGGTCGGGTTTTCCGGATTTTGCCCTGGTCAAGATCCGGTACCAGCCAGCAGCCTGGATCGTCGAGCTCAAGTCGCTCAAGCTCTACATCAACGGATACCGCGACCGGCCCATCTCGCACGAGGCTGCTGTCAACCAGATCCTCGCTGATCTAGTGGCGTTGCTCGAGCCTCGCTGGATGCGGGTCACGGGCGATTTCAACGTCCGCGGGAACATAAAGACCGTCGTCATCGCCACCTACGGCAAGAAGGAGTCGCTTTGAGGGAGGCGGCGGTGGGTCAACGGACGCACGGTGAAGAGGTCGCCTTGGAAGAGGGGGCACCTCTTGCTGCGGAGGAGCGGACGCACTGTCTTCTCCTCAGTGGGGGCGTGGACTCGACGACGCTGGCGGCCTGGATCAAGCAGAATCATCCGGGCGAGATGGTCAAGGCCCATACCTTCCTCTATGGGCAGAAGCATGCGGTGGAGCTGGAGGCTGCTCGGGCGGTGGCGGCGCACTATCGGATGGAGCACGCCGTGATCGAACTGCCTCCCATCCACGGTTCGGCCCTAACCGATCCAGACTTAGCTCTTCCCGAGGGCCGTGACCTTTCAGCTGTCACCGGGGTGGCTCCCTCGTATGTTCCTGCTCGCAATCTCCTGTTCCTGGCTCACATGGCCAGTCTGCGGGACGCTTTCGGCCCGGGCGTGCTCTGGCTAGGAGTGCATCAGGACGACCACACCGGCTATCCCGACTGTCGGCCGGAGTTCGTGGAAGCAGCAGACCAGGCGGTGCGACTGGGGACGCAATATGGTCTGCGGGTACAAGCTCCCTTTGTGCGATGGAACAAGGCGGAGATCATTCGCTGGGGGCTGGCTCATGACGTTCCTTATCACTTGACGCACTCATGCTACCAAGGCCGTCGTCCTGCCTGCGGGGTCTGTGACACCTGCCAAGCACGACTGGCAGCCTTCGCTGCAGCCGGGGCGGTGGATCCTCTTCCGTACGAGCAGCGTGAGGGTAGACCAGCGGCTACAGGCCGACCGCCGTCGGACGTTTGAACAATGAGGACCACCATCACCATAGCGACTACCTTTGCTGCTGCCCACCGGCTGCCTCACCACCCGGGGAAGTGCTCTCGGCTGCATGGGCACACCTATGAGTTAGAGGTGACCGTTGAGGGGAAGCCGCAGGAGTCGGGGCCGGCGGCCGGCATGGTCATGGACTTTGCCGAGCTGCGAGAGCACGTCGACCGGCTGATTGTGGAGGAGCTCGACCACAGGGTGCTCAATGACGTAGTCAGCCTTGTTCCCACGGCTGAAGCCTTGGCCAGCTGGGCTTTCGAGCGCCTTAGCGAGGCTGGGTTGCCGGTGGTCCGCGTGCGACTTGCTGAGGGTCCCAACAATTACGTGGAGATCACTCGTTAGGGCGTTCTTGTCAGTCTCTGGGTCTAGGGAGTCGTTCTCCGGTCCGGGTACGGCCAGACCGCTAGGCGGAGCGGCGATGGCGAAGGGAGGAGAAGGTTTCTGCGGTCCGTGTGATAGAGGTCTTTGATTCCCTCCAGGGTGAAGGCTCTTGGGCAGGGACGCCCATGACCTTCGTCCGTCTGGCCGGGTGCAACGCCCCTGCCCTTGGCTTGGGGTGCGTGACCTGGTGCGATACGAGGGAGAGTTGGAGACCGGGCGCCGGCAAAGATCTCACTGTCGAGGAGATCATCGAACTGGTGCGTCTGCCCCGCCTCTGCCTGACAGGCGGCGAGCCTCTGCTTCAGGCTGAAGCCGTTACCGAGCTTGCCCGGGCAGCTCACGAAAGGCAGACCCGGGTCCATCTGGAGACCAACGGCACTCTACCTCCGCCGACGGTGCCGAGCTCAGCTGCGGAGTGGCGGCTCGAGGGCGGTCGGCTTTTCGACTGGGTGGTAGTAAGCCCCAAACCTCCCGAGTACTTCATTGCTCCAGCATGGGTGGGGCTGGTCGATGAGCTCAAACTGCTCGTGGATGAGCATCTCGATGAGGCGACGGCTGAGCGGGTGGTGGCGGCTCATCCCGGGGCGCGCGTATCTGTCCAGCCGGTGGCGCACTCCGCCGGTTTGCGAGCGGAGGCAGGATCTAGCCTGCCTTGGCCTTCATGGTCGGCAGAACGGGCGGTGGCGCTAGTACGGGAACATCCCGACTGGCGCCTCTCTCTCCAGCTCCACAAGATTCTGGGCCTGCCTTAGGGCCAGAGGCTCGTGAGCCCGAGCAGTTGCGAGATCCGGAGACCTTCATGGCAGGCGGGAGCGGGCAACGTGCCTGGCTCACCGCTGGGCAGGAGACTGGGCAAGGAGAGTAGAATCGGCTAAGACCAGGTCCCGACTATCCGTGCCCGCAAGACCGCACTCCGAGAGATAGGAGCGAGATGATGCCACATCAAGACCAGCAGCAGCCCCAGGAGAAGCAAGACGAGAAGCAAGACGAGAAGGAGCGGGAGAAGAAGGAGGAGAAAGGTCGGGGTCTAGATGAGAAATACCGGCGTAACCCGCTCGGTTTCGTGTCTTTTGCTCTAATCATCATCTGGCTGGGGGTGACCCTGCTCCTGCAGAATCTGGACCTCTTTACCGGTACGAGTGAGGGTTGGGCTGTTTTTGCTTGGGGCGGGGGAGTAATAATCCTGGCGGAGGCCTTGATCCGCTTGGCGATACCCCGGTTCCGTCGCCCCTTGGCTGGGGCTTTTGTCTGGGGCGCCATCTGGTTGGGTGTTGGCTTTGGACTCTGGTACGGCAAGTGGGCGGTCATCGGCCCTCTAGTGATAATCGCCATAGGCGTGGCTCTGCTCGTAGGACGCCTGGTCCCGAAGCGGTAGCTGAGGCGTCGAGAGGCGCCGGGACAGGCGATCGGCCGGCTGGTGGTCAGAGTCTTCCCAGATTCAGGCTGGTGAGCTCCCGCCAGTAGTAGTCAAGGGTTGTCCACCATCTCTCTCTGCCAAGGCAACGGAAATAGGGTGGGCGAAGAGCGAGGATGATGTCACCGATCCGGTAGCGGGCCAGCACAGGCGTGGTCACCACCAGACTGCCTCGTTCTCCGGGCTTCATCTCGTGGAGCATCTTCATGCCGGAACGGGTCAAGACCTCGAAGAAGTACAGGTCGTAATTGGGTACCCAAGCCCTGTTTTCGTCGGCCTGCTGGCCAAACATGCCCTCGGTCGCGCCGTAGATCTCGCGGATGGCGGCCGGTCCGTACAATGCTCTAAGGGCCGGAGCGTGGCGGGTGTTTATCCCGGGGGTGCTGCCCAAGGTCATGACTTGGACCTTCCAGAGGTCCTTCGGGTAGACACGGTGATGCTTGCGCAGGTAGCGCCCGAACTCGAGCGCTGTCTGACATACACCGCCCACCAACGTGACGTTCTGCTCACGGCATCTTTCCAGGGCCAACTCGAAGCGGGCGTGCCAAAGCGCACGCGTAACCCCACCTCCGAGCGCGTCGATCTCCTCTTGCGTAGGCAGGGACTTGATGGGGGTGGTCTGGGCCACGTATCTGGTGTAGATACCGGAGCTGTAGCCGTAGCTGATGTCTCTGTCGCCTACCCGGACCGTACCGACAGTAGAGGGAAAGTTGAGATTGAGGTTGACTCCGCCAAGCAGGTCGAAGCGCTCCGTACTCGCCACGTAGGCCATCATGGCCCGACCTGCGCTTGCGCGCAGCCGCAGGTCCGTGGGAGTCATGGGGATGAGCTTGGACTCACCTTCCACTGTGCCTCGGGTGATGGCCCAACCTATGGGCTCTTCGGAGAGGAGTAGTTGCGTCTCCCCGGACATGATCGCGTGCATGAGGGGCTGATAATCCTCGTAGGTCATGATCGGGAAGGCCCGCCTATAAGCGTCGATAAGGGAGGAGCCGGGAGCCGAGCGCGCCGCAAGCTCTTCGGCCGAGTGGCTCCGGCCATATTCGCTGCGTGCGAAATCCAGTAAGTAGCGGCAAAGGACGGCCTCTTGAGCCCCGGCCGGATCGGCCAGCGCTTGCTGCCAGGGCCGCAGGTGCTTCTGAAGGACAGCTGCCATCGTCTCCGGGTCAAGGGAGGGCGCTCCGGGCGGGCTGCCTGTTTGATATCGTCCTTGCGTGGTCGGTGACTCTTGCCCCTGCGTGGTCATCTCGACATGCCCCCTTGGCGGATGGTTCCAGGCCCGGGAGGATGTGGTGTCAGGCCTGTTTGCTAGGAGTTCATCCGGGCTCTTGACGCAAGGTCGCTGTGGCTATAACTTGGATAGTCATTGACTAGCATCATTGAGTTATCGGGCCGGTGGCTGACAGGGTTAGTCTGCTGGACTGTGTGCTCAGCTCTTGTCCAGGGAGGAGGATACCATCGCTGAGATACTGACGATCGCAGCTCTTGAACGCCGAACGGGTGTGCCCCGAAGCACCATCCATTTCTACATCCGCGAGGGGCTCCTTCCCCGACCGCACAAGAAGGCAGCCAGCCGTTCGCTGTACGGACAGGACCATGTGCGGTTGCTGGGACGGATCACGGAGCTGAAACAGGCGGGACACTCTCTGGCCGAGATCAAGTCGCTACTCCGGGATGACCTGGCCCGGAGCGGACAAGACGACATCGATCTGGCCAAAGAAGAGAGCGAACGCACCCGGCGGCGGATCCTGCGCGTAGCCACTCAGGAGTTCGCCGAGAAGGGTTATGCGCGCACCCACGTGGACGCAGTCATCAAGAAGGCTAAGGTCACGCCTCAGGTCTTCTACAGTCACTTCTCAAGCAAGCTGGACTTACTGGTCCAGTCGTTTCACACTTTCTTGACGTGGAACCTCGCTTTCTTCGAGCCCAAACTCAGGGAGACCCCCGATCTGGGGGAGAGGCTTCTCTACCGTCTACTGGCGGACACCAGGGCCAATGAGTTCGGCTCTGACGTGATGGCCCAAATCAGGTCGGAGGGGTCGCGAAGTAGAGCCGAGAAACTGAAACTGGCACAGCAGGCCTGGGATCAAGTCATCGGCTTCATCACCGAGGAGTTCGAGGGCGTGCGACCGGCCGGTTCGCCTCCCGCCAGTGTGCCCCTGGAGTTGCTTGCCTACAGCATGCTGGGAGCTCATCACAACGCGAGCGCCCGGGCTTCCTGGGATGACAAGTTCAGCCGGGCCGACATTCTCCGTACCCATCTCTGGTTATGGCTCTGCGTGCTGGCGGCCCTGAGCGGTGAAGTAGACATCGACTCACGGCTAGCGAAGTACGAGTCGCTCATACAAGAGATAGCCAGTCGGCAGGCGGACATGCCCCCCGCTCTTGAGGAATGAGGCGCTTCCAGCTGCCGGAGCGACCGGGTCCTACTCGGTCTGCTGCCGGGGCGATTGTCCAGGGCCAGAATTGACTACACCGTCCTTATATCGAACAGAAAACCAAGAATAGAGTCTTTGACAAGAAGTACATTGGAATATACGATGGTCCATGTGCTCCGGGGGTTTCGCAAGGGGGGAGAGCGGCGCCCCAGGGTCGGAGCCAACCGAAAGGGCGGCTACCGGGAGAGATGAACACAACCAGTCTAGGAGCAACGTTATGAAGGTATTGGGCATTTCCTGCGGCAGACGTATGAGCAACACGGAGATCCTGGTGAAGGAAGCCCTGATGGGGGCCGAGGAAGCCGGGGCGGAGGTCGCATTCCTGCGCCTGCAGGACTTCGACTTGAAGCCCTGCACAGGCTGCAACTCCTGCGTGATCGACTTGTTCGAACGGCTGGGCCCAGGTCGCTGCGTCATCAAGAACGATGACTTTCCCGTCATAGATGAGGCCATGATGGAGTGCGATGGACTCATTCTGGGTGCTCCCATCTACGAGAAATCGCCTCCTGGGCTTCTCAAGGTGCTGACTGACCGCATGGGTCCGTCTCATGATCAGGGTTTCCGCTTGATCACCAAGAAACGCCGCGAAGAGGCGGGCCTGACGGGGCCGGGCGGACCGGACGAGCGGTCCTTCAAACCCCGGGCGGCGTCGCTCATCGCGGTGGGCGGTAGCGAATGGGACACCCTGGCCCTTCCCCTGATGAACATGCTGTGCATGACCATGCAGATCGAAGTGGTCGATCGCATCCTTTACAACTGGGTGGCTCTGCCTCGGGTAGTAGCTCTACATCCCGAGAAACTCGAGCGGGCCCGTCGTTCCGGTCGTCATGTGGCGGAGACTCTCAAGAAGCCGCTAGAGGAAGCCGTCTACATCGGGGAACCCGGCATCTGTCCTGTCTGCCACTCCAAGCTGGTCGAGGTCCGACACGAAGGTGACATCTATCCCTGTATCTGCGGTATCTGCGGCGTTCGCGGCACTCTCAGCATCAAGGATGGCAAGGTGTCATTCAGTGTGTCGGAAGAGGATTGGCCCTATTCGCACGTGTTGCTCACGGGCAAGTTCCACCACATGGATGAGCTGCGGGACGTCTCTCTTAAACCCCACCCCGACATGGACAAGCTGCCCGAACTTACGCGCAAGTACAAAGACTACCTCACTCCCATAAGACCACCGCGCGCCGGCGCAGCGACCGGGGCCGACGAGGAGGAATAGAGAGGGCATGGCCTACTTTCCCGAGTTCCGCCCGATGCGGAGCTTCATCCTGCAGCACCTGCGGTCCGACAACGACCGGCCCAAGTTCTTTCGCTGGCTCTACAAGCAGCACGTGCCCGAGAGCATCTCGCAGTTCATGCCGTATTGCACCAAGTACGCGACCTATCACGCCCTGCCCTTGCCCGAGGGGGCTGAGGAGTTCGGCACTTACAACGGGATCATGACCGAGCACTATTGGCTGTTCAACATCTTTCAGGAGCAGGGCACCGGGATGCCGCGTGGGCTGGCCTTCGGCGAGGAGTTCCCTGAGGATTTCATGGAGATGACCTGCCAACCGCCGAGCAAGGTGCTGAGGCAATCCGGGTGGCAGGGGAGTCGGGACGGCTATCATCCGCTGGTCTTCTCTTTTGCTCCGATCTTCTGGGAAGACGATTTCAAAGGCAAGGGCCGTCTGACTGACGCTGGGCCCAACTATCGCTGGTTGTTCTTGCTCAAGTATCCTGACAGCATCTCCATTGACGAAGGTGACGCCTGGTTCAAGGAGGTCTTTGCTCCCGAGGTATGCGCGAACCCTGAGGTGAACCGCATGATCTCAAGCCGGCAGCTCGACGAACCGCGCATCAACCCCTTCCAGCGGATCACGGAAGTCTGGTTTGAGGATTCAGAAGGCTGGCGCAAGGCCATGGTGGAGCGAGCGCACACCTACACCAAGCCTGACTGGGCGGCATGGGAAAAGTTCCCCTATTTCGAGCCTTACAAGGACTTCGTGGGCATCTTCATCCTCGACCGTCCCGACTCCGACCATCTGCAGCAGTGGCGGGGCTACATCACTACCAGGTAGGGCGCTAGGCCCGGAAGATGCCAGGCCGGGGAGGGCTAAGCCCGGAAGGTGTCGAGCAGGCGTTTCAGGGCGCGGCGCAGGGTGCCGTCTTCGACGGCGCCCTGCGCGCCCGCCATCAAGGCGATGTCCTCAGCCCAAGCGAACATGTGAAGGGCCCAGGCTACTTCTTCGGGCGACACCTCGGCTTTGATCACACCCTGGCGCCGTCCCTCTTCTGCGATCTCTGTCACCGCTTTGAATGATTTGAAGTCAGCCAGCGTCAGGGGTTCCGCTCCCTCTCCGATGGGCGGGGAGGCCAACTCCAAGAAGAACGGACGTACCACGGTCCTGAAGTTATCTGCGGCCCAGCGCGCGTGAGCTTCGGCTATCTGTTCCAGGCGGCGAAGCGGGTCTGAGGCCGTAGAGGCTTGTATCCAGACCAGAGCTCGTTCATTTGCCAGCTTGTTGGCCTCGGAGATGAGCGCAGCGCGGCTGGGGAAGTGCCGGTAGAGCGCCCCCGGTGTGAGCCCCACGGCGGAAGCGATGCGGCTCACCGTGGCGCCCTCCAGTCCGTGCTCGCTGATGATCTCGAGGGTGGCTTCGAGGATCTCTTGGCGGCGCTCGGTCCCGCTTTTTCGTAGGTGTCTTCTTACGTACTTGGCCATCTCTCTTGACAGCATACACCAAGGCGAGGTAGCGTTGTAAATCGTGTTTACGCAAATAGGATTTACTTACAGCACGAGTGCGAACTCTCGAGTCTGCAAAGGGGGCCGCTTCGCATGGATTCCTTCGAGAAACTGACACGGGCTATCGGGCTGGAGCCTACGCCTGAGATCCCGGTCTATCCACACATTGTGACCTTCGCCGGGCGTTGCGCAGGCATCACGCAGGAACAGCTTTTCCGCTCGAACCGGGCTTGGCTTTCCGCCTGCGAGAAGACCTTCGCCACGGTCGGCAGACCGGACGTGGTCTTCCCGATGAACCCCAGGGACACCGCCTACATCGAGTCCATGCGGGTCAAACTCCCGGGTAAAGAATTGGGGCCGGATGAGCCTTTCCAGTTCGTGGAGGAGGAGTTCATGTTCCCCTCCGACTATGATCTCATCTTGAGCAAGGGCTGGAATGCTTGGAACATCGAATTCATGAAACGCATCCAGAACCCGCCTCTTCGGGGACCCCTGGCCAAGCCCAAGGTACTGTGGCGCTTTATCAGAGCAGGCCTGAACACTGGCAAGAATGTCAAGTACTGGCAGGCCCGGGGTCTACCAGTCATGTTTCACGCGGGGGTGGCTCCGCCGTTTGATGTGTTTTCCCTGTCCAGGTCTTTGCGGCCTTTCTATCGGGACCTTTTCGAAAACGCGGACAAGGTCAAACAGGCTGTCGAGGTGGGGACCGAGGCCATGATCAGACTCGGCATCACGAGCGCAAGAAGAGCGAAAGGTGACCGGGTGGCCATCTTCGCCATGCGTTCCAGTGCCAGCTTCCTCTCGCCCCGTATCTTTGCCGAGATCTCCTTCCCTTCGATCAAGCGGATGGTGGAGGCCTACCACGCGGCGGGGCTGGTCTCGGTGCTTCACTGTGACGGGAATTGGGATCCCATGTTGCCGCACTTTCTTGAGCTGCCTAGGGCCAGTGGCGTGGTCGAACTGGACGGAGCCACCGATATTCGCAAGGCGCGCGAGATCCTCAAAGGTCACCTCTGCTTGAAGGGGGATGTGAACGCCTCCCTACTTTCTTTGGGAACCCCGGAACAGGTAGAGGCCTACTGTGGGGAACTTCTTGACTTCATGGGGCATGACGGAGGCTTCATTCTGGGATCGGGGTGTGAGGTGCCGTTTACAGCAAAGGTGGAGAATGTCCGGGCGCTCATACAGGCGGTCAAGGCGGGCTGAGCTGCTGAGTCCAGACGGAGCCACACAGGTCCAACCAAGCGGCAGAGGTCGAACAGGGGTGAAAGCATGACGGGGTCCAGGGTTGGCTACTCGGAAGGGCGCTCTACTCAGGAGCACGGAGGCCCCCTTCCCTACGAGAACGATGCGGCTCGTCTCCTGGCCGAGCGCGAGAAACGCATCGCTGACGCCATCGCTCTGCGCAAGCCCGACCGAGTGCCGGTCTGGCATGGCGTTCCGGGACCGTACCCCGCCGAGCGGCTGGGCATCAGTGCCGAGGAGCAGATGGTCGACATCGACAGGTCGCTCGAAGCTCACTTCCAAACCGCTCTCTACTACCAGTCTGACATGGTGGAGGTCATGCCTCCTGTAGGGGCCACTCTGGCCCTGGGCGGGTATCGACATCTGAAATGGGCGGGACACGGACTTCCCGCCGGTTCAGGCTGGCAGTTCCGTGACGAGGAGGTGATGCGACCGGAGGAGTACGACGAGTTCCTTTATGATCCCTCCGACTTCATCGTGCGGAAGTACTGGCCGCGGGCCTACGTACGTTTGGCAGGACTAGCCGCTCTGGCTCCCCTTCGGGAAGGCCAGGGCTACTTCGCGGCCCCCTTTGCCTTCGCCGCTTTCGGGACTCCTGAAGGGGAGGAGGTCTTGAACGCATTGCGCGACATGGGTAGGGCCGCTCTCAGGACTGTAGCAGGGCTTGCTGCTCTAGGCCGTCGCCTGGCCCAGGCCGGTTTTCCTTTAGCCTGGGCCGCCATGACCCAGCCCCCTTTCGACCTCGTCGGGGACTTCCTGCGCGGGCGCAAAGGGGTGATGCTCGATATGTACCGCTGCCCCGAGAAGCTGGAAGCCGCTGCCGAGAAGATGCTCCCCATGGCGGTCGAGATGGGGGTCCGGGGAGCCAGACTTTCAGGTAATCCTCGGGTGTTCATAGCCATCCACGGGGGAGTGGAAGGATTCATGTCGCTCGACCAGTACAAACGCTTCTACTGGCCGACCTTCCAGCAACTGCTCACAGCCCTGGCAGAAGAGGGACTCAATCCGTTCGTGCTGGTGGAGGGAGGCGCGAACTCTCGTTTGGAGACCATGGCTGACATCCCGCCGGGTAAGGTCTGCTATTGGTTCGATCATGTGGACATGAAGCGGGCCAAGGAGGTGTTGGGACACAGGGCCTGTATCGCTGGGAACGTACCCTTGTCGCTGCTCAAGCTGGGTACCCCTGATGATGTCTGCGCGTATTGTCGGGACCTTATCGACTCGATCGGGCGGGAGGGCGGCTTCATCTTGGGGGCTTCTGGTCAGACCGAAGACGTGCGGATCGAGAACGTCAAGGCCATGGTCGACTTCACGAAGGTGTACGGCATGGGATAATCGCCTCATGCGCAAGGTGCACCCCTACGTCGTTTATCCCAAACTGCCGCCTCGTCTGCACGGCCTGTGGGAGCTTGCCTATAACCTGCGTTGGACCTGGAATGCCATGGCCTTCGACGTGTTCGAGCACCTCGACCATGTCATGCTCAAGAAGTGTGGCGGTAACCCGGCTCTACTCCTCCGTAAGATTTCTCGTGAGCGACTGGAATGGGCCGCGAACGACGCTGCGTTTCTAGCCCATCTGGACGAAGCGGTTGACAGTCTCCACCGGTATCTGAACGAGCCTACCTGGTTCTCTCTGCACCATCCAGAACACCGCGAGGCTTGCTTCGCCTATTTTTGCATGGAGTACGGCCTTACCTCCTCTCTGCCTATCTACTCGGGTGGCCTGGGGGTCTTGGCGGGCGATCATCTCAAGGCTGCGAGCAGTCTGGGGATCCCTTTGGTCGCGGTCGGACTGCTTTACAGTCAGGGCTATTTCATCCAGAGGCTGGATGAGGAAGGCTGGCAGCGGGAGGAGTTTAAGGCGAACGACTTCAGCACCTTACCCATTGTCCCGGTCACGGTCGGTGAGGACTGGCGGGTGACCAGTCCGGTTCAGCCCGCCGGCGAGGGTCCGAGGGAACCGCTCAAGGTCTCCCTCGACATCGCGGGGAGAACCGTCTGGGCCCGGGTATGGAGAGCCCAAGTGGGGAGGGTCAGCCTGTTCCTGCTTGACACCCTGCTCCCCGAGAACGATCCCTGGGCGCAAGAAATCACTGCTCAGCTCTACGGCGGCGGGAACGAAGAGCGGCTTGCCCAGGAGATGGTGCTCGGCATCGGGGGTGTACGGGCTCTGCGGGCCTTGGGGGCGCGCCCGTGTGCCGTTCACCTGAACGAAGGTCACACCGTCTTCGCCACTGTGGAGCGCATCCGGGAGCTCATGGAAGAAGAGGGCCTATCCTTTCTAGAGGCTCGCCAGGCGACAGGCGCGGGAAGCTTGTTCACCACCCACACCCCCGTCTCGGCGGGATTCGACCTGTTCAGTAGAGGCTTGATCGAACACCACTTGGGTCCCACGCTCAAGGCCATGGGTCTGGACTCGGAGGAATTCATGCGTATGGGACGAGTCCACCCGGAGGACCCCAATGAAGACTTCAATGTGGCCGTGCTGGCTCTGCGCCATGCTCCTCGTCGCAACGCGGTCAGCCGCCTGCACCGGCGCGTCACCGCTCGCATGATGCAGCCTGGCTGGGTCGACTTTCCTCGGGGTGAGATGCCCATCGGGTCGGTGACCAACGGGGTGCACATAAAGAGCTGGGTGGCCAGTGAGATGGAACAGCTTTTCGACCACTACTTGGGACCTCGTTGGCGGGAGGACGCCTCCGACCCGCAGGTCTGGGCGGGGGTGGACCGCATTCCCGACTTGGAACTTTGGCTGACCCACGCCCGCCTGCGGGAACGCCTCGTGAGCCAGACCCGGGAATGGGTGCGAGCCCAGGTCCGCAGCCGACGCGGCGGGGGCCAGATGACCGATTCGGATCTCCCGCTGCGGCCCGATGCGCTGACCATCGGGTTCGCGCGCCGTTTCGCCACCTACAAGCGGGCTAACCTCCTCTTCCGAGACGTGGAACGGCTCAAGGCCATTCTTACCAATCCGGAGCGCCCGGTGCAGCTCATCATCTCCGGCAAGGCTCATCCCCGGGACGGGGCCGGCAAAGATTTCATCCGCGCTACGCTGGAGGTCGTCAAGCGCGAAGGGCTCGAGGACCGGGTGGTCTTCCTGGAAGACTACGATCTGAGCAAAGCCGCGGTCTTGGTGCAGGGGGTCGACGTCTGGCTCAACACTCCTCGCCGTCCGTACGAAGCCTGTGGCACAAGCGGCATGAAGGTGGTGCCCAACGGGGGTTTGAACCTCTCCGTCCTGGATGGCTGGTGGGTGGAAGGTTACCGGCCTGGCGTGGGTTGGCAGATCGGTGACGGCCAAGAGTTCGCGCACGGCGACTACCAGGATGAGTACGACGCCGAGCGGCTGTACAGCTTGCTCGAGAAAGAAGTGATCCCCCTGTTCTACGATCGCGACAAGGAAGGCATCTCCCACGGTTGGGTCGCGATGATGAAGAACTCCATCCGCTACCTGGCGCCCATCTTCTCGGCGGACCGCATGGTCAAGCAGTACGTCGAGCGGTTCTATCTTCCCGCCATGGCACACTACTACCGTTTGGCGGAGAACGGCTTTGCGCGGGCTAGAGCGCTCGTTGCCTGGAAACAACGGGTGCGAGAAGCGTGGCCCGAGGTGCGGGTGGTAGAGGTGGAACATGAAGCCAGCTCGGATTTCGTACCGGTGACCCCCACACTGGCTGCCGGCCTGCCCCAGGTGGCTGTCGGGGAGGAGATCCGGGTGAGAGCTAAGGTTCACCTGGGCAGTCTGACCCCGGGCGAGGTCAAGGTCGAAGCTTACTATAGCGGTCTGCGACCGGACGGCGCCCTGCGCAACGGTCGGGCCGTACCTATGGAGCTGAAAGGCGAGGACAAGGGGGAGCATATCTATGAGGGGGTCGTTCCTGCCAGGGCCTCCGGCGCGCACGGTTTCACGGTCCGCGTTCTTCCCCAACACGAGGACGTGCTGGTTCCGGCGGAGCTGCCGCTGATCACTTGGGAAGAGAGCTAGTCCGAGAGCTGGCCTTTCTCACCATCCCGTCTCCGGCTCCTTCTCCTTCTCTTTTCCCCTCTCCTTCCCCGAGGGTCCGGGCCGACTTTCGCCGGCTGTTTTCTCTTGACAAACTACCTAGTGCCCGGTAGTTTATAGCCCATTGCTAAGCAACCGAACGGCCGGTAGTTTACGGGCGCGTTCTGGTCCGCCTGTGGACTGCAAGCCGAGGCTGCTTCTCCAAGAGGCAAGTTCCGATCGAGGGCTGGGAGCGCACAGGATGAAGACTTGGCACCTGGTAGTCGACGTGGCTCTGTGTCAGGGCTGCAACAACTGCAGGCTGGCCTGCAAAGACGAACATGTGGGAAACGATTGGCCGGGGTATTTTCGTCCTCAGCCTCTCCACGGCATGCGCTGGATAGAGGTGCCCATACGGGAGCGCGGCCAGTATCCCCTTGTCGATGTGGCTTACCGTCCCACGCTGTGCACTCATTGCGAGGATGCACCGTGTGTAGCTCGCTCCGGAGGTGCGATCTCCAAGCGGGCAGACGGCATTGTCCTGATCGATCCGGATAAGGCGCGGGGCCACAGGGAGTTGGTCCAGGCCTGTCCCTATGGCCATATCAAGTGGGACGAAGAGAGCTCCACTCCGCAGAAGTGCACGCTGTGCGCTCATCTTCTGGATAAGGGTTGGTCTCAGCCGCGTTGCGTGCAGGCCTGCGGTCCCGGGGCCCTTTCTGTGGTGTACGAAGAGGCAGAGACCTTTGCGGAGCGGGCGGCAGCCGAGGGGTTGGCAGTGCTTCACCAGCGACCGGTAGCGGGGAAGGCGGCGGCAAACGAGGCCGAGTCTCCTGTCTCCCCTGCTTTGGCCCACACTGGCGTCCTCTACAAGAACCTGTGGCGCTTCGAAGCCTGTTTCCTAGCGGGCAGTGTGGCTGTATGTCAGCGGGGCACGACGGACTGTGCGGCCGGGGCCCGAGTGACTCTCCGCAAACCGGGGCAGCAGCGCGAGTCAGCCGGGGCGGGGCAGCAGGGCGAGTCAGCTGGGGCGGGGCAGACATTACCGGGCTTTGCCCTGATTGAACAGCTGCCAGCTACGGTGGTCACCGACGCCTTCGGGGATTTCCGATTCGACGGCTTGCGGCCCAAGTCGGGAGAGTACGAAGTGGAAGTGAGCTGGAAGGACTGCGAACCCCTGCGGCTTTCCGTGATCCTCGAGGAGAGCGTCAACCTGGGTACGATCCTGTTCGACCTCGCGACGGAGCGTCAAGAGAGGCTGCGAGGCCGGAGGTGCGCGTGATGGCTGCCACCCTCGTCGACAAGCTGCGCTTTGCAGTCACCACCTGGGGTATGGCCCAGCTTATGCGCATCCAGGCCCGTCGCTACCCCGAAGTGAGAGAGTGGTTGGCCAAGGAAGACTTGGTCGCTCAGGTGAAGATCCGGGATGACTCGCAAGGTCGCTGGTATGTCTTCCATCAGGGGAAGGTGACTTCCAAACGCGGCATCCACCCCAAACCCGATGTGCTCATGTCCTTTCAGGACGCAGCCGTGGCGTCCCGCATCCTACGTCCCAAACGGGATCAGCTAGAGTTCCTCTCGGCAGCCAAGACCTTCCAGCTCGAAGTGACGGGCACCGACCACCTGATCACCTGGTTCACCACTACCCTGACCAAGATGCTGTACGCCGGTTACCGCTACGGCGTCAAGATGAAGGATGGGACTGTCCGTTACACCAACAACACCAACGGAGGCCCCGTCTTTGTGTACGTGAAAGAGGGGAAGATCGTCCGTATCACTCCCATGGAGTTCGATAAGTCGGACGCGCGGCCTTGGACGATCAAAGCTCGGGGACGCACGTTCTCTCCGCCACACAGGACGACCGTCTCCCCCCACACCTTGGCCTGGAAGTCGTTGATCTATTCCCCGGACCGCCTGCTCTATCCGCTCAAGCGGGTAGACTTCGATCCCAACGGGGAGCGCAATCCCCAGAACCGGGGCCTGTCCGGTTATGAACGCATCAGCTGGGATGAAGCCCTCGACCTGGTAGCGAGCGAGATCAAGCGGGTCAAGCGAGAGTATGGTCCCGGCGCCATTATGAACGGAAGCGGCTCTCACCAGAACTGGGGGGCCATCGGTTACTGGCTTTCCGCTCGCATCCGTTTCTTCAATCTCATCGGCTGGACGCCTATCGTCCATAACCCTGATAGTTGGGAGGGGTGGTATTGGGGGGCCATCCACCACTGGGGCCAGAGCACTCGGCTGGGAGGCGGCGAGACTTTCAGCACGGTGGAGGATTGTCTAAGGCATGCCGAGATGATCGTCTTCTGGTCGAGTGACCCCGAGGCCACTGGCGGGGTCTACGGGGCTCAGGAGGGCACCATCCGTCGTCGCTGGTTGAGGGAGCTTGGCATTCCCCTGGTGCACATCGATCCCTTCTTCAATCACACGGCGGCGTGGCTGGGGGGCAAATGGCTGGCGCCCCGTCCGGGTACGGACAGTGCCCTGGTGCTTGCCATCGCTTACGTGTGGATCACCGAGAACCTGTACGACAAGAAGTACGTGTTCGAGCGGACGACGGGCTTCGATAAGTGGAAGGCCTACGTCCTGGGAGCGAGCGACGGCATACCCAAGACGCCGGAGTGGCAGGAACAAGAGACGGGAGTGCCGGCCAAGGATGTCCGTGCGCTGGCCCGGGAATGGGGCACCAAGCGGACCTATCTTGCTCCTGGTGGCTACGTAGGTTTCGGGGGGGCGTGCCGTACGGCTACGGGTACAGACTGGGCTCGGGGGATGGTGTACCTCATGGCTATGCAGGGCCTAGGCAAGCCGGGGGTCAACCTGGGCTGTCTCCAGCAGGGGGCGCCGCTTGACACCCGCTTCTACTTCCCTGGGTACGCTGAAGGGGGCATGTCGGGAGACCTCGATGCCACCGGCCTGTCCTTGCACATGTATCAGCGGATGCCCCAGCTGGTGAGCATGAACCCGGTCAAGCAGGCTGTGCCGCGGCTCAAGATCCCTGAGGCCGTCCTGGAAGGGCATGCCGAGGGTTACTTCAGCGACGGTAAGACCATCGAGACCCAGTTCCAGAAGTTCGTCTACCCGGCTCCTGGTCACGCGCCGGTCCGCATGTACTACAAGTTCGGCGGCTCCCATATCGGCACCATGGTCGACACCAATCGCTACGCGCGTATGTACCGGTCGTCCAACCTGGAGTTCGTGGTCAACCAGTCGATCTGGTTCGAGGGAGAGGCCAAGTTCGCCGATGTCATCTTGCCCGCCTGCACCAACTTCGAGCGCTGGGATATCAGTGAGTTCGCCAATCCCGGCGGCTACGCCGAGCACGCCTACACCCAGTGCAACCACCGGGTGGCGGTGATGCAGCACAAGTGCATCGAGCCTTTGGGGGAGTCGAAGTCCGACTTCCAGATCTTCTTGGAGTTGGCGGAGAGATTGGGGCTGGCCAATGCCTTCGCCGAGGGTAGCAGCGAGATGGACTGGTGCCGCCGCTTGTTCGAGGCGACCGACCTGCCCCGGTTTATCTCTTGGAAGAAGTTCCTGCGCAAAGGCTACTACGTGGTGCCGCCGCTGCCGGAAAACCAACGCGACCCTGTGTCTTACCGTTGGTTTGCCGAAGACCGGCTTAAGGACGTACCCGAGCTAAGTCCCCTGCCGGGGGACTACACCGAAGAGTGGCGCCGGGGACTGCAGACGCAGTCAGGCCGCATAGAATTCGAGTCCTCCAGTCTCAAGCGTTTCGCTCCCGACGACCCCGAGCGCCCACCCCTGCTCACCTGGCGGGAATCCTGGGAAGGACCTCGGACCCGGGAGCTGGTGGAGAAGTACCCCCTTCAGCTCATCACTCCCCATCCGCGCTACTCCTTCCACACTCATCATGATGGCAAAGACGGAGCCCTCAATGAGATCGAGGATCACCGGGTGAAGATTGATGGTTACTACTATTGGGTGGCTCGTTTGAATCCGGTGGATGCTGCTGCTCGGAACATCAAGACCCATGACCTGGTCCGCCTCTACAACGACCGGGGGGCGGTGATATGCGCTGCTGTCCTGACCGAAAGGGTGCGGCCGGGCCTGGTGCATTCTTACGAGTCGTCGGCGGTGTATGACCCGTTGGGCCTGCCGGGTGAGAGCGACGACCGGGGAGGCTGTGTGAACATCCTCACTCCGAGTCGGATGCAGATCAAGCATTCCCACTCGACAGCCGCCAATTCGTGTTTGATCGAAGTGGAGAAGTGGAATCCTGCTGACTACCGGCCCCAGACCCTGGCCCGGGAGCGGTTAGAGGCAGGAATCGGGGCGGGCTTGTAGAAACCGAGAAGGACAAGCGATCGCCGAGACGCCGGGAGGCTGAGAAAGCTCTGATGAAGCTGGCTGGAGCGAACGGACGGCGCAGAGTGGACTGCCTGAGCGAGCGGGCAGCGTGAAGGGCGGTGGTAGAGGTGCGCAGGTCGACCTTCTTGTGGGTGTTGGGGGCGCTACTGGTGGCGGGAGCTGCTGCGCTACTTGCCGCTCTCCTGGGGTCAGCCCCGGCGGAGGCTTACGCTCCCCAGGAACCTGTGCGGATCGAAAGGGCGACGCTGTATCGCTTGCCCGATGGTGCCTGCTACTTGAGCGTCACTTGGGACAAGAAGGCAGGCAAGCCTCGTTACTACATGCTGGAGCGAGAGAGCCCAGCCACTGGCGACGGCAGTGGCGGGGTACTCCCCGGAGCGCTTTCGTTGACCGCGCCTCAGAAGATAGCGCCTTGGCAAGTGCGCAGTGGCGTGTTGGTGATCGGACCGCTCTCCGGTGCAGAGATCGCCCGGTGTCGCGTGGCCCTGGCATCCAGCCTCAGGGGCAGCAAGGCGGTCTGGGTGTGGTCGCCGTTCGTAGATTAGCGGGCAAGTTGTAGCCGAGCGGGAAGCACGGACGCGGGGAACGACCGCTCGGGCGGCCGCGTGTTCTAGGGCGGGGACCTGATCGGGCGGCGACCTGATCGGGCGGGTGGGCCCGGCCCTGTCTACCGAATATCGTTGTGCGCTGCGGTGGTCGGCTCCAGGTGGTTCTGTCGGCTTCGGGTTCCACTTTCGGAGCATTGGCCCCAGCTCCCCAGTGTGATAAACCTACAAGCTGCGACAACCAACCATAGGGGGAGGACCGTGGCACTCAAGTACAAGGTGTTCCTACACAGCTATCTCGGATTCAACAGCAATTCGACGCTCATCTATGGGGAGAAAGATGCCGTACTCATCGATGCTTCCCAGTGCCTGAGCGACAGCCACCGCATGGCGGCGGAGATCATTCTCACGCGAAAGAACCTCACCCACATCTACGTATCCCACTTTCATCCGGATCACCACTTCGGACTGCAGGTGCTTACCCACGCCTTCCCTCATGCGAAGGTGGTGGCTCTACCCCAGACCGTATCCGACATCGTGTTCACTTCCAGCGACAAGGTCGACCTGTGGGCCATCGACCGCTTCGGTCCCGACATTCCCGAGCGCACCTATATCCCCATGCCCCTGAAGGAGCCTCGGTTGGAGTTGGAGGGAGAGGAGATCCTCTTCTACGGTGATCTGGAGGGCGATAGCATCCATAACTCCATTGTCTGGATACCCTCCATGCGGGTGGTCTGCGCCACGGATGTGGCCTTCCATGACTGTCACCTGTGGCCCATAGAAAGCAACGTGGAGCGGCGCAAAAAGTGGCGTAAAGACATCGCCAGCTTGCTCGACTTCGAGCCTCGTATCGTCATCCCGGGGCATTGTGATGCGGAGAAGATCAAGCTTGTTGAAGAGGTACAGGAGGATCCGACACGCACCTACACTGACTGTGTCGAATGGTCCATCGACTATCTCGACTATTACGACGAGGTGTATAACACGGCGCGGAGCGGGGCAGAGATGGTCGACCTGATGTTCAAGCGCTACCCGCATGTGAAGGCCGAGGATTTTGCCATCCACTGGCAAGCCCGGCTCCTCTTTCCCAAGAGCTCACCGGATTGGCTCACCCCGCTGCCGGGCAAGCCGGGGGAGATCTTCCTCAACCCGTACGGCGGCTACGACGGTGACCCGCCCAAGGAATGAGGGTTCCAGCCAGACTTTCACACCCAAGGAGGCTTCGACATGCAGCTTGCAGGCAAGGTGGCTCTGATCACCGGCGGGGGCACGGGGATCGGGCAGGCCATAACCCGTCGGTTCGTGGCTGAGGGGGCCAAGGTCTGTATAACCGGGCGGCGCAAGGAGAAACTGGAAGAAGTGGCAGCCAGTCTACCGGCGGGAGCCGTCACCACTTTCGCCGGCGACGTGTCGGATGACGCGTCGGTGCTCGCCATGGTGGAGGCCGCCCTGGGCATCACGGGCCGGCTGGATGTACTCGTCAACAATGCCGCTATCGGCACTGCCGGTAGCATCGTGGAGATGGACTCGGCCACCTGGCGGGAGATCCTGGAGATCAACCTGACCGGCCCCTTCCTTACCATGAAGGCGGTCATCCCCCACATGATCAAGCAGGGGGGCGGTTCTATCATCAACATCTCTTCTTTGGCGGGGATCGTGTGTGTGCCCGGCTCCCCCGGCTACTGTGCCACCAAGGCGGGGCTCATCCACTTGACCAAACAGGTCGCTCTCGATTACGGCAAGGACAGGATCCGCTGCAATGTGATCTGCCCGGGACCGGTGCGCACCGAGCTCCTCGAGTACAACTTCAAGCCCATGGCCGAAGCTCTCAACACTGACCTGGATGAGGTCTTCCGCCGGGTTCCCAAGAACGTTCCCCTGCGGCGCATTGCCACCCCCGAGGAAGTCACCGGACTGTGCGTCTATCTGGCGAGCGACGAATCGTCTTTCATGACCGGGTCCACGCTGGTGCTCGATGGTGGCACTCACATCGTCGACGCCTTCGCCATGTCGGTG
>CAKZRW010000037.1 GCA_937148845.1 uncultured Actinomycetes bacterium | reverse complement strand
GCCTATCTCAAGTGGTGTTTGGAAGAGCCGGGAAGCTGCGGGCAAGACCCCAACCAGCTCCGACTCGCCATTTCTGAAGCAGAAGCGTCGCCAGAGTCCCCTTAGGCGTCGTGCTTCGGCTTGCCGCGGCGCACCGACCTTCTTGACAGCCGGTGCAGGCGAGCCAGAGTCGCTCTTCGGCTGGGATAGAGGAGCTTACGGAGGTCTCCTCCCGCATGGGGGACGCCCTCACTAAGCCTGTCTTGTTCCCCGGGGGCAGCGCCGATCTCGAGAGCGGGCCCACCTCTGCGCAAGGCGGCCAAGGCCCAGAACACCTCACTGGTAGCTCCTTCGTAGTCGCCTACTTGCGTCTGGCTAGCGACTACCTCGAGACCGTTGCGCTCGAGTAAGTACTCAAGAGCACAAGGGGTGAAAAAGTTGACGTGAGTTACTGGGTCAGCCTCCAGCCGCAAGCCGCCCCAGATCTCCTGCGGTACCTCAACATAGAGGAGTCCGTCCCTGGCCAGTCTCCTTGCCAGGAATTCCACTGTCGGGCCGGGGTCGCTCACGTGCTCAAGGACGTGGCTGCAGATGATGACGTCGTACCTGCGGTCGTCGCGACAGGTGGTCCAATCGTCAGCCAGCTTGACAACCCCCGGAAGGGGATGGGGGTGGTAGTCGATGAGAAAACAGCGGTGACCTTCTCTCAAGAAAGGCTGGAGCAGTCTCCCGTCTCCACCCCCGTAGTCGAGGACCCGGAGATCGCTGAGGCTCTGGCCGTCTGGATGGGTCGACAAGTGCTTGAGGCAGAGTCTGTACACGCGCTCTGCTCGCGCAACTGTCGCGGGGGCTGGGGACGGAGTGTTGACCGGGCCGGTCGCAGGAGGGTTCAGGTCGCTCAGGTAGCGATACTTGGCGCGGATATCCTCGGCGGAAGGCCGAGGAAGGTAGGTCATGAACTCGCAGCGGCCACAGTACATGGTGGTCAAGGTGACGGTATTCTGCCCCGGGAACCATACCTCGTAGAGGACGCTCCTAAGTCGTGCCTCGTGGGGACTGAGCAACCGGGCACGTCCGGTTAAGCGGCGGGGCCGAGCCAGCAGAAGGACCCGCGCCAGCCAGCGCAGCAACTGCCAGCGCTTGACCAGGGGCAGAAGTCGGCGAACGGGACGGTCCCGGCGAGCATAGACGAAGGTTTCGACCGACGACCACTCGCTGGCCCCGCAGATAGGACAAACTGGACTCTCCTGCATGACAACAGGCTCTCATGGCCTGAGTCGGCCGCGCAAGGGGGGCCCGGAGCGACTCCCCGCGGGTATGGCCGCAGGGCGCCCCGGCGCGGTCAGAGCCCGGAGCGAGCGGGCAGCGCTCGTCCTCCGCGCAAGGGTAAAATGCTCTGAACGCCTGGACCTTGAGCTATGGACGGTGGATGTATGGCCGACCGTGATGTGACTGCCTACCAAGGATTCGAACAGGGGCCCATCCGCCCTCCTAGTGAAGCGCGCAGCCTTCTCATCAGGGTCACCCGTAATTGCCAGTGGAATCGTTGCCGCTTCTGTCCGGTATATAAGGGCACCCAGTTCAGCCGGCGCCCTCTAGCCCATGTGCTCGCCGATATCGAGGCGGTGGCGGACGCTATCAGCGCCATCGACCCGCGGGCAGTGGGACTGGGCCCGTCGGTGGTGAGTTTCGGCCCTTCCGGGCCGACCTTGGCCGAACCGCCGATTCCTCGCCTGGTCCGCCGCGACCCCGGTGCTGAAGTGGCTGCCTGGAACTGGTACCAGAACGGGATGCGCTCGGTCTTCCTGCAGGACGCCAACCCCTTGTCGGTTCCTCCCAAAGAGATGCTCGCCATCCTAGGATTGTTGCGGGAGCGCTTCCCCACGATTGAACGCATCACCACCTATGCCCGTTCAAAGACACTGGCGCGCATCTCCCTCGAGGATCTCAAGGAGATGCGCGCGCGTGGTCTCGACCGCGTGCACATCGGCTTCGAGAGCGGTTCGGACGAGGTGCTTCAGCGTATGGACAAAGGGGTGACCAAAGCCGTCCAGATAGAGGCAGGACGTCGGGTCAAGGCCGCCGGTATGGAGCTCTCCGCCTACTACATGCCCGGGCTGGGCGGACGCGAATTGTGGCGGGAGAATGCCCTGGAGACCGCCGATCTCATGAATCAGGTCAATCCCGATTTCATCCGGCTCCGTACACTGGCTGTGCCCGACCGGGCGCCTCTTTATGAGGACATGCTGGAGGGTCGTTTTGTCAAAGCCAGCGATGTGGAGACCGCCCACGAGATCCTTCTCTTCTTGGAGCATCTGGAGGGCATAACCAGTATGGTGGTGAGTGACCACGTGCTCAACCTCTTCGAAGATCTGAACGGCAGACTGCCGGAAGACAAGGAGCGGATGATGGTGGAGTTGCGGGCTTTTCTGGTCCTCGACCCCGAGGAACAAGTGCTGTATCGTGTGGGCCGGCGCTGTCTCTTGTTCGCCGGTCTCTCCGATCTGGGCGACCGCCTGCGTAGAGACCGAGCGGAGCGCCTGGTGAAGGAGTTCGGGGCCACACCCGACAATGTCGATGCCATCAGTGACCGCTTGATCGAGCGGTTCATCTAGCGCCTCGAAGACCTCGCCGGACCAGGCGGTCGGTCGCCGCGGCGGGAGTGAGAGGGCATAGGGAGGAGCGTTCCATGGAGCGGGAGACGGTTTTTACCATCGATGCTTCGAACATCAAGTTCGGCCTGGGCGCGACCCGAGAGGTCGGCTACGACCTGAAAGCTCTGGGCGTGCGCCGGGTCATGGTGGTGATAGACCCTAATCTCACCGAAAGCGAGACAGCGACCATAGCCCTGGACGCGCTCAAGGCTGAAGGCATCGAGGCGGTGGTATATGACCAGGTGCGGGTCGAGCCGACTGACGTCTCCTTCAAAGCCGCCATCGCCTTTGCGACTGAGGGCAAGTTTGACGGGTATCTGGCCATAGGTGGAGGTTCGACCATCGACACGGCCAAAGCCGCGGACCTTTACGCCACCTATCCTGCTGATTTCCTCGAATACGTCAACGCGCCCGTCGGCAAAGGGACTCCGGTCCCGGGTCCCCTGGCCCCGCTGGTAGCGATTCCTACCACTGCGGGCACCGGCAGCGAGACCACGGGGGTGGCTATCTTTGATCTCTCTGAGATGCACGCCAAGACTGGCATCTCTCACCGCGCCCTACGGCCCCGCCTGGGGATCGTCGACCCCCACAATACCCGGACGCTGCCGCGGGTGGCTGTGGCCTGTACCGGACTGGACGTGTTCTGCCACGCCCTGGAATCACTGACAGCACTGCCTTTCGACCAACGGGAAGCTCCCACCCACCCGGGACTGCGCCCTGCCTACCAAGGAGCCAACCCCATCAGCAGCATGTGGGCGGTGAAGGCGGCTGAGATCGGTGCCAAGTACCTGGTCCGGGCTACCGAGGATCCTGAAGACTTGGAGGCCCGGACGCAGATGATCCTAGCCTCTACCATAGCGGGGGTGGGTTTCGGCTCCGCGGGGGTCACGCTGCCGCACGGCATGTCCTACCCCATATCGGGCCTGGTGAAGGACTACCGCGCCGAGGGATATCCGCAGGACCATCCCCTGATCCCTCACGGTATGGCTGTGAGTCTGGGAGCGCCGGCGGCCTTCCGTTTCATGGGCCCGGCCAATCCCGAAGCCTTCTTGCTGGCTGCCAAGACCATCGGTGTGGATACACGTGACACCGGACCCGACGATGCCGGGGAGCTGCTTGCCCAGGCTTACACACAGCTGCTCAAGCGCCTGGGTTTGCCCAACGGGCTGAGGGCCGTGGGCTACACCGAGGCTGATGTGGACGCGCTCGTGGAAGGCGTGCTTCTCCAGCACCGGGTGACCAAGCTCTCGCCGCGGCCGGCTACCGCCGAAGATTTCCGCCAGATGTTCTTGGCCTCGATGACGTTGTGGTGAAGGTCACCTCAGACCTCAGGCAGGGCCGGTGTAGGCTCCGGGGTTTCGGCCTGCTCGGGAGTCGCCTCCCGGCGCAGCGGGCCCCTGACCAGCGAGACGACTGCTCCCAGCAGGCAGAGCGCCGTCATTATCGCGAAAGAGATACGAGCGGCGGTGAGCACAGCGGGATAATCAGACGGTTGAAGGTTATGGCGGCCCACTACCAGGGCGAGCACCAGTGTCGCGATGGCGATGCTCATGGCCTGGCCTATCACCCGCATGGTGCCCAGACTTGCTCCTGCCACCGTCACCTGTCGTCGTTCTACGCTACCCATGATCGAGGTCTGGTTGGGTCCGGAGAAGAAGGCATAGCCGAGCCCCAGCAGACACAAGGCTAGGATGATGAAAGCGTAGGAACTATCGGCTTTGAGGAAACTCAGAGCAAGTAGACCGAGAAAGCAAAGCCCCATGCCCAGCGTTGCCAGCCAGCGGGGCTGGATACGGTCAGCCAACCTTCCGGCGACGGGCGAGAACCCCGCCTGGAGGGCCACCCCGGTGATGAGTACCAATCCCGCCGTCTGCGCACTGAGCCCCTTCACATACTGGAGGTAGAGGCTCATCAGGAAGGTGACGCCCCAGACGCTGACGTAACTAATGAGGGCCGCCAGGTTGGAGAGGGCGAACAGCCGGTTGTGGCGAAAGAGGCCGAGTTCGATAATAGGCTTGGCTGCCCTTGATTCCCACCAGACAAACCCGGCCATGCCTGCCAAGCCTGCGCTGAAGAGTACGATGGCCTGGACCGTCGGTAGCCAGGACAGTCCCAGGAGTAGCGCAGCCAGCGCGGGCCCGTAGATCAAAGAGCCTCTCCAGTCGAAGCCCTGGGCCCCTTCACGCCACTCCGCTCGGCGGAGCAGCCAGGCGTCGAGGACCAGGTTGCCGAAGGCGTACGCCGCAGCGAACACGAAGAGGCTCCGCCAGCCGGCGTTGTACACGATGACTCCGCCTAACACCGGCCCCAGAGTCTGACCCAGGTAAGCGGACATGACCAGGATGCCCATGGCCCAGCCGCGGCGCGTGGGCGGGTAGATCAGGGTGACCATGGCTGTGGAGGTGGCGAAGATGAGGGCGCCGCCGATGCCGTGGGTGAGGCGGAAGGACACCAGCCAGGGGTAGGAGTTGGCGAAGACCATCATGAGCGTGCTCAACCAGATCACCGCCAGGCCTATGACGAAGAGCCGCCTGCGTCCGAAGATGTCGGCGACTCGGCTGAAGGGCAGCAGGAACACGGCTGTGCCCAAGACGTAAACCAAAGGCAGCCACCCCAGGGCCACT